>NZ_JBXUHE010000006.1:0-241829 GCF_057180585.1 Actinomycetospora sp. 2LY8.5
GAACGTCCAACCCGATCCAACTACCCTCGCCAGGCACCGGCGCCTCCCTCGTAAATGCGGCACCGCCACCAACGACGGTGACCCGCGCCAACTTACGAGCGGAGGCGCCGGCCTCCATACGGTCTAGATCAAGCACCTTCGTTCGTGGCTCCGATTGCGGCAGTGGTTCTCTGTTCAATAGCGCGGCTCGGTCAAGAAGTCTGGTGTCACAACGAGTCGATGAAGCGAGCGGCTGACGAGTAGGCGCACAGGGTGAACGACTGTGTTGCTTGCCGTTGCCTTCGCCAACTGCCCTGCCGAATTCGGCTCTAGGAGATCAAGCGCGCCGCCTGCGGCGGCGCGTCGGCGAGGGCCTGGGTACGCGGCGGGCCGGCCTGGGCGGGATCGCGCCGCCGGACACGCGGCGCTGCGCGCGGCTGGCGCCGTGCTCGGCCGCGGCCCGTCGGCTCTTCCGCCCGGCCCGCCCGCGCCGCGAGACCAGACCTGCGGAGCGCCAGCGCAGGCGGCACGACGGTCTCAGAGCGCCGGCACCTGGGCTTCGTCGCCGTGCAGCCCCAGCCCCTCGGAGCGGTCCCACCGATACTCGCGTTCCACGCGGGCCACGCGCACGTGGTAACTCCGGTACCAGCTCTCCTGGCCGGCGTGCATCGTCATCCGGTGCTCGAGGTCGTCACGCCACGCACGCAGGCTCTCCAGGTCCCGCCAGTACGAGACCGAGACGCCGAAGCCGTCGGGGTCGCGAGCCGACTCCACGCCGAGGAAGCCCGGGTAGGTCTCGACGAGGACGCCCATCTGCGTCGCGGCGTCGTCGTAGCCGCCGGCCAGCGGGTCAAGCGTCGTCGTGATCACCACGGTGTAGTACGGCGGGGTGGGTGCCATCGCGTGACGGTAGGTGGAGAGGGCGGCACCAAGCGAACGACTTCCCCGGGCTCCGCCCGAACCCGACACCGCTCGGAGATCAGGGGGAGGGGCAGGGACGGCGGCGACCTCCTCGCGACGCGCCAGAGGCCAGCCAGACCGCGGGCCGCTCCGCGCCAGGCGGGAAGGAGTACCTGGCACTCCGGACCCACGGCCCGGCCGGGGAGGACCCGCGCCGCGAGGAGATCACCACCGGGACCGGTGCGGTGTCCGTGTGCGGACTATTCACGGGCGAGAGCGAAGATCGCTGACGTCGCCGCTGGTCAGACGCACAACGGGTGCGCACTGTAAATCCGTCGCGCAAGCTTCCCAGGTTCGAATCCTGGACCCGCCACCACCAGGCCCATCGCCCCGCTCACCAGCGACGATGGGCCTTCTTCATGATCACGGTCATGTTCGGCTCCGCCCGACTGTGACCGGCCCTGCGCGGGTGTCCACGGCCTATTCACGGGCCGATCTTGGTCGGTCACTCGGGGTCGTCCCCGCGGAGCGCGTCCTCGATCCGTCGCCGGGCGGCGTCCTCCTGGTCGACGATGCACTTGGCGTAGACACGCAACAGCACGTTCACGCTGTGCCCGGCCCACTCGGCGACCTGCGGTGCCGGGACGCCGGAGTTCAGCCAGGTCGACACCGCGGCGTGCCGCAGGTCGTAGGGCCGGCGCGCGAGTGGTGAGGCGACCTCGGAGGCCGTCAGGGCCTTCTCACCACACGCGCTGGTAGACACTGCCGGCGAGCGGGCCACCGTGGGCACCGCGAAACGGCCGGCCCTGCGGGCTCCCGCCCGCCCTGGCCGCGGCCCGGACAGCAGAGCGTCACCGGAGGCGGCGTTCCTGATCTGGCCGCTGCGACAGCGGCCGGACGAACTGCGCGTGGTCGTCGCACCGATCCAGGTAGCCGAGGCGCCGGTAGAAGGCGTGGGCCCCGGAACGCTCACGGGAGCTGTTCAGCGCGATCATATCGCAGCCAGCTTCGACCGCCCGCGCCTCGGCCCTGCGCATCAGCTCGCGGCCGACGCCCATCCGGCGGGCGGTCACGGCGGTGACCAGAGCGACAACCTGTGCCCACCAGCCGGCCCGCTCGAAGCGAGGCGTGAGGTACATGGCGACAACTCCCAGGAGCTCGGTTCCGTCGTCGGCGACCAGGACGTGACCCTGCGGATCGTCGATCCACGCGCGGAGCCGCGCGGCCACGCCGCCGTCCTGCCGGTAACTGAGCTGTTCCAGCAGCTCGGTCAGGGCGTCGGCGTCGTGCCCGCGAGCTGCCCTGATCTCGAACTCCACCCGGCCATGGTCGCCTAGGTGGAGCACCCGGGGTCGGGGAAGAGCACGAGACAGGCTCCGCCCCGACCCGACACCGCTCGGAGATCAGGCGAGTGCAGCACGGCGCCGTGGCGCTCGCCGTCCTCGACGAACTCGTACGACAGCGCGAGATCCATCAGCCGGCGGTACGGTCCACGCCGCGCTGCAGGTCGGCCGGCAGCTTGACGTGCAGGATCCGCGTCATCCTGACGCTCATCTCGGGAACTCCGTGAGCGAGAGGTTGTTGCGGTCCGGGTCGAGGAACCAGGCGATGCGCACGCGGCCCGGCGAGGTCCAGATGCCGCGCTCGTCCCTGCTCCATGAGCTCGTAGCAGGCGACCGTCACGCCCCGGGCCGCGAGTTCGTCGACGGCCGCCGCGACGTCGGGTACCGACCAGCCGAGCACCGTGTACGGCGCAGCGGCCGGTTCGGATCCCGGTGATCTGGAGCATCGTCCCGCCGAGGTCGCCGACCAGCGCGAATGGCCGCCACGAGGCCCAGCGGCCCCGTCCGCTCCAGTGTCCCTTCAGCATGCTCCGGTGGGTAAGACCTCGGGAGACGTACCGTCGCTCCGGTGATCGTCATCCTGCCGCGCGAGCAGTGCGCCGCCGCGGTCGCCCTCTGGCACGCCGTGGGGCTGACGCGCCCGTGGAACGACCCGGACGCCGATCTCCGGCGCGCGCTCGACGGGCCGTCGTCCACGGTGCTCGCCGCCACGGCGGGACAACGGCTCGTGGGGACGGTGCTGGTCGGTCACGACGGGCACCGCGGGTGGCTCTACTACCTCGCCGTCGCCGACGACCACCGCCGGCGCGGTGTCGGGCGCGCGCTCGTCGCGGCCGCCGAGGGGTGGCTCGCCGCGCACGTGCCGAAGGTCCAGCTCATGGTGCGCGACGACAACGCCGCGGCGGTGGGGTTCTACGAGCGTCTCGGCTACGCGCGCCAGGACACGGTCGTGCTCGGGCGGCGTTTCGACGGCACGTGAGCGCGTGGCATTACGGACACTCAACGTCAGCGACGCCACGCCGCTGACATCTCTACAGGCGCGCGGCCAGGTCCGCGACACCGGGGCCGTCGAGGGCGGCGAGGCCCGCAGAGCGACCGGCGGCCACGAGGAGCAGGTCGCCCGCGGGTCCGCGGAGCTCCCGGTCGCCGTCGCCGTGGGACCAGTCGGTGTCGGTCGCGACGAGGCGCAGGCCCGCCAGGCGCTTCGGCGCGCCGTAGAACGACGTCGACAGCACGAACTCGAGGGCGGGGACCGCGCGCTCCGGCGCGACCGCGAGCGTCCGGCGCAACGGGCGGGTGAGGTCCTGGCCGTGCACGAGGATGTCGACGAGCGGGTCCATGGGCTTCGCGCCCATCGGCCGCCGCGTCCACCCCGCCGACTCGCGGAACTGGGTGATCAGCTCCGGCGGGGTGTGATGGGCTGCTCGGGCGCGCGCGGCGTGGTCGATGAAGGCGTTGATGTCGAACCGGGCGGCGAGCACGCCCCGCAGCGCCTCCAGCCGCGTGAGCCGCGACGTCAGCGTCAGGTGCGCCACGAGGGTCTTCACGGTCCAGCCGGCGCACAGCGACTCGTAGTCCCACTCCTCGGTCGCGAGCTCCTCGAGGACGTCGGCCAGCCGGAGCCGTTCGGACGTGATGGCGGCGTGCAGGTCGGCGCTGTCCACGGCGTGCCCCCCGGGTGTCGGCAGGGCGCCGAACCTAGCGCGGCCGTCCGTCCACGTACATCGTCATGCGGACGGTCGTCCCGCCGTCCTCGCTGCTGTGCAGGCGGACGAGGTCGCAGAGCCGGTGGGTGAGGAACAGGCCGTACCCGCGGCCGTCGGCGTCGGCGGGCGGGTGCCGGCCGACGAGCGGGTCGGCGATGTAGCCGGAGTCCTGGATCTCCGCGACCACGCGGTCATCGGTGTGCCAGAGCGACAGGATGCCCGGACCCTCGGTGTGGACGACGGTGTTCACCGCGACCTCGTGCACGGCGAGGCAGAGGTCGGCGGCGCGCTCGGTGGCCAGCCCGGCGGCCCGGGCGTGGTCGGCGACGGCCCGGCGGACGGCGCGGGGACCGTGCGGGGCGGTGTAGACGAGCGTCTCGCCGAGGTCGGGAGGCTCGGGCAGGGGGCCGAGCACGGTCTCGGCGAGCTTGACGGGGTCGCCGTAGGTCGCGTTCGGCACCGCGGCGCCGTCCTCGACGAGCAGGGGGTGCGCGGCTCGGACGTCCGCGGCGGTGTCCGGATCCAGCGACCGCGTGTCGTACGGGCAGAGCATGGTGACGGCCCGCTCGGCGAAGGCGACGTTGGTCAGCGCGTCGTGCTGGAGGTAGGCGGCGCGCTCGTCAGAGGGCCGGCCGGCCCACAGCCCGCCGCCGACGGCACGCACGCGCCGCTCCGGGTGCTCGGCGAGGAACTGGTACAGCAGGGGGACGAGGCGGGCGGGGTTGGGGCCGAGCCGTCGCACGTCCTGGAGCACGACGGACCGTGCGTCCTCGCCGAGCCCCTCGCGGATCGGGCTGAGCTGCTCGGAGGGCAGGGCGATCACGACGGCGTCCTCGGCCTCGAGGCCCTCGCGGATGTGCTCGACGACGCCGGCGACGAACTGCGCGTCGTCGTCGACCAAGAGCGCCGCGTGCTCGAACCCCGGGGTGCCGGTACCGCGGCGATGACGTCCGGTGTGGTCCGACGTACTCACCCGTACTCACCCCCAGCCATCACCCGTCCGATGGCGTCGTCCCCCGACGAGTGTCGATCCTCGTCCGAGTTCCCGCGACCGCAACAGCGTGTACCGCCGGGCGGGTCGGTCGCTGCGGCAGACGGTCGTCACGACTGGGCGGGTCGACTCACGATGATTTCACACCGCGTCCTCGCCGCGCTCTCCGGTCCGGACCCGCAGGACGAGGTCCAGCGGCGTGACCCACAGCCGCCCCTCGGGATGCACGGCGGCGGCGATCTCGTTGACGACGCGGTCGACGAGCTCGTCGTGCACGATCGTCTCGAGTCGCAGGCACGGCGTGAAGCTGTCCTGGACCATCTGGCCGCGATGGATCGTGCGCTGTCCGTCCGTGTTGGGGCCGAGAACCTCGGAGATCGTCATCCCGAGCACCGCGTGCCGTTCCAGCGCACGTCGCGCAGCGTCGAGCGCGTGGGCCGGGATCATCGCGTGCACCGTCTTCACCGCGCGTCCTCCCGTCCGGTCGCCGTGACGCTACGGGCCCGAACGTGATCGGGCGAGGACCTCTTCCTACGCTGCCGCGGTGCCCACGCAGACACGGCCGGTGGTCCTGGTCCTCGGTGGCCGCAGCGAGATCGGGGTCGCGCTCGCGTGCCGCCTCGCCGGGACCGGTCGCGCCGGCACGGTGGTGCTCGCCGCGCGCCGCGCGGACGACCTCACTGCGGAGGTCGCGGCGGTCCGCAGTGCCGGCGCCGAGGTGGCGACCGTCGAGTTCGACGCCGACGACCTCGCCGCTCAGCCGGCGGTGCTCGACGAGGTCGAGGCCGCACACGGGGTGCCCGACACGGTCGTCGTCGCGTTCGGCGTGCTCGGCGACCAGGCACGCGCGGAGCGCGACCCCGCGCACGCCGCGGCGGTCGTGCACACCGACTACGTCGCCCAGGTCGCGGTGCTCACGGAGGTCGCGGCCCGGCTGCGCTCCCGGGGGCGCGGCGAGATCGTCGTGTACTCCTCGGTGGCCGGGGTCCGGGTCCGGCGCGCCAACTACGTGTACGGCTCGGCGAAGGCGGGGCTCGACGGGTTCGCCTCGGGCCTCGCGGACGCGCTGCACGGCAGCGGCGTGCACCTGACCCTCGTGCGTCCGGGCTTCGTCATCGGGCGCATGACGGCCGACAGCGGCCTCCACCCGGCGCCGCTCTCGTCGACGCCCGGCCAGGTCGCCGACGCCACCGCCGCCGCGCTCGCGGCCGGGAAGGACGTCGTCTGGGTGCCGGGGGCGCTGCGCCTGCTGTTCACCGCGATGCGCCTGCTGCCCCGCTGGGCCTGGCGGCGCCTGCCCCGCTGAGGTGCCTCAGCGATGCGTGATCTTCGGCGAGGCGCCGGGGCCGAGCTGCGGGCCGGTGACGGGGACGTCGCCGAGCGCCTCGTCGATCGCCGCGAGCGTGTCGGGTGTCAGCTCGATGCCCGCCGCGGCGGCGTTGGCGTGCACCTGCTCGGGCCGCGAGGCGCCGATGATCGCCGACGCGAGCTCCGGGCGACGCAGCACCCACGCGATCGCCATCTCGGCCATCGAGAGTCCCGCGCCCTCGGCGATCGGGACCAGGCGCTGCACGGCCTCGAGCGTCCGGTCGGTGAGCTTGCGGCGGATGAAGCCGTTCATCTCGTCGCTCGCCGCGCGGGAGTCGACGGGGACCGGCTCGCCCGGCTTGTACTTCCCGGTCAGCACGCCCTCGGCGATCGGCGACCACACGATGTTCGAGATGCCGAGCTCCGCGGTCGTCGGGAAGACCTCGGCCTCGGGCGCGCGCCAGAGCATGGAGTACTGCGGCTGCGACGACACGATCCGCACGTCGTCCGGGCACGCCTCGACGCCCGCGCGGATCTGCTCCGGCGTCCACTCGCTGACGCCGAGGTAGCGGGCCTTCCCGGCGCGGACGACCTCGGCGAGCGCCTCCATGGTGTCCTCGATCGGCGTGTCCGCGTCGAAGCGGTGGCACTGGTAGAGGTCGACGTAGTCGGTCCGCAGGCGCCCCAGCGAGGCGTCGATCTGCTTGTGGATCTGGGCGGGCGACAGGCCCCGGTCGGTGTCCGACATCGGGAAGTAGACCTTGGTGGCGAGCACGTAGTCCTCGCGCCGGTAGTCGGCGAGGATCCCTCCCCACGCCTCCTCCGCGGCGCCGCGGCCGTAGACGTTGGCGGTGTCGAAGAAGGTGATGCCGGCGTCGAACGCGGCCCGCGTGCACGCGGCCGTCGCGTCGGCCTCGACCCCGCCGGAGTAGGTCAGCCACGAGCCGAGGGAGATCTCGGATACCTGCAGGTCGCTCGAACCGAGCTGTCGATGGCGCACCCCCGTACCGTAGGAGCCGCACCCGATGACAGCACACGCAGAGATCGACTCGCAGAGATCGACTCGCAGAGATCGACTCGCAGAGATCGACACTGCCGGCCACCGGAAGGGCGGCGCCGAGCGGCGCACCCGACCGACCGGTTGTCGCAGTTCTCTGTGGCCGACGTGTGAATTCCCGCGACAGCGGGTTCCACCGCCGGGCACGACTGGCACGATGGAGTGCACGAACTTGCGGGAGCCCCGGCGTCGGGCGGCATCGGTGCCGCGACGTCGTGCGGGCCCTCGCCCGGTCACCGACCAGCCGAATGTCGTAGGGGTTTCGTTTCGTGAGCATGTTGCTGGCGCCGCTGCGCCCTCTGGCCGACGTCCTCGACCTGACCGCGGAGGCGATGGCCGCCGTGGGCACCGTGTCGGTCACCGCCCTGGGGCTGGTGCTCGCGCGGGTCGAGGTGCCCGAGGAGCGACGGCGTCTGAGCGTGGCCGGCGGGCGGCCGCCGCAGACCTGACGGGTCGTCAGGACCCGCCGCGCTCCCGCAGCAGCTCGTTCAGCGTGCGCAGCTCGTCGCGGATCTCCATGAGCAGCCCCGGGATCTCGTGGCTGCGCTCCCAGTGCGGGGTGACGTCGATGCCCAGGTCGCCCAGCTCGCGCTCGTAGAGTTCCGCCAGCAGCGTGCGATAGGGCTCGTCGGGCACGGTGCCGTTCTCCCAGCGCGAGAGCTGCGTCTTCAGGCTGGCGGCGCTGGCGACGTCGACCTGGCCGCGTTCGGCCAGCTCTCGGAGTCTCGCCACGGCCGTGGTCTGCGACCAGCCGCGGTCACGGCGGGCGTCGCGCAACGAAACCACCTCGTCACCATAGACGACACGGTGACGACCAGGACGTCAGTCGCGCCGCGGTGATCGTGACGCCCGCTTGGGCGGGGGCAGCCGCGAGGAGCGCCGCGCGGGGGTCCGCGCCGGGGGGTCCGGCTTCTCCGCAGCCTTCTCCACGGCCTTCTCCACGGCCTCGTCGGGTGGGGGCGTCGGACGCAGCGGTTCGACCGCCCGGGGCCGCGCCGCCGCCGGGCGCAGCGCGCGACGGCTCGTCGGGGTGCTGCCCTCGACGGTGGCCGGGGCGTCGTGACGGTCGAGGAACGCGCACAGCCGCGCCCAGGTCGTGTTCTTGGCGGCGCGCCCCGCGAGCACCCCCAGGTGACCACCCGGGGCCGTCGTCAGCCGTGTGTCCGCGCCGATGAGGCGCCGGGCCCCGGCACGGACGGCCCGGGGCGGCACCACCCGGTCGGTCTCGCCGGCGACGAGCAGGACGGGCCGGTGCAGGTCGGCGAAGTCGACGACGCGGTGCCCGACGGGGACCCGTCCGGCCTCGAGGTCCTCGGGCGCCACCATCGCGCGGAAGTAGGTGCCGATGAACCGGGCCTGCTCGCCGATGAGGGCACGCAGGTCGTCCACGGCCTCGAGCTGGGCGAGGAACTCCCGGTCGTCCAGGCGGGCGATCATGGTCAGGGGTGCGGTGAGCAGCTCGTCGAGCGAGCCGAGCCCGAGCGCGCGGAGCAGGCGCGGCAGCGGCATGAGCGCCAGCAGCGTCTGCAAGGTCGCGAGCACCGGCCCGCCCGCTGCGATCGCCAGGGGCCGCGCCCCGACCACCGGCGGCACGCCGTCGAGCGTGAACGGTGTCGCCACCCCGGTGACCGACGCGATCGGCAGGTCGGGGTGCCCGGCGACGCTGAGCACGCTGTGCAGGCCGCCGATCGACCAGCCGACGAGGTGCACCGGGATGCCCTGGTGCGCGGCGCTGACCGTTCGTACGACGTGGGGGAGGATCTCGTCCACCCAGCGCTCGAGGTCGGCGGCGCCCGGCGCGATCGAGCCGCCGTAGCCGACGAGGTCCTCGTCGTCGACCTGGTACACCGGCCGGCCCTCGCCGACGAGGTGCTCGACGAGGCTGTTGCCCCGCCGCAGGTCGAAGGCCACCCCACAGGCGCCGAGCGGTGACACGAGCACGGCCGGGGAGCCCCGCAGCCGCGCGGTCGGGTGGACCGCGTAGCGGTAGGTGCTCACCGACCCGGCGCGGGCCAGCCCGAGTGCCCGTCCGACCCCGTCGCTGCCGGCCTCGCCCGGGCCCGTGTCGAACGCGGTGCGGGGCATGCGGCGCAGGTCGGCCAGCGGTCCCTCGAGCACCCGCGCGCGCACGTTGCCCGCGGCGCGCCACGCCCCGGCCGGGGTCAGGATCACGGTGCCTCCTCGGGCAGGGTGCTCGGCGACCTCGAACGGCCGAGGGCACGAGCCTAGGTCTGGTGGACGACCCCCGCCTCCTGCAGCTTGGCGATCCGGTCGCGGTCGACGCCCCAGTCGGCGAGCGCCTCCGCGGAGTGCTGGCCCGGCGTGGCCGGGGGCGTCGGCGTGCCGCTGGGGGTGCGGCTGAAGCGCGGGGCCGGCGCCGGCTGCGTCACCCCGAAGGCCTCGATGTGCAGGCCACGGGCCTTGTTGTGCGGGTGCTCGGCGGACTCCTCCATGTCGAGCACCGCGGCCACGCAGGCGTCGGTCGCCTCGAGATCGGCGGCCCAGTCGTCCCGGGGCCGGGTCGCGAAGACCTCACCGATCCGCGCGCGGAACTCCGGCCAGCGCGCCATGTCCCACTGGCTGGAGGCGATCTCCTCGCCCTCCAGCCCCAGGCCCCTCATGAGCTCGGCGTAGAACTGCGGCTCGAGGGCCCCGACGGCCACGTAGCCGCCGTCGGCGCAGCGGTAGTGGTCGTAGAACGGGGCGCCGCCGTCGAGGATGTTGCCACCGCGGGCGTGGGGCCACAGCCCGCCCGCGCGCATCCCGTAGACCATCGCCATCTGCAGCGCGGCACCGTCGACGATGGCGGCGTCGACGACCTGCCCGCGGCCCGAGATGCCACGCTCCACCAGCGCGCCGAGCACGCCGACCACGAGCAGCATCCCGCCGCCGCCGAAGTCGCCGACGAGGTTGATCGGGATCGCGGGCGCCCCGTCGCGGCCCGCCATGTGCGCGACGACGCCGGCGGTCGAGAGATACGTGAGGTCGTGCCCGGCGCGCGAGGCCTGCGGGCCGTCCTGGCCCCACCCGGTCATGCGGCCGTAGACGAGGCGCTCGTTGCGAGCGTGGCAGTCCTCGGGCCCGAAGCCGAGGCGCTCGGCGACCCCGGGGCGGTAGCCCTCGAGCAGCACGTCCGCGGTCTCGACGAGGTCCATCAGCACCTCGATACCCTCGGGCGCCTTGAGGTCGAGGGCCACCGAACGCCGTCCGCGGGCGAGCACGTCCTTGTCGGTGTCGCCGAGCGAGAGCCCGCGCCCCCCGGCCGGACGGTCGACGCGCAGCACGTCGGCGCCCATGTCCGCGAGCATCATCGCCGCGAACGGGCCCGGCCCGATCCCGGCGACCTCGATGACCTTGACGCCGTCCAGCACACCCATGGGGCCCTCGTCCTCCTCGTGGTCACGCGGTCCAGCGTGAGCCTACGAGACAGTCAGGCCTGACGGTATGGGTGCGCGCGCTCGGGCGTCGATGACGCAGTGAAGGAGCTCGTCCGGGAGCTCCGCTTGGGCGAAGCAGTAGGCAGGCGTGGGCTTGCCCTGCGTACCGACCGAATAGACGATCACCGGGACGGCCTCACCGACCGCTCGACCGACCTGGACAGCGGTGGGGGTGCCCCGGGCGCCGGCGCCCCGCAGTTGGTGATCACGAGGTCGGGGTCCCACAAGCACCTGCTCGTTGGCTGTCCGCCCGTCGCGATGCGGCACGATCGTCTGCGTCCCGGTCCAGTCGTCGGGCTCCCAGCCCTCGGGCTCGACGACGATCGCGCCGACGAGCCCGTGGTGGCGGTGATTGCGGATGTCGCCCATGTCGTGCAGGTAGCAGACCTGGCCGATGTCCTTGCCCAGCTCGGGATCGGCGTACCACCAGTAGCAGCGCCAGTTCTGTCGGTCGTGCCCGTGGTCGTGCGCTCCGCCAGCGCGTCGTCGGGTCCGTGCCCGTGCGCGGCAGCAACGAGAACACCAACGGGCTGCGGCGCCGGTACTTCCCCCAGGGCAGCAACCTCGCCGTCCATAGCCAGGCCCACCTCGACGCCGTCGCCGACGAACTCAATGAACGACCCCGCGAGAGACGCTGGACTGGGACGACCCAGCCCAGCGTCTCGCTACCCTGTTCGCGAACAGCAACTGACCGCGGGTGTGGCAACCACCCCGCGAACCCGCCCCGACGCAGCGAGAGCGCCGTTCGCTCACGCCAGGCGCGCGCGGGTCACTCCCCGCGCAGGGTCTGGCCCTTCTCGGCCTTCTCGACCAGCGAGGCCGGCGGGGCGAATCGGTCGCCGTAGGCCTTGGCCAGGATGCGGGCGCGCTCGACGAACCCGGGCAGGCCGCCGGGGTAGCCGTCGATGTACTGCGCCACGCCGCCGGTCCAGGCCGGGTAGCCGATGCCCATGATCGAGCCGATGTTGGCGTCGGCGATCGTGTGCAGGACGCCCTCGTCGAAGCACTTCACGGTCTCGAGGGCCTCGGCGAAGAGCATGCGCTCCTGCATGTCCTCGAACGGCAGGTCGCCCCGGGCCGCGCCGAACTCCTCGGACAGGCCCGGCCACAACCGCGTGCGCTTGCCCGACTCGTCGTACTCGTAGAACCCGGCGCCCGAGGAGCGGCCCTTGCGGCCCAGCTCGACCATCCGGTCGACGATGGCGTCGGACGGGTGCCCGACCCAGGTGCCGCCGGCGGCCTCGACGCCCTTGCGGGTCTCCTCGCGGATGTGCTGCGGCAGCGTCAGGGTGAGCTCGTCCATCAGTTGCAGCGGCGGAGCCGGGTAGCCGGCCTGTGACCCGGCCTGCTCGATCGACGACGGCGCGGCGCCCTCGCCCAGCATCGCCACGGCCTCGTTGATGAACGTGCCGATGACGCGGCTGGTGAAGAACCCGCGGCTGTCGGAGACGACGATCGGGGTCTTCTTGATCTGCAGGGCGATGTCGATCGCCTTGGCCAGCGTGGCGTCGCTCGTCTTCTCGCCCTTGATGATCTCCAGGAGCGGCATCTTGTCGACCGGCGAGAAGAAGTGCAGGCCGACGAAGTCCTCGGGCCGGTCGACGCCGGTCGCGAGGTCGGTGATCGGCAGCGTCGAGGTGTTCGAGCCCAGGACGGCGTCGGGCGCCAGGTGCGGGAGGATCTCGTTGAACACCTTCTTCTTGAGGTCCGGGCTCTCGAAGACGGCCTCGATGACGAGGTCGGCGCCCGCGGCGTCCTCGGGCTTCTCGGTGGGCGTGATCCGGGCGAGGACCTCGTCGGCCTTCTCCTGGGTCGACTTCCCGCGCGAGACGGCCTTGTCGAGGATCTTCTTCGAGTAGTCCTTGCCCTTCTCGGCGTTGGCCAGGGCGACGTCCTTGAGGACGACCTCGAGGCCCGCCATCGCGCACGAGTACGCGATGCCCGCGCCCATCATCCCGGCGCCGAGCACGACCACCTTGCGGGCGGCGTGCTTCTCGTAGCCGTCGGGGCGCGAGGCGCCCTTGTTGATGGCCTGCAGGTCGAAGAAGAACGCGCGGGTCATGTTCGTCGACACCTGGCCGCAGGCGAGCTCGGCGAAGTACCGCGACTCGATCTTGCCGGCGTTGTCGAGGTCGACCTGCGAACCCTCGACGGCCGCGTCCATGATCAGGTATGGCGCGGGCATCGGGGCGTTCTTGAGCTGCTTGCGCAGGTTGGCCGGGAACGCCGGCAGGTTCGCGGCGAATTTCGGCGTCGACGGCGTGCCGCCGGGGATCTTGTAGCCCTTCTCGTCCCACGGCTGCACGGCCTCGGGGTTGTCGCGCACCCACTGCTTGGCGCGCGGGATCAGCTCGTCGGGGGTGTCGACGACCTCGTGCACGAGGCCCGCCTCGAGCGCGGCCCTCGGGGCGCGCTGCTGGCCCTGCAGCAGCACGTTCATGAGGCCGTCGGCCAGGCCGAGCAGGCGCACGACGCGCACGACACCCCCGCCACCGGGCAGCAGACCGAGCGTGACCTCGGGCAGCCCGATCTTCGAGCCCTTGGCGTCGAGGGCGATGCGGTGGTGGGTGGCCAGCGCGATCTCCAGGCCACCGCCGAGCGCCGCGCCGTTGATCGCGGAGACGACCGGCTTGCCGAGGGTCTCCAGGCGCCGCAGCAGGCCCTTGATCTCCTGCGACTGGTCGAAGACCTTCTGCGCGTCGGCCTTCGTGTACTTCACGAGGTCGTCGAGGTTGCCGCCCGCGAAGAAGGTCTTCTTCGCGGAGGTCAGCACGACACCGGTGATCGAGTCCTTCTCCGCCTCGAGGCGCTGCAGCGTCTCGGCGAAGTCCTCGCCCCACTTGGCGCTCATCGTGTTGGCCGAGGCAGTCGGGTCGTCCATCGTCAGCGTGACGATGCCGTCCCCGTCGGCCTCCCACCGGAACATGTTCTCGGACACTGCGCTGGCTGCTCCTTCGCTCTCGGGATGACGTTCCGGGGGTGGTTCAGACCCGCTCGATGATGGTGGCGACACCCATGCCGCCACCGATGCAGAGCGTGACGATGGCGCGGCGCAGGTCACGGCGCTCGAGCTCGTCGACCATGGTCCCGACGAGCATGGCGCCGGTGGCGCCCAGCGGGTGGCCCAGCGCGATGGCGCCGCCCGCGACGTTGGTGCGTTCGTGCGGGAAGCCGAGGTCGCGCATCAGCTTCATCGGCACGGCCGCGAACGCCTCGTTGATCTCGAGGAGGTCGATGTCGTCGATGGTCATGCCCGCCTTGGCCAGGACCTTCTCGCAGGCCGGCGTCGGGCCGGTCAGCATGATCGTCGGGTCGGCGCCGGAGACGGCGGTGGCGACGATGCGGGCGCGCGGGGTGAGACCGTTCTGCTGGCCGGCCTCCTCGGTGCCCAGCAGCACCAGCGCGGCGCCGTCGACGATGCCCGAGCTGTTGCCGGGGTGGTGGACGTGGTTGATCGACTCGATCCAGTGGTACTTCTGCAGCGCCACCGCGTCGAAGCCGCCCATGTCACCGATGCCGGCGAACGACGGCTTGAGGCCCGAGAGGCCCTCCATCGTCGTCTCACGGACGTGCTCGTCGTGGTCGAGCACGGTCAGGCCGTTGCGGTCGACGACGGGGACGATCGAGCGCTCGAAGGCGCCGTCGGCCCACGACTTCGCCGCGCGGGTCTGCGACTCCAGCGCGTAGGCGTCGACGTCGTCGCGGCTGAAGCCCTCGAGGGTGGCGATGAGGTCGGCGCCGATCCCCTGCGGAACGAAGCTCGTCTTGAAGTTGGTCTCCGGGTCCATCGCCCAGGCGCCGCCGTCGGACGCCATCGGGACGCGGGACATCGACTCGACGCCACCGGCGACGATGAGGTCCTCGAAGCCGGAGCGGACGCGCTGGCCGGCCTGGTTGACGGCCTCGAGGCCCGAGGCGCAGAAGCGGTTGAGCTGCACGCCGCCGACGTGGTCGGGCAGGCCGGCCGCGATGGCCGCGGTCTTGGCGATGTCGCCGCCCTGGTCGCCGATCGGGCTGACGCAGCCGAGGACGACGTCCTCGATCCTGTCCTGGTCGAGCGACGGGTTGCGCTTGCGCAGCTCGTCGATCAGGCCGACGACCAGCGACACCGGCTTGGTCGCGTGCAGCGATCCGGTCGCCTTGCCCCGGCCGCGCGGGGTGCGGAGGGCGTCGTAGATGAATGCCTCGGGAGGGGAGGAGGTCACGGATGAATCCCTTCGCGCGGGTGCGAGCCGACTGCTCTCAACAGTCACTATGGACTGTTTTTTGCTGGTGTCAACACGCGGGCGCGGCACGGTTACTCATCGGTAGGGGTTGCGCGGCTCGTTGACACACTGCCAACGGCTCACGAGGGTGAATCCCGTGGCCGACCTGCGTCCCGACCCCGGTGCGGACCCGACCCCGACCCTCGGAGCTCCGCGGTGACCGATCCCGGGACGACCTACCCGCCCGAGCCCTGGACCCTCGTCGGTCGGATGGAGCTGTCGACCTTCCTCGTGCCGACCGACCTGCCCGCCGCGACCTGGCCCGACGGCTGGAGCCCGCCCGTGCTCGGCGGGCGCACGCCGGTCGGGGCGGCGTCGGTCGACGACATCCCCGGCGGGTCATGAGCTATCGCGAGCTGCTGGTCGCCGTGGCCGGGCGCGTCGGCACCCGGGTGCGCCCGCACATCGTCGCGATCTGGGTCGACACTGCCGCGTCGCGCAACGGCGGGCGCGAGCTCCGGGGCACCCCCAGGGGACTCGCGACGTTCACCGGCGTCGACGAGGGCGCGCCGGCCATGACCCTGGACGGGGCCGACCGCTCCGCCCCCTCCGCGCGCCTGCGCCACGGCCCGCGCCTGCCCGGGCGCCCGCGGGTCGGCTTCAGCCTCGCCCAGGACCTCCACGGGCGCTGCTGGGGGAGCCCGGTGACCGCCCGCGCCGCCGCCCGCGAGCGATGCGGCATCGCTGGCGTCACACGCCAGGATCGCCACACGCTCGGTTCCGCGACACGCCGATGACCGCCCCGGTCCGCGGTCGGCGTCTCGACCCCGACGCGCGGCGCGAGGAGATCGTCGCCGGGGCCCTGCGCCTGTTCGCCGCGCACCCGTACGCCGCGGTCTCGACCACCGACCTCGCCCGCGAAGCCGGCGTCGCCCGCGGGCTGATCAACCACTACTTCGGCACCAAGCGCGGGCTCTACCTCGAGGTGGTGCGCCGGCTGACGATCATCCCCGAGGTCGCCGTCGCCGAGCTGCCGCCGGGCACGGTCGAGGTCCGGGCCGGCGCGGCCGTGGACTGGTTCCTCGACGCCGTCGAGCGCCACCGCGGCCTCTGGCTCTCGGTCGGCACGGGCGCGGCGGGCGACGTCGACGTCGACGCGATCCTCGCCGAGGCCGACGAGATCGCCGCCGACCGCGTCCTCGCCGCCCTCGCCCCGGACGCGCCCGACGCTCCCTCCCGGGCCCGCGTGCGCTCGTTCTTCGGCCTGGTCCGCTCGGCGTCCCGGGAGTGGCTGGTGCGCGGCACGCTCGACCGCGCCGCCACCCGCGCGTTGCTCGTCGACGTCCTCGTCACCGTCCTGAGCGGTCCTGCCCACCCCGACAGTCAGGTTTGACCGTTCGCGATCTCGGCGGCACGATCGTCTCCGCACGACGACCACACGGGGCACACGGGGCACACGGGGGAGGGATCGAGATGGTGAGCAGCCGCGCGGCGGCCGAGCCCGAACGGCGGTCCCGCGAGCAGCGGACGTCCGACAGTCGCACCCGCATCCTCGACGCGGCGGTGACCTGTCTCGTGGCGTCGGGCTACGCCGGCACCACCACGCTGACGATCCAGAACCGGGCCGGGGTGTCCCGCGGCCGCCTCCTGCACCACTTCCCGTCGAAGGAGACCCTGCTCGTCGCGGCGGCCCAGCACCTGGCGACCAGCCGTTTCGCCGAGGAGGGGCTCGCGCGGGCCGACCTGCCCGCCGCCGACGTCGATGCCGACGCGCGCCTCGACCGGGCCGTCGAGGTCATGTGGTGGACCTACCAGCAGGCCTACTTCTGGGCCTCGGTCGAGCTGTGGACCGCGGCGCGCACCGACGAGGCGCTCGCCGCGGCACTCCTGCCGGCAGAACGGCGCCTCGGGGCGGCGATCCGCCAGACCGTCGACGCGTTCTTCGAGGACTACGCCGACCCGGCGCGGGCCGCGCTGCTGCGCGAGATGCTGCTGACGAGCATGCGCGGGGTTGCCCTGACCTACGGCTTCGACCCCCGCGACCCGCAGACCGACCCGCACCTCGAGCAGTGGAAGCAGCTCGCTCGGATCATGCTCCTGCCCGAGGGCGGGTCGACCGGCAACTAGAGCAGGGACTTGAGGGTCTCGAGCGACGCCTTGACGGTGTCGTGGTCGGGCTCGAGGGGCTGGATGTTCAGCTGGGTGACACCGGCCGCCGCGAACTCCCGGACCTGCTCGGCGACCTCGTTCTCGGTGCCGATCAGCGACACGGCGTGGACGAGCTCCTCGGGCACCTTCTCCGCCGCCTCCTCCTTGCGGCCGGAGAGGTAGAGGTCCTGGATCTCGGCCGCCTCGTCGGCGAAGCCGTACCGCGCGGCGAGGTCGTTGTAGAAGTTCTTGCCCTTGGCTCCCATCCCGCCGACGTAGAGCGCCAGCTGCGGACGCACGTGCTCGCGCAGCTTGCCCGCGCCGGGGCCGACGGCGAACGGCACGTTCACCGAGGTCTGCAGCTTGCCCAGCGCCGGGTCGCGACGGGCCTTGCCGGCCGCCAGGGACTCGCCCCAGACCTCGTGCGCCTTGCCCGGGTGGAACCAGATCGGCTCCCACACCTCGGCGAGCTCGGCGGCCACCTCGACGTTCTTCGGGCCGAGCGCCGCCAGCATGATCGGGATCTGCGCCCGCACCGGGTGGTTGATCAGCTTCAGCGGCTTGCCGAGCCCCGTGCCCTGCTCGGGGGGCAGCGGGATCGTGTAGTGCTTGCCGGAGTACTGCACCTTCTCGCGCCGCCACACCTGCCGGCAGATCTCGACGATCTCGCGCGTGCGTGCCACCGGGGCGTCGTAGCGCAGCCCGTGGAAGCCCTCGATGACCTGCGGTCCCGACGCGCCCATGCCGAGCACGAACCGGCCGTCGGAGACGTAGTCGAGGCCGGCCGCGGTCATCGCGGTCAGCGACGGGGTCCGCGTGTAGATCTGGACGATCCCGGACTCGATGTGCACCCGCGACGTGCGCGCCGCGACGTAGCCGAGCTGGCTCACCGCGTCGAAGCTGTAGAGCTCCGCCACGCTGACCGCGTCGAGCCCGATCTCCTCGAGCTCGACGAGCTTCTCGACGGTCTCGCGGAAGCCGCCCCGGGCGTACGCGAGCCCCATCCCGACCTTGATCGCGCTCATCCGAGGACCACCCGCCCGATGATCTCCTTCATGATCTCGGTCGTACCGCCGTAGATCGTCTGGACGCGGGTGTCGAGGTACGCCTTCGCGACCGGGTACTCCTTCATGTAGCCGTAGCCGCCGTGCAGCTGCAGGCAGCTGTCGATGACCTCCTTGGCCGTCTCGCTCGACCAGTACTTGGCCATCGAGGCGTCCGCCGGCCCGAGCTTGCCCTCGTTCAGCTCGGTGATGCAGCGGTCGACGAACGTCCTGGTCACGGCGAGCTTGGTGGCCATCTCCGCGGCCGAGAACCGGACCGTCTGGAGCTTCGCGAGCGGCTTGCCGAACGCGGTGCGCTCCTTGACGTAGGAGATCGTCTCCTCGAGCACCTTCTCGGCACCCGCGATGGCGCCGACCGCGATCGAGAGCCGCTCGCGCGGCAGGTTCTGCATCAGGTAGATGAAGCCCTTGCCCTCCTCGCCGAGGAGGTTGCCGGCGGGCACGCGCACGTCGGTGAACGACAGCTCGGCGGTGTCCTGGGCCGACATGCCGATCTTCTCGAGGTTGCGGCCGCGCTCGAAGCCCGGCGTGTCGCGCTCGACGACGATGAGGCTGAAGCCGTGGGCGCCGGCGTCCGGGTCGGTCTTGCAGACCACGATCACCAAATCGGACATGACGCCGTTGGTGATGAACGTCTTCTGACCGTTGATCACCCACTCGTCGCCGTCGCGGACGGCGCGGGTCTGGATGCCCTGCAGGTCCGAGCCCGTCCCCGGCTCGGTCATGGCGATCGCCGTGATCATCTCGCCGGAGCAGAACCGCGGCAGCCAGCGCTGCTTCTGCTCGTCGTTGGTGAGCTCGTTGAGGTACGGCGCGACGACGTCGTTGTGGAGCGTGAAGCCCAGCCCGCTCGTTCCGGCCCGCGCGACCTCTTCCGTGACGATCCACTGGAAGCGCAGGTCGGGGATGCCGCCGCCGCCGTACTCCTCGGCGACGTCCATGCCCAGCAGGCCGGTCTTGCCGGCGGCCTGCCAGATCTCGCGGCTGACGTGGCCCTGCTTCTCCCACTCGGGGTGGTGCGGGACGGCCTCCTTCTCGAGGAAGTCCCGGACCATCTGCCGGAAGTCGTTGTGCTCGTCGGAGAAGATCGTGCGCTCCACCGGCTGGCCTCTCCTGCGGGGACGTTCGGACGCCGTCGCGGTCTCGGTGCGTGGGGACCGTGCCGGTGCGGCTCAGCGTGGCCGCACCGGCGGGTAACAGTCAAGCCTGACTCTTCCACCGCTCCGTATGAGCAGTTACGGTCGCGCGTGCCCTGTGGTCGGCGTCACGGCTGCCCGTTTCGTCCCCATCCGCGTGGAGGTCCCCGTGCCGTTCCGCCTGACCGACGTCGTCCGCCAGCACGCGAGCTCCGCCGATCTGGTGGCGATGACGTTCGACGGACAGAGCACCACCTACGCCGAGATGGACCGTCGCGCCGGCCTCGCCGCCCGCGCGATGGCCGCCGACGGCGTCGGTGCGGGCCACCGGGTGGTGTGGCTGGGCAAGAACCGGCCCGAGTTCTTCGACCTCCTCTTCGGCGCCCCGCGCGTACGGGCGGGCACCGCGCCGCTGAACAACCGGCTCACCCACGACGAACTGATCGCGATCATCGAGGACTCCGCGGCGCCGCTGGTGGTCCTCGGGCCCGACTTCGCCGACCTCCGCGGGCGCGTCGAGTCGCTGGACGCCGTCCGGCGCGTGCTGGTCGTCGGCGACGACTACGACGGGTGGCTCACCGCCTCCGACGAGGTGCTCGACCCGCCGGAGGACGCCGAGGACGACGACTGCGTGCTGCAGCTCTACACCTCGGGCACGACCGGGCTGCCCAAGGGTGTCGTGCTCACCCACGTCCAGTTCGCCGCCCTGCTCTCGGTCGGCGACCACTGGGGCTTCGACACCGAGTCCGTCGGACTGGTCGCGATGCCGCTGTTCCACATCGGCGGCTCGGGCTTCGCGTTGGTCTGCCTGTGGTTCGGGGCGCGGTGCGTGCTGATCGCCGACATCGTGCCCGACCAACTGCTCGCGACGATGGAGGACGAGGGCGTCACGAACGCCTTCCTCGTGCCCGCGGTGCTGCAGTTCCTCACGCAGGTCCCGGGCGCGGCCGACAAGGACTGGTCGAAGTTGCGGGCGATCGCCTACGGCGCCTCGCCGATCACGAGCACCGTCCTGAACCGCGTCCTGACGACGTTCCGTGCGCCGCTCTTCCAGGTCTACGGCTCCACCGAGACCACCGGCGCGATCAGCCAGCTCGACCCCGAGGACCACGACCCGGACGGCCCGCGCGCCCACCTCATGCGCTCGGCGGGCAAGGCGTACCCGTGGGTCGAGCTCAAGGCGGTCGATCCGGCGACCGGTGAGGACTCCGCTCCGAACGAGGTGGGCGAGATCTGGATCCGGTCGTCGCAGGTCACCCCCGGGTACTGGGCCCGGCCCGACGAGACGGCCCAGGCCCTGGCGGGCGGCTGGTTCCACACCGGCGATGCCGGCTACCTCGACGAGGAGGGCTATATCTTCCTCACCGACCGGATCAAGGACATGATCGTCACCGGGGCAGAGAACGTCTATCCGATCGAGGTCGAGAACGTCCTGTCCGGCCATCCCGACGTCGCCGACGTCGCCGTCATCGGCGTCCCGGACGAGCGGTGGGGCGAGACGGTGAAGGCCGTCGTCGTCCCCGGCGAGGGTCGCTCGATCGACACCGATGAGCTCCTCGAGTGGTGCAAGGAGCGGATCGCGGGCTTCAAGCGCCCGCGGTCGGTCGACGTCGTCGACGCCCTCCCGCGCAACCCGTCCGGGAAGATCCTCAAGAAGGACCTCCGCAAGCCCTACTGGGAGAACACCGAAGGACGCCACATCGGCTGATCGACCTGGTCGGTGCGGGCGCACCGGAGGCGCGACCCGAGCCCGGCCGGCCTGGGTCCGGGTGGTCCGCCGGTGAAGCAGGCCGCGAGGGGTAACCACCTCCGTGGATCCGCAATCGTCCTGCCCCCGGATTCGGTGTCCTGAACCGATCCAAGCCCATGCGCCCTGTTTTCGCTGCTCACGGCTCGGGCACGCTGACGTCGACTGGCCGCGTCGGGCTTCGGGGGCTCGACGGTCGGCCGTTCCGAGGTCGGCCCCGCTCCTGACGCTGGGGAGCAGTCAGGAGCGGGGAGCCGACCGTCTCCCGACTCGCCACGACGGGTGGACTGGACGACAGCGCCACGAATCGTGCGCGATGGATGGCGTCGCCGATCGGGCGTGCGGGTACAGCCTTCCCGTGACGGTTGAGAACACAGGCGTCGCGCTGGCCCGGCAGGCGACCGAGGCGCTACGGCGTCTCGACGACGAGGGGCGCGAGCTCCGGCCGGACGGCGTCGACCACTTCACGTGGACCGCGGACGTGCTCGACGAACTGGCGCGGCTGGCCGAGACGCTCGGCCGCGCGGTGGAGCACGTCTCGGGCGAGCAGGCCTCCGGTGCGGAGTCGCACGCCCGGGCGCTCGCGATCGCGATCGTGGCCCATCGCAACTCGTTGCTGCGGCACGGGCGCGGCGAACGCCCTTCGGGTGGCGATGACCGGAAGCTCCCCCGGGTCGTCGCCGAGGAACCGTGCGGGGGTATCACACCGGTGGCGGTTGCGGGATGACCTTCGCATTATGGCGTGGATCGCAACGCGGGCGCCACAACTCCGCCGTAACATGACCTGCGTCGGCCGCGCCCCCCTCGGCCGACCATGGTTCCGGGAGCGCATCCCCCCGCGCTCCCGGAACCCCCAGCTCCTACGGGCCCACGTGGTCCAGCACGAGATCGGCGAGCCGGTCCGGCGTCTCGTCGGGAATCCAATGGCTCACCCCGCTCAGCACCTCCAGCCGGTAGGGCCCCGTCACCCAGCGCGGCGTGCCGTCCACCGCCGCCCGGGAGATGGCGCCGTCGCCGTCGCTCCACACCAGCAGCGTCGGCGTCGTGACCGTCAGCTGCAGACCCTTGTGCTCCCAGTACGGCGTCGCCCGGTACCAGTTGATCGCCCCGGTGAGCGCCGGGCGCAGCCCGCCCTTCGCCGCCAGCGCCGCCTCGTCGCGGCGGGCCCGGTCCGGGGTCTGGCCGAGGCGGCGCACGGCCGCGGCGAGCCCGCCCGGCCGGCCGAGTCCCCGTTCCGCGAGCGCCGGGAGCTGGAAGACGTAGATGTACCAGGACAGCGCGAACTGCCTGCTCGTCACCATCGCCTTCACGAACGCCGCCGGGTGCGGCACGGACACCGCGGTCAGCGTGCGCACGCGCTCGGGGCGCAGCGCGGCGACTCCCCACGCGACGACGGCCCCCCAGTCGTGGCCGACGACGTGCACGGTCTCGGCGCCCGCGGCATCAGCGAGCGCGAGGACGTCGTCGACGAGCTCCTCGAGGCGATAGGCGCGCCGGCCCCGGGGCCGCGCGCCCGCGGAGTAGCCGCGCTGGTCGGGGGCGAGCACGCGGTACCCCGCCTCGGCGAGGCGGCGGGCGACGGGCTCCCAGCTCGCCGCGGTCTGCGGGAAGCCGTGCAGCAGCAGGACGGGCTCACCGTCGCCGGGGCCGTACTCGGTGACGTCGAAGCGCAGCGCGCCCCGGGTGAAGGAGTCCACGGCCCGATCGTGCCGCCCCGCGCCCGATCCGTCGATCTTGAGGACATCGATCGCGACACTCCGTCGAAGTGGCCACCCCGCGGGGGAGGGTCGCGTTACGGTCGGTGCGCGCCGCGCCCACCCCGGGACACGGCGCGGGGGCCGGGACGACGGGAGCGGCGCGAGCGCATGTCCAAAGGGTTGAGACGGTTCCTGATCCTGGTCGTCGTGGCCGTGCTGCTCTTCTTCGTGATCTCGCAGCCCGAGGGCGCGGCCGACGTCGTCCGCTCGATCCTGGCGATCATCGGCGACGCGCTGTCCTCGATCGCCCAGTTCTTCCGCTCGCTGTTCTGAGCGGGTTCAGGGCTGGACGACCGCGAACTCTCCGGCCGCGTAGCGCTCGCGGAGCCGGTGCTTGACGAGCTTGCCGGTCGGCGTGCGCGGCAGGTCGTCGGTGAACACGAGCCGCCGGGGCGTCTTGTAGCGCGCGATCCGGCCGCGGACGTGCTCGAGCAGCTCCTCCGCCAGCGCGCCCGACGGATCGTGGCCCGGCGCGGCCTGGACGACGGCGAGCACCGACTCGCCCATCTCCTCGTCGGGCACGCCGATCACGGCGACGTCGTACACCGCGTCGTGCAGTGTGAGGACGTCCTCGATCTCCTGCGGGTAGATGTTCACGCCACCCGAGATGATCATGAAGCTCTTGCGGTCGGTGAGGTAGAGGTAGCCGTCCTCGTCGACGTAGCCGAGGTCGCCCGTCGTCGTCCACGTCTCGTGCGCGGGGTGCCGGCTGCCGCGGGTCTTGTCGGGGTCGTTGTGGTACTCGAACGGCACCCGGTCGCGCTCGAAGTAGACGGTACCGACCTCGCCCGGAGCCAGCGCGCGTCCCTCGTCGTCGCAGACGTGGATCGTGCCGAGCCCGGCCAGGCCGACCGAGCCGGGCCGCTCGAGCCACTGCTGGGAGTTGATGAACGTGATCCCGTTGGCCTCGCTCGAGCTGTAGTACTCGTGGAGCACCGGGCCCCACCAGTCGATCATCGCCCGCTTGACGTCGACGGGACACGGGGCCGCGGCGTGGATCGCCACGCGCAGGCTGGAGACGTCGTAGCGGTTGCGTGTCTCCTCGGGCAGCTTGAGCATGCGGACGAACATCGTCGGCACCCACTGGCTGTGGGTGACGCGGTAGCGCTCGATCGCGGCCAGGGCCTGCTCCGGGTCGAACCTGTGCATCATCACGACGGTGCCGCCGCTCGACTGGATCGTGGCGCCGAAGCGCAGGGGCGCGGCGTGGTACACGGGCGCCGGCGAGAGGTAGACGGTGTCCTCGCCGAAGCCGTACATCGGCACGAACACCGCGAGGTAGAGGTCGCCGGGCTCGTCGATCTGACGGTCGACCAGGTTCGGCTTGATCCCCTTGGGGCGGCCGGTGGTGCCGGAGCTGTAGAGCATGTCGCCGCCGCGTGGCTGGTCGGCCATCGGCTCGGCGCTCTGCACGCCGACGACCTCGTCGTAGTCCTGGTGTCCGGCCACCGGGCCGCCGAACGCGAGGCGCAAGGTGACGTTCGGGGTCTTCCCGACGATCGCCTCGGCCAGCTCGTCCTTCGCCGCCGCGACGACCAGGGCGCGCGCCCCGCAGTCGTCGACGATGTAGGCGGCCTCGTCGGGGGAGAGGTGGTGGTTGACCGCGGTGACGAGCAGGCCGGCGCGCTGGGCGGCCCAGTAGACCTCGAAGACGCGGGGATGGTTGTCCGACAGGAGCGCGACGACGTCGCCGCGGCGCAGGCCGTGCTCGTGCAGCGTGCGCGCCAGGCGCACCGAGCCGTCCTCGAGCTGGCGGTAGGTCAGGCCCTCGCCGGTCTCGGCCATGATCACCGCGGGCCGGTCGGGGTGGGTGGCGGCGAAGGTCCCGGGATACATCGTCGTCTCCTCGGAGATCACGTCTGAACGGCCGCCGTAGAGTAGATTATGTTCTGTTCGAGGGGAACCGACCGCTCGCGGGAGGACGACGCCGATGCCCACGGCGACCCGGCAGGACTACTTCGACCAGGCCCTCCGCCTCCTCGCCCGCGACGGCCGCAACGGCCTGCGCATCGGGCGGCTGTGCACGGCCGTCGGCGTCACCAGCGGGTCGTTCTACCACCACTTCGGCAGCTGGGAGGGCTTCGTCGCGGCGCTGCTCGAGCACTGGGAGCACGAGGAGGTCGGCCGGACCGTCGAGCTGGTCCACGCCGGCGACGACCCCGTCGAGCGCGTGACGCTGATGAAGCACCTCGCCCTGACCATCCCGCACGAGGCGGAGACCGCGATCCGGGCCTGGGCCACGATCGACCCGGCCGTGGGGGCCGCTCAGCAGGCCGTCGACCGGGGCCGCGTGCAGGCGGTCGCCGACGTCCTCGTGCCCGTCGTCGCCGACGTGCGGGTGCGCGAGCGCCTCGCCGCGCTCGGGATCGCGGTGCTCGCCGGGCACCAGCAGATCGCGGGTGTGGTCGACGTCGAGCTCTCGGCGCTGCTCGACGAGTTCGAGGCGGCCGTGCGGGCGCACGCCGACCCGGCCTGGGAGTCGCCGGAGCCGGAGGCGGACCCCTGGCGGGTGGAGGCGGCGGCGCGCGAGGAGCGGTGATCGATGCGGAGTCCCTGGCGTGTGACGCCAGCGATGCCGCATCGCTCGCACCAGAGGTGCGTCAGTCGGCGTAGTTCGGGGCGCGGCCCTGCGTGACGGCGGTGACGGCCTCGGTGAGGTCGTCGGAGATCAGCGCCGACGCGTTCCACGTCGCGATCTGGTCGAGGCCGTCGGCGACCGAGTGGTCGCGGGCGTAGGTGATCGCGTGCTTCGTGCCGCGCAGGGCCAGCGGCGACTTGGCGGCGAGGCCGTGGGCGACCTCGGTGACGTGGGCGAGGAGCGCTTCGGGGTCGTCGGTCTCGACGCACTCGTTGGCCAGGCCGGTGGCCGCCGCCTCGGTCCCGCGCACGTCGCGGCAGGTGTAGGCCATCTCGCGGGCGCGGCCCTCGCCGACGATCCGGGGCAGACGCTGGAGCACGCCGACGTCGGCGGCGAGGCCCATGTCCACCTCCTTGAGCGAGAACTTCGTGCGCGGGGTGGCGTAGCGCAGGTCACAGACCACCGCGAGGTCGAGCCCCGCGCCGACGCACGCACCCTGGATCGCGGCGAGCACCGGGACCCGGCAGCGCTCGACGGTGGTCAGCACGTCCTGGAGGTCGAGGATCAGGCGCCGCAGCGCCTCGCGTGCCCGGCCCGGGTCGACGCCGGACGGTGCCATGCCCTGGATCTCGGCGAGCATCGAGAGGTCGATGCCGGCGCAGAAGTGCTTGCCGGCGCCGGTGAGGACCACCGCGCGCACCCCGGGCTCGGCGTCGAGCGCGCGGAACGTCTCGCGCAGCTCGTGCCACAGCGTGCGGTCCAGCGCGTTCGCCGCCTGCGGGCGCTCGAGGCGCACCGTCGCGACACCGCCGTCACGGGTCACGGACAGGGCCGTCGGGGCCTCCACGTCCAGCGTGCTCACCTCGGGTGCTCCCTTCCGCCGTTCACGCGAAGTCTCCGACGACGTTCTCACGCCCGGAACCACGGGGCTCGCGATGTGGCTGACCGGGGGCCGGCCGAAGGAGCTCGCCCGTCCGCCGCCGGAAGGGTCGCCGCGATGCACCGCCGACCGCGTCGGGCGCTGTCGCGCTCGCTGACCGTGGGTGGTCGAATGGTGACACAGGTCTCGCTCCCATAGCACAACGTACGTTATGGTCGCTTGCGCGGCCCTGGGCGAACGCCGCCGGTGAGGACACCACCCGCAAGGAGGGCACCGATGAAGATTCACGTGGACTGGGACAGGTGCACGGGCATGGGGATGTGCGAGTCGCTCGCCCCCGACGTGTTCGAGGTCGACGACGACGGCTCGCTGATCGTGCACGCCGAGGAGGTCCCGGAGGGGATGGAGAGCGACGTCCGCGAGGCCGTCGCCGCCTGCCCGACCGAGGCCCTCTCCCTCGAGGGCGAGTGAGCGCGTGACGCATCTGGTGGTGGTCGGCGCGTCGCTGGCCGGGCTCCGGGCGGTGGAGGCCGTCCGGCGCGACGGCTTCGGCGGCGATGTGACGCTGGTCGGGGCCGAGGAGCACCTGCCCTACGACCGACCCCCGCTGTCGAAGGAGTACCTCTCGGCCGAGGAGTGTCCCGACCCGCGCTACCGCGAGGAGGAGACGTTCGCCGGCGACCTCGACGTCGAGCTGGTGCTCGGGACGCCGGCCAGCGCCCTGGACACCGGCGCGCACACCGTCACCGTCGGCGACCGCACGCTGTCCTACGACGGGCTCGTCATCGCCACCGGTGCCCACGCGCGCGCCCTGCCGGGCACCGAGCACCTCGGGGGCGTGCACACCGTGCGCACCCTCGACGACGCGATCGCCCTGCGCGCCGCCCTGCGCGCCGAGCACGCGCGGCGGCTCACGGTGGTCGGCGCCGGGTTCATCGGCTCCGAGGTCGCCGCGGTCGGCCGGAAGCTGGGCCTCGAGGTGACGATCCTCGAGGCGCTCGAGACGCCGCTGGCCCGGGCGGTCGGCGAGCGCATGGGCCGCGCGCTGACCCACCTGCACCGCAAGCACGGCACCGACGTGCGCACGGGCGTGGCGGTGGAGGAGGTGCTCGCGTCCGACGGCCACGTGCGCGGCGTGCGTCTCGGGGACGGCACCGAGATCGGGACCGACGTCCTCGTCGTCGGCATCGGCGCCCGGCCCGCCACCGACTGGCTCGAGGACTCCGGGCTCACGATCGACGACGGGGTCGTCGCCGACGAGACCCTCGCGGCGGCGCCGGGCGTGTATGTCGCAGGCGACGTGGCGCGCTGGCCGAACGCCCTGTTCACCGACGTCGTCGACGGGACCATGCGCCTCGAGCACTGGACCTCGGCCGCCGATCAGGGCGGGCGCGCCGCCCGGCACGCCGTCGACCCGTCCTCGGCGACCGCCTACGAGACCGTCCCGTACTTCTGGTCGGACTGGTACGACGGCCGCGTCCAGTTCGTCGGGATCGCCGCAGGCGACCACATCGAGGTCGTGGCCGGCGACCCTGACACCAACGGGGCCGAGGGCGGGCCGTTCACCGCGATCTACCGCGCCGGCGACCGGATCGTCGGCGCGCTGGCCGTCGACATGCCCGCCGAGGTCATGAAGTACCGACGCCTCATCGGCGGGCGCAAGACCTGGGACGACGCCCTCGAGCTCGCCGAGCAGCGGCGACGGCAGCGGGAGGCGAAGAAGGCCCAGCAGCAGGGAGCGAGCACGTGACCACCACGGCGCCGAAGCCCGATCTCCTGGCACCGTCCGCCGGAGGGCGTGCCGGTGCCCGGCGAGGAGGCCCCGGGGTTCTGGCGCCCGTCGGTTTCGGGGGTGGCGGAGCGCACTTCTGCATGGGCAACATGCTCGCGCGCACCCCGTTGCGGCGGATCTTCTCTCAGCTCCTGACCCGGGCCCCGGGCCTGACCGTGGGGGAGCCGGCGATGCTGCGCAGCGACGTCGTGCACGCGGTGAAGACGATGCCCTGCGCGCTCGGGGGCTGAGGCTCGTCCCCGACGGGACGCGGGCGATGAGGGGGCGCGACGTGGTGCCGACGCGGGAGACGACGCCGGTCGGAGCTCGACCGTCGATGCTGGTCCTGTCCGGAGCGCGGTCGCGGGTCGAGCGGGAGCTCGTCCGCGAGTGGACCGCCACGACCTACGGCGAGAGCGGGGTGCAGGTCGTCCCCGACGGCGGCCGCGAGCTCGCGGGTGCGATCGACGGCGCCGGCCCCGACACGACCGTGGTGCCCGTCCGCGTGGTGTGGCCCCCGGCCGAGCGGGACTCCTCGGACCCGCCCGCGCTCACCGACCTCCTCTCCCTGAGCGCCCGCCGCCGCGCGCTGCGCCACGCGCACGCCCGGCTGCGGGGGTGGTCGGCGTCGCGGGGGCGGGTCGTGGCGGGGGACGCGGCGACGCTGGAGCAGCTGCGTCGCGAGGGTGACCGCGAGCTCGGGGCGCCGGACGGCGCCGGCTTCGTGGCGTTCGTGCGCCGCCGGGCCACGGTGGCCTGCGACCGCGCCGAGCGCCGGCTCACCGGCGACCGCTACAAGGTGCCCCGGCTCATGGCCGAGCAGATCGTCGCGTCGGCCGCGGTCCGCGAGCGGGCGGCGGCGCTGGCCGGCGAGCTCGGGCGCTCGGTCGACGAGGTGCTCGCGCGCACCTCGTCGTGCCTGACGGAGATGGCCGCGGTCCAGAGCCCGCCGGCCATCGAGGCGTTCCGCTCGGTGATGAGCCCGCTGCACCGCAAGGCCTGGGACGTCGACGTCGACGCGTCGAGCCTGGAGAGCCTGCGCGAGCAGGGCCGCGCCCGGCCGCTGGTGTTCCTGCCGTCGCACCGCAGCTACGCCGACCCGCTCGTGCTCGCCGAGGTGCTGCACGCCCACGACTTCCCGCGCAACCACGTCCTGGGCGGCAACAACCTCGCGTTCTGGCCGCTCGGCACCCTGGGCCGCCGGGCGGGGATCGTGTTCATCCGCCGCAGCTTCGGCGACGACGCGGTCTACAAGTTCGCGGTCCGGGAGTACTTCGGTCATCTCCTGGACAAGCGCTTCAACCTCGAGTGGTACATCGAGGGCGGCCGCACCCGGACCGGCAAGCTCCGGCCGCCGAAGTACGGGCTCCTGCGCTACCTCGTCGACGCCGCCGACCAGCTCCCGGCCGACTCGCCGGGCCGCGACCCGCTGCTCGTCCCGGTGTCGCTGCACTACGACCAGCTCCACGAGGTCGGGGCGCTCGCCGCGGAGCAGGGCGGGGCGGGCAAGAAGGCCGAGGGGCTCGGCTGGCTCGCGGGCTACATGCGCGACCAGCAGCGCCGCATCGGTTCCGCGCGCATCCGTTTCGGCGAGCCGATCGCCCTGCGCGCCGCCCTGGACGAGGCGGGGGAGGGCCGGTCGCAGCTGGAGAAGGTCGCCTTCCGGATCTGCGTGGGGATCAACCGGTCGACGCCGGTGACGCCCACCTCGGTGGTCACGTTCGCGCTGCTCGGTGCCGGCGGGCGTGCGCTGACCTTCGAGCAGGTCCGCGGGGTGGTCGAGCCGGTCCGCACGCTGCTGGAGCGGCTTCCGGCGATCGGTGACCTCGGCTCCGACGAGGCCCTCGACGACACCCTGGAGCGGCTCGTGTCGGTCGGCGTCGTCGAGCGCTTCGACGGCGGCCCGCAGACGGTGTGGTCGATCGGGGCCGACCGCCACCACGTCGCCGCGTTCTACCGCAACGGCGTGCTGCACCACCTGCTCCTTCGGGCCGTGCTGGAGCTCGCCCTGCTCGCGGTGGTCGACGCGGAGTGCGACCTCGCGGACGACGAGGTCCTCGAGGCGTGCTGGGAGGCGGCCCTCGAGCTGCGCGACCTGCTGAAGTTCGACTTCTTCTTCTCCCGCAAGCGGGAGTTCCGCGGCCAGCTGCTCGCCGAGCTCGACCGGCTCGCCCCCGACTGGCGCGACGCGATCGCCTCGCCGGCCGGGGCGGCGGTGATCCTCGACCGGGCCGAGCTGCTCGTCGCCCCCGGGACGCTGCTGCCCTTCGTCGAGTCGCAGTGGGTGGTCGCGACCGTGCTCGCGGATCATCCCGGCGCCCTCGACGACCGCGGGTCGTTCCTCGACGCCTGCACCGGGCTCGGGCAGCAGTGGTGGCGCCAGCAGCGGCTCCACGGCGCCGACGTCGTGTCCCGCGAGCTGTTCTCCACCGCGCTGCGGGCCGCCGACAACCGCGGGCTCCTCGGGGCCGACGCGACGGCGGAGTGCTCCGTCTCCCGGGCCCGGGCGGCCTGGCGCGACGAGGTCGGCACGATCCGCGACCGGCTGCGTCGCGCCGGGCGGCGTGAGGGCGAGCTGCGGGCGTCGGTGTTCGGAGGGGTGCTCGGTGGCGCGCAGCAGTGAGCTCCGTGTTCTCGACGCCCGGCGGGCGAGCTCGTCGCGACCTCGGCGGCGGTCGGGGAGGGCACGTACACCGGGGAGGTCACCGGTCCGGTGCTGCTCGGTGACCGCAGGGCCGGGGCGGAGCACCCGGTGGTGGTGTCCGCGACCCCGCGCGACGGCGCGCACCCCGTCCTGCCCGTCGCCCCCCGCGGCGGCACGCTCGCGACGCCCGGCGACGTCCCGCGCACCGCCGGGTTCTACGGCGCGCTGGTGAGCGCGGTGGGCACGGCCGCCGCCGTCGGGCTCGCCCGCCGCTCTCGCCGGCACATGATCGACCTGATGTGCTCGGTCACCGGTGACGTCGGGCTGGCGCTCGCCGGGATCGACGTCGAGATCACCGGCGCCGAGTACCTGTGGTCGGCGCGCGATGCCGGCGAGGTGATGTGGCGAGGGCACCAGACGCTGCGCGGCGGCACGGTGCACGTCGAGGTGCTCGAGCCCGTCGACACCTCGGACTGGACCGCCGCGACGCTGACCGAGCGCGTCGAGGACGTCCGCAACCGGTTCGTCGCCGTGCTGGAGGGAGCGCGATGAGTCTCGACCCGACCCCGCCCCGCGGCGACGACGGACGCCTGCTCTGGTCGCGCTCGGAGGAGCTGACCGGCTTCGAGGCGCTGATGTGGCGGGTCGAGGCGGACCCACGGATGCGCTCGACGGTCGTGCTGGTCGAGACGCTGGACCTCGAGCCGGACTGGGACCGTTTCGTGGCCGCCACCGAGTGGGCGTCCCGGGTGGTGCCGCGGTTCCGGGAACGGATCGTCACGCCGTTCCTGGGGGCGGGCACGCCGCACTGGGCGCTCGATCCCGACTTCGACCTGCACTACCACCTGCGGCGCCTCCGGCTCCCCGACGGCGCGGGCCTGCCGGGGCTCTTCACCCTCGCCGAGCAGATCGCGATGACGCCGCTGGACTCGTCGCGGCCGCTGTGGGAGGCGACGATCGTCGGCGGGCTGCCCGACGGCGGGGCGGCGCTGCTGTTCAAGCTCAGCCACGTCCTGTCCGACGGCATGGGGCTCGCGCAGCTGCTGGCCGGGATCCACTCGCGCACCCGGGACCCGATGACCGACAAGCCCCAGCCCCCGCCGCCCGAGGCGCCGCCCGGCGGGTGGACGCGCGAGGTGGCGCGCCAGGTCCGCAGCGATCTCGGGCTGGTCGGCGGTGCCGCCAAGGGCCTCCTCGGCGTGGCCGCGTCCCTGGTCCGGCCGGATCGCGCGGTCCGCGACGTGAGCGCCTACCTCGTGTCGGCGGCCCGGGTCCTCTCGCCGCCGCCCGCGCCGCCGCTGCCGGTGCTCGCCCACCGCAGCGCGTCGTGGCGCTTCCGCGCGCTCGACGTGCCCTTCGCCGACCTGCGCGCGGCCGGGAAGTCGGCCGGCGGGTCGGTGAACGACGCCTACCTCGCGGGGCTGCTGGGCGGGTTCCGTCGGTACTCCGAGCGCCGCGGCGACCCGCTGGCGCTCGATCGCCTCATGCCGGTGACGTTGCCGGTGTCGATCCGTCGGGAGGAGCACGAGCCCGGCGGTAACCACTTCGCGCCGGCCCGCCTGTCGGCGCCGGTCGGGATCGTCGACCCGACGGCCCGGATCGTCGACGTCCGCCGGCGGATGAAGGTGGCGCTCGCCCAGCCGGCGCTGGAGAGCGTCGAGGTCGTCTCGCCGTGGCTCGCGCGGCTGCCCGGCGCCGTCGTCGCGGGCTTCGGGGGCGGCGCGACGAAGAGCAACGACCTGCAGGCCAGCAACATCCCGGGCCTGCGCGAGGACGCCTACCTCGCCGGCGCGCGGATCCTGCGCAGCTACCCGTTCGCACCGCTGCCGGGGTGCGCGGCGATGATCGCGATGGTCACCCACGGCGACACGTGCTGCGTCGCCGCGAACCTCGACGCGGCGTCGTTCGACGACCTCGCGGGCTTCGAGCAGGACCTGGCCGACGGGTTCGCGGAAGTCCTGGCGCTGGCGTGAGCCGGGAACCGTCGGTCCTCCGGTACGGCGCCGGCGTGACCACTGTCCACCGTCCCGTCGTCGAGGAGACGTCCGCATGACCGGTACCGAGACCGACCTGGAGATCGACGGCACGCGCGGGCGGATCGTCGTGCGCCGCCGCGACCCCGACGGCGCGCCACGACGCGTCGTGCTCGTCGCCCACGGCTACGGCGAGCACTCCGGGCGCTACGGCCACGTCCTGGACCGCCTCGCCGCCGACGGCGCCGTGGTCTACGCGCCCGACCACGTCGGCCACGGGCGCTCGGACGGCGAGCGTGTGCTCGTGCACGACTTCGAGGAGGTCGTCGAGGACGTCGACCAGGTCCGCCGCGTCGCGCGCGACGAGCACCCGGACCTGCCGGTCGTGCTGCTCGGGCACTCGATGGGCGGGTTGATCGCGGCGCGCTACGCGCAGCGGTACCCCGACGTGCTCGCCGGGCTCGTGCTGACCGGGCCCGTCGTCGGGGGCAGCCCCGGGATCTTCGGGCTGCTCGAGCACGACCCGATCCCCGAGGTCCCGATCGACCCCGCGGTGCTCTCCCGCGACCCCACCGTGGGCGAGGCCTACGCCGCCGACCCGCTCGTGTGGCACGGACCGTTCAAGCGGCCGACCCTCGAGGCGTTCGTGGCCTCGGTCGACGCGATCGCCGCCGGCCCCGGTTTCGGCGCCCTGCCCGTGCTCTGGGTGCACGGCGAGGACGACCAGCTCGTACCGCTGGGCTCCACCCGCCCGGTGATGGACGAGCTCGCCGGCAGCGACCACACGACGCGCATCGACCCCGGCGCCCGGCACGAGGTCCTCAACGAGACCCACCGCGACGAGGTCCTCGACGACGTCAGCACCTTCATCGCCAGGTGCGCTCCGCGCAGGTGAGCAGAGATCCGGGCTGGAGCCGATTCCTGCTCACATGCCGTCAGGCACCCGTCAGCATGCGCCGGATCAGGTGCATCGCGAGCACGACAGAGCGCTCGCGGACGTCGCCGCGCTCGCCCGGCAGCACCGGGTCGCGGGCCAGGGTCCGCCCGTCGGCGGTGCGCACGCAGAAGCAGACGTAGCCGACCGGCTTCGCCTCGGTGCCCCCGCCCGGGCCGGCGACGCCGGTGATCGCTACCGCGATCGTCGCGCCGAAGCGGGCCAGCGCCCCGTCGGCCATGGCCGCGGCGACCTGCGGCGATACCGCCCCGTGGGTCTCGATGAGCTCGCGGGGCACGCCGAGCACGTCGGCCTTGGCGTCGTTGGAGTAGGACACGACGCCGCCGGCGACGTGCGCGGACGCGCCCGCCGGCGCTGTCAGGCGCCCGGCGAGCAGGCCCCCGGTGCACGACTCGGCCGTCGCGACGACCTGTCCGTCGAGCAGCTCGAACAGCAGCTCGTCGATCGTCTGGCCGGTGCGGGAGAACATCGCCTCCCCGTGCCGCCGGTCGATCTCGGCCACCACCGCGTCGCGGGCGGCGGCGCCTGCCGGCGACGCCGGGGCGTGGCGCAGGTCGACCTCGAGCGCGAAGTCGCGCAGGCACGTCGTGATCTCGAGCGGCTCGAGGTCGACCTCGGCGTCGACGTCGCGCAGGGTCGCGGCGATCTCGGACTCGGGCACGCCGAACAGGCGCAGGTGGGTCTCGGCGTAGGGCGCGGTGCGCGCGAGGATCTCCCGGACCGGCTCCGTCGCCAGTGCCTCGTCCCACATCGCGCGGATCTCGCGTGGCGGGCCCGGGAGCACCAGCACCGTCGGCCCGCCGCGCTCGGGGTGCGGCGGCACCGCCAGCCCCGGCGCCGTGCCGGCCGGGCGGATCGGGGTCGCGCCGCGCGGCACCATGGCCTGCTTGCGGTTGGCGGCGGCGAGGGCGTCGGCGTCCCAGCGCAGACGGTCGGCGAACCTGGCGATGATGTCGCCGACGACCTTCTCCATGTGTTCGTCGAGATCGAGCGGCCGGCCGGTCTCGGCGGCGACGACCTCGGCGGTCAGGTCGTCGGCGGTCGGGCCGAGCCCGCCCGTGGTGACGACGAGGTCGATGCCGTCGCCCGCGAGGAAGCGCAGCGCGGCTGTCATGTCCTCGCCGCGATCGCCGACGAGCACGAGGTGGGACACTTCGACGCCGAGCTCACCGAGACGTTCGGCCACCCACGGGCCATTACGGTCAGTGATCCGCCCGGTCAGCAGCTCGCTGCCGGTCGCCACGATCCCCGCTCGTACCCCGCTGACGGTCCCGTGCCCCTCGTCGGCCACGTCGCACCCCGTTCTCGATCGAGCTCCCGTCCGTGGAGCGCTCACGCCATCCCACCAGAGCGGCGTGCTCCCGGCCGCCCGACGGCGGCCTCGGTTGGGCCGGTCGGGTGGTCTTCGCCCGAACGACACCGAGGGGCGGCGGCTTCGTGCACATCTGTACCGGTGGGTCATCGTTGGAGCGGGTACAACGTGCATGATAGTCCGGGCGAGTGAACTACTGAGCAGTCGAGTGGTCACGATTTGTTGCGCACCGTGAACGCGGCGAGGATGGGGCGGCGGCACCGCGGGGCGCGCGAACGCGTGATCCACGTCCGGCGAACGTGGGGGACGACCGGAAAGGGGTGTGGTGCCGTGAGCCACGTTCCCGTGGCGTCATCAGTCAGCCCCGGTGTCACCCCTGCGCTCGCCGCGCCCGCCGACGTCTCGCCCGTCGCCGTGTTCGTGCTCGGCGGCCTGCTCGTCCTCGTGGTCGTCGGTTCCGTGATCGGCCTGCTGGTCCAGTGGGCCCGTCGCCGGCGGCACGATCTGGAGGCCGCGGCGCTCGCGGACCGGCTGCGCCGCGACGCGTATCGCGACCCGCTGACCGGCCTGCTCAACCGCGAGGGCTTCCTGCACGCGGACCCCTCGGCGGGCGGTGCGGTGGCCGTGGTCGACCTGCGCCTGCTCGGCCAGGTCAACGACACGCTCGGTCACGCCCGGGGCGAGCTCTTCGTGCGCCTGGCCACCGAGCGGATGGTGAGCGTGCGCCTGCCCGTCCTCACCGGCGTCCCGCCCGTCGCGGCGCGTCTCGAGGGCGACACCTTCGCCGTGCTCCTGCCCGGCGTCGACGGCCACGAGGCCCACACCGCCGCCGAGGATCTGCGCGAGCGGCTCCTCGCGCCCTACCTCGTCGAGGGCGTGCGCTTCGAGCCGCCGGTGGTCGTCGGGGTCGCCGCCGACGGGCCCTGGCTCGCCGACGTCCCCGCGGGCCCGGAGCGCACCGCCGCGCTGCTCCGCCGCGCCGACGTCGCCCTCGCCGCGACGCGCGACGGCGGCGACCCGGTCCGCTGCTACGAGCCGAGCATGGGGGAGCGGGCGGCCCGTCGGTTGCGTCTCATCCGTGGCTTCTCGGCGGCCGTGGCCCGCCGCGACGTCCGCGTCGACTTCCAGCCGGTCGTCTCGCTCGGCGAGCGCACCGTCGTCGGGGTCGAGGCACTGGCGCGCTGGGACCACCCGGAGCTCGGCCTCCTGCTGCCCGACGAGTTCGTGCCCGTCCTCGAGGCCACCGGCCAGATCGCCGAGCTCACCTCGTTCGTCCTCGACGAGTCGCTGGCGGCCGCGCGCCGCTGGCTCGACCGCGGGATGCGCCTGTCGGTGGCCGTGAACATCTCCGTGGGCAACCTCGGGGCGACGTACTTCCCCGACGAGGTGGCCTCGCTGCTCGAGGCGCACCGCGTGCCCGCCGAGCTGCTCACACTCGAGCTCACCGAGTCGGGGGTCTCCTCGGAGCGGGACGTGGCGCTGCCCGTGCTGCGCCGGCTGCACGCGCTGGGTTGCCACCTCGCCGTCGACGACTTCGGCACCGGCCAGTCCTCGCTGGCCCACCTGCGCCGCCTCCCCGTCGACCAGGTCAAGATAGACAAGAGCTTCGTGCTGGGGATGGGCACCGAGTACGGCGACGTCGCGGTCGTCCGCGCGATCGTCGAGATGGGCCACACGCTGGGCCTCACGGTGGTCGCCGAGGGCGTCGAGCAGGCGGCCGTGCGCGTCGCCCTGGCCGAGATGGGCTGCGACGTCGCGCAGGGCTACCTGGTCTCCCGCCCGTTGCCCGCCCGGTGCTTCGACACCTGGCTGGATTCGCTCGACGTGCACCCGGGCGAGCCCGGCGAGACGGCCGGACCCCGGACGCTGATCGCGTGACGCGCCCTGTAGTCTGACGTATGGCCCTCCGGGGCAGGCCCCTTTAGCTCAGTCGGCAGAGCGTCTCCATGGTAAGGAGAAGGTCTACGGTTCGATTCCGTAAAGGGGCTCTCGGTGAGCATGCCGGCGAACCTGGGTTCGTCCTGCCATAAGATCGTCGCAGTGTCGTGTGACGGCTGCTCACCGCGGCGGTGTAGCTCAGTCGGTAGAGCAAACGGCTCATAATCGTTGTGTCGCCGGTTCGAGTCCGGCCACCGCTACCACTACAGGGCCGCCGGGTCCAGGCCCGCGGACGCTGCTGCAACACCGTGACGAGAGGAACCTCCGTGGCCACCACCGACATCCGTCCGAAGATCACGCTGGCCTGCGAGGAGTGCAAGAACCGCAACTACATCACGCGGAAGAACCGGCGGAACGACCCCGACCGCCTCACGATCAAGAAGTTCTGCCCGCACTGCGGCACCCACCGCGGTCACCGCGAGACCCGCTGACGCGTGCCGCTCGACGCCTCGTTCGTGGGCCGCTCCTGGCCCGCGGAGACCTACGAGGTCTCGCTGGAGAAGATCCGGGAGTTCGCCACCGCGATCGGCGCCGACGACCCGGTGCACCACGACCGTGACGCCGCCGGGGACGCGGGCCACCGTGACGTCGTCGCCCCGACGACGTTCCCGGTGGTGTTCACCTGGCCCGCGACCCGGCGCGTCGTCGACGACCCGGCGCTCGGCCTCGACTTCACGCGCGTCGTCCACCGCGACCAGTCGGTCGAGATGACCCGCCCGCTCTACGCGGGCGACGTCGTCACCTCGGTGGTCGCCGTGGACGAGATCCGCGAGCTGGCGGGCAACGACGTCATCACCTTCCGCGTCGACGTCACCGACGCCGAGGGCAGCACGGTGCTGACCACCCGCGCGACGCTCGTCGGGCGCGCCGAGCCCGAGGGCGAACAGGCATGAGCGCGGTCGGCGACGCCCACGCGGGCGACCAGCTCGAGCCCCGCACGGTGACGATCACCCGTGCCGACCTCGTCGCCTACGCCGGCGCGTCGGGCGACCAGAACCCGATCCACTGGAACGAGCGCGTCGCGCTCGAGGTGGGTCTGCCGGGCGTCATCGCCCACGGCATGTTCACGATGTCCCTGGCGGCGACCTACGTCGCCGACCTCACGGGCGACCCCGCCGCCGTCGTGGCCTTCTCCACCCGCTTCACGCGCCCCGTCGTGGTCCCGGACGACGAGTCGGGCGCCACGGTCGAGCTCGGCGCCAAGGTCACCGACGTCGCCGACGACGGCGCGCGCACCCTGAGCGTCACGGCGACCTTCGACGGACGCGGCGTGCTCGGCAAGGCCGTCGCCACCGTCCGCCCCCGCTAGCCCCCGCTAGCCCCCGCTCCCCCCGGCGCCCCTCCCGTCCCGAACGTGCTGTTCGCTGCTTCTACGCGCGCGGGGTCCCCGTTCGCGAACGGGCGAGGAGCGCGCCGCAACCGCGAACGGGGACTTCGAACGCCTAGAAGCAGCGAGATACCCGTTCGCTGCGCCAGGGGGCGCTCAGGCGGCCGCCGGCTCGCCGAGGGTCGCGAGGACCGCGCGCGAGAGGGCGGCGGAGCCGGCGGCGTTCGGGTGCACGGGCGCGGCGGGCGCCGTGGGGACGAGGCCCTCGATCCAGCGCTCGGTGGGCAGGGCGCAGACGTCGTGGCCTCGGCTCGGGGTCGCGGTGTCGACGTAGGTCGCGTCGCCGTCCGACGCGGCGTCGGCGATCTCCTCGTTGAGGTGCGAGAGCACGCCGCGCAGGTACTCGACGTCCCCCGGGGTGTACGGCACGACCGGGTAGCAGCCCGGGCCCTCGGCCGGCAGCACCGAGGGGTAACCGACGAGCAGGACGCGCGAGTCCGGGGCGCGGCGGTGGATCTCGTCGAGGACGTGGTCGAGACGGTCGGCGAGGTCGTCGATCCGCGCCGCGAGCTCGTCGTGCGCGCCCTGGGTGTACTTGTCCCGGCACGGCGTCCCGAACGGCGTCGGGCTCACGCAGGCCTGCACGATCTCGGAGAACCCGATGTCGTTGCCGCCGATGCCGACGGTGACGAGCTGGGTGCCGGCGCCGAGGGCGTCGTACTGCGGCGGGTTCTCTCCGCCCTGCACGGCCTGCGGGGCCGCGAAGTCCCGGGTCCGGGCACCGCTGCAGCTCACGTCGGTGAGCGCGGCGCCGGTGCGCTCGGCGACGAGGTGCGGGTAGTTGTTCGCCGAGCGCAGGCAGCCCGGCGGCGGGCCCGCCGGCGCGCCGGTCAGCGGCGAGGCCGTGTAGGAGTCGCCGAGCGCGACGTAGGCCTGCCCGGCGGCCGACGGGGCGCCCATCGCCACGGGCGCGACGGCGAGTCCGAGGAGCGCGACGGCGAGGGGGACGAGCATGCGCAGGACGCTCGGCGGCGTCCCGGGTCGCCCTGCCCTCTCGGCGTGCACCCCTGAAGGCTTCGTCCCCCGTCGTCCCACCGGCACTCCTCTGACGATCCAGGGGTCCCGGCGGGACCGACGGCGCGGATGATCGCGGGTCTCAGCGTGCCTCCGCCAGCAGGTCGGCCATGCGGGTGACGCCGGCGCGCAGGTCGTCGTCGCCGAGGGCGTAGGAGAGCCGGAAGTACCCCGGGCTCCCGAACGCCTCGCCGGGCACGACGGCCACCTCGGCGTGCTCGAGGACGAGCGCGGCGAGGTCGACGCTGGTCTTGGGACGCTCGCCGCGGAGCTCCTTGCCGAGCAGCCCCGCCACCGAGGGATAGGCGTAGAAGGCGCCGCGCGGCACGGGACAGGTGACGCCCTCGATGCCCGAGAGCAGCTCGACGATCAGCCGCCTGCGGCGGTCGAACGCCTCGCGCATCTCGGCCACCGCGTCGAGCGGGCCCGTGACCGCCGCGAGGGCCGCGCGCTGGGCGACGTTGCAGACGTTCGAGGTCAGGTGCGACTGCATGTTGATGCCGGCCGCGACCACGTCGGCAGGGCCGATCATCCAGCCGACCCGCCAGCCGGTCATGGCGAAGGTCTTGGCGACGCCGTTGAGCACCACGCAGCGGTCGGCGATCTCGGGCACCGCGACGGGCATCGAGACGTGCTCGGCGCCGTCGTAGACGAGGTGCTCGTAGATCTCGTCGGCGATCACCCAGACGCCGTGCTCGGCCGCCCAGCGCCCGACGGCCTCGACGAGCTCGCGCGGCGCGACCGACCCGGTGGGGTTCGACGGCGAGCACCACAGCAGCGCCTTGGTGCGCGGCGTGCGCGCGGCCTCGAGCGCCTCGACGGTGGGCAGGAAGTCGGTCGACTCGTCGGTGTCGATCTGGACGGGGTTTCCGCCGGCCATGCGCACGGCCTCGGGGTAGGTCGTCCAGAACGGAGCGGGCAGCAGCACCTCGTCGTCGGGGTCGATCAGCGTCGCGAACGCCTCGAACACGGCCTGCTTGCCGCCGTTGGTGACGAGCACCTGGCGCGCCTCGACCTGCCACCCCGAGTCGCGGGCGGTCTTGGCCGCGATCGCGTCGCGCAGCTCGGGCAGCCCGGCCGCGGGGGAGTAGCGGTGGTTCCTGGGGTCCGAGCACGCCGCGATCGCGGCGTCGACCACCGGCTGCGGCGTGGGGAAGTCGGGCTCGCCGGCCCCGAAGCCGATCACTGGTCGGCCGGCGGCCTTGAGTGCCTTGGCCTTCGCATCGACCGCCAGCGTCGCCGACTCCGCGATCCCGCCGACACGGGCCGAGATACGGCGGTCGGTCGCTGAGGGGTGCAGGGAAGTCGAGGACGACGACGTCATGTCCCGGTATCCTAGGAGAAGCCTCCAGCCCGTTCCGCCGCCCGGGCTGCCGCGCCGCCCCGGCGCCGAACGGGCTCGGCGCTTGACGTAGCATTGCTCACCGGGACGGATCGTCCGTCGCTCCCGCGCGCTCGTCGTCGTGTGGATCGACCTCGGCCCGGACCATCGGCGCTCCCCCCGGGAACGCCACAGGGGCGTAGCTCAATTGGCAGAGCAGCGGTCTCCAAAACCGCAGGTTGCAGGTTCAAGTCCTGTCGCCCCTGCACCGCGACGGTGAGGCCCGCCGACGAGGCGGGTGGTTGGACGAGGACGGTGAGGACGGCGCAGTGAGCGAGGACAGCAGCCGGCGTCGGCGCGGGAGCGACGACGACGACGCGCGTCCGGTCACCGCCGCCGGCCGTCGACGGCGCGCCGACGCGGCCGGGAACGGCAGCGGTGGGGACGCGGACGCCGAGAGCGGTCGCCCGTCGGGCAAGGGCACATCCACCCCGACCCGGGACCGCACCCAGCCGGCGCAGGGGTCGGTGTTCGCCCGCCTGCGTCGCTTCCTGCGCGAGGTCGTGGCCGAGCTCCGCAAGGTGCACTGGCCCACCCGCCGGCAGATCGTGGTCTACACGTTCGTCGTCCTCGTGTTCGTGTCGTTCATGGTGGCGCTGGTCGCAGGCCTCGACTGGGTCTTCGCCAAGGCCGTGTTCGCCCTCTTCGGCTGACCGTTCCGCCGAGCGGCCGGCCGGGCACCGCGCCGCGGTGCCCGCCGTGCAAAGGAAGTGAGTGAGAAGTGACCTCCGCAGGATCCGGCGCAGAGCCCGAGAATGGCACCCCCGACGGCGGCGAGCCCGAGCTCGTCGGTGAGGCCCGCACGCGCGGCGTCATGGTGCGTGACGGCAGCGGCACGTACGGGGACATCAGCACCGAGGAGCGCCCCGCCACGCTCGACGACGGCGAGGTGGCCCGCGTCGCCCAGGAGGCGCGCGAGGCCGAGGACGGCTCCGAAGACGCCGCCGGGGACGTCGACGCCGAGGACGCCGCCGACCCCGAGGCCGACCTGAAGGCTGCGCGCGCCGCACTCGGCGCCCCGGCCGACGAGGACGACTCCGACCTGCCCGAGGAGTCCGCGGGCACGGGCGACGTCGCGGCCCGCGACGACACCGAGGACGACCTCCAGGTCGACGAGGCGCCGGTCTCCGCCGAGGCCGCCGAGGTCGAGGAGGAGGAGGTCGACCCGGCGCAGGCGCTCAAGGACTCGCTGCGTCTGGCGCCCGGCGACTGGTACGTCGTGCACTCCTACGCGGGCTACGAGAACAAGGTGAAGGCCAATCTCGAGACCCGTGTCCAGACCCTGGACGTCGAGGATTTCATCTTCCAGGTCGAGGTGCCCACCGAAGAGGTCACCGAGATCAAGAACGGGCAGCGCAAGCAGGTCCAGCGCAAGGTCCTGCCCGGCTACATCCTCGTGCGGATGGACCTCAACGACGCCTCGTGGAGCGCGGTGCGCAACACGCCGGGCGTCACCGGCTTCGTCGGTGCCACGTCGCGCCCGTCGCCGCTGACCCTCGACGAGGTCGTCAAGTTCCTCCTGCCCCGTCAAGAGACGCCGAAGAAGGCCAAGGGCGGGGAGAAGACCGGCACCGAGGACACCGCCGGCAAGCCCGCGGTCGAGGTCGACTTCGAGGTCGGCGAGTCGGTCACCGTCATGGACGGCCCGTTCGCGACGCTCCCGGCGAGTATCTCCGAGGTCAACGTCGACGCCCAGAAGCTCAAGGTGCTCGTCTCGATCTTCGGCCGGGAGACCCCGGTCGAGCTCGGGTTCAACCAGGTCTCCAAGATCTAGGACCCGGCCCTCGGCATCGGCGCCGGCTCCGCCGGCTCCGTGTCGCCCCACCCGCAACAACGAGGAAGTCATGCCCCCGAAGAAGCGACGGCTCTCCGCGGTCGTCAAGCTGCAGATCAGCGCCGGCGCGGCGACGCCGGCCCCGCCGGTCGGCCCGGCCCTGGGTCAGCACGGCGTCAACATCATGGAGTTCTGCAAGGCCTACAACGCCGCGACCGAGTCGCAGCGCGGTCAGGTCGTGCCGGTCGAGATCTCGGTCTACGAGGACCGCTCGTTCGACTTCAAGCTCAAGACGCCGCCGGCAGCCAAGCTGCTGCTGGCGGCGGCCGGCCTGAAGTCGGGTAGCCCGACGCCGCACAGCAAGAAGGTCGGTTCGGTGACGCAGGAGCAGGTCCGCGAGATCGCGCAGACCAAGATGCAGGACCTCAACGCCAACGACCTCGACCAGGCGTCGAAGATCATCGCCGGCACCGCCCGGTCGATGGGTCTGACCGTCGCAGACTGACCAGTGAGACCTGCGTCGGCCGGTGACCACCGGTCGGCACCTGAGTGGGAGGGCCGCGCAGCCCTGACCACACCTGATCCGTTCGAGAAGGACAGAGAGAAATGAAGCGCAGCAAGGCATACCAGAAGGCCGCCGAGAAGGTGGACTTCGACAAGCTCTACAGCCCGCTCGAGGGCATCGACCTGGCCAAGGACACGTCCACCACGTCGATGGACGCGACCGTCGAGGTCGCCATGCGGCTGGGGGTCGACCCCCGCAAGGCCGACCAGATGGTCCGCGGCACCGTGAACCTGCCCCACGGCACCGGCAAGACCGCCCGCGTCATCGTGTTCGCCACCGGCGACAAGGCGCGCGAGGCCGAGTCGGCCGGAGCCGACGTCGTGGGATCCGATGACCTCATCGAGCGCATCCAGGGCGGCTGGCTCGAGTTCGACGCCGCCGTCGCGGCGCCCGACCAGATGGCCAAGGTCGGCCGCGTGGCCCGCATCCTCGGCCCCCGCGGGCTGATGCCGAACCCCAAGACCGGCACCGTCACCCCGGACGTCGCCCGCGCCGTCAGCGACATCAAGGGCGGCAAGGTGAACTTCCGCGTCGACAAGCAGGCCAACCTGCACCTGATCATCGGCAAGGCCAGCTTCGACACCGAGAAGCTCGTCGAGAACTACGGTGCCGCGCTGGACGAGATCCTCCGGGCGAAGCCGGCCGCCGCGAAGGGCCGCTACGTCAAGAAGATCACCGTCACCACGACGATGGGCCCGGGCATCCCGGTCGACCCGAACCGCACGCGGAACCTGCTCTCCGCGGAGGCCTAGTCGCGACGGTCCCCCGGGGTGAAAGGCGCTCCGGGGGGACCGCGTAGACTCGATGACAGATCGAACCCCGATCCACCCGAGACCGCTGGTCGCCGTTCAGGCCCTGCTTGGACGGACGAAGGCCCCAACGAGGGGCGCCCGCGCAGGAGGACGAGGGTCGTGACCCGCCGGGCCTTCGTGCCCTGCGCCGTCCGACGCCCCGTGCACCTGTGCACGGGGCGTTTCGTCGTTCCGGGGCCGCCGACCGACCGACACGGTCTCCCGAGTACGAGAGAGGAGGCGCGCATGGCTGCAGATGGGACGAGAGCTCCGGCTGCCGACAAGGTGGCCGCGGTCGCCGAGATCGCCGCGGAGTTCCGCGAGGCCTCGGCGATGGTCGTCACCGAGTACCGCGGCCTGTCGATGAAGCAGATCTCGCAGCTGCGTCGTTCGCTGGGCTCGGACGTCACCTACACGGTCGCCAAGAACACCCTGGTCAAGCGGGCTGCCGCGGACGCCGGGGTCGAGGGACTGGACGACCTGCTGGTCGGCCCGACGGCCATCGCCTTCGTCAGCGGGGAGCCCGTGGACGCCGCCAAGGCGTTCCGCGACTTCCAGCGGGACAACAAGGCCCTGGTCGTCAAGGGCGGGTACATGGAGGGCCGCGCGCTCTCCGCCACCGAGGTCACGCAGCTCGCGGACCTCGAGTCCCGCGAGGCGCTGCTGGCGAAGCTGGCCGGCGCCATGAAGGGCAACCTGGCCAAGGCCGCCGGGCTGTTCAACGCCCCGGCCTCGCAGATCGCCCGCCTCGCGGCCGCCCTGCAGGACAAGAGGGCGGCCGAGGGCAGCGCGAGCACCGAGGACGCCGTCGCCGCCGTCGAGTCCGCCGACGCCGAGGCGAGCACCGAGGCCGAGTCCACCGAGGCCGAGTCCACCGAGGCCACCCAGGCCTGACGGCCACCCCCACCCCAAGCCCGCCCGGTCCGTGCCGGGCGTCGTACCAGGAAGGAACCGCCACCATGGCGAAGCTGTCCACCGACGAGCTGCTCGACGCGTTCAAGGACATGACCCTGATCGAGCTCTCCGAGTTCGTGAAGAAGTTCGAGGAGACCTTCGAGGTCACGGCGGCGGCCCCGGTCGCCGCCGCGGCCGCCCCGGCCGCCGGCGGTGCCGCCGCTCCGGTCGAGGAGGAGAAGGACGAGTTCAACGTCGTCCTCGAGGGCGCCGGCGACAAGAAGATCCAGGTCATCAAGGTCGTCCGTGAGGTCGTCTCGGGCCTGGGCCTCAAGGAGGCCAAGGAGCTCGTCGAGAGCGCCCCGAAGCCGATCCTCGAGGGCGTCAACAAGGAGGCCGCCGACGCGGCCAAGGCGAAGCTCGAGGAGGCCGGCGCGAAGATCAGCCTGACCTGATCTCGCGCGCGAGCGCAGCTCTTCCCAGACGGGGCGGGGACCTTCGGGCCCCGCCCCGTCGTCGTCTCCGGAGTGTCTTCGGGGCCGTTGCGGACACCCTCGCCGGTCGCGCGAAAGGGTGTCGCCCGATCCGGCGGCGAAGCGGCGATTCCTGGGACGAACGGTCCTCGGGCTCCACCGAACGCGTGGGAGCAGCCGCTGGTCGCCACCCGCTCGGCGCATCCGTCCTGACGCCTCCGGTCCAGGCCGACCCGGCCGTCGCCCAACTTGCCGCCCGAGTAACCTCCTCGGTCACCCGTCGTTGAAGACGTGACGCCCCTCTCTGGGGGTGCCGGCTCGATGACGTCGGTAACAGGGCGTTGATGGGTCGACACCACGGACCGCAGGAGGAACTGCATGGCCGGCGTCGAGGTCGGGATCAGGAACCTGTCGAAGTCGTTCGGCAGCTCCAACATCTGGTCCGACGTCACGCTCACCCTTCCGGCGGGTGAGGTCAGCGTGCTCCTCGGCCCGTCGGGCACGGGCAAGTCGGTGCTCCTGAAGTCGATCATCGGGCTGCTCAAGCCCGAGAAGGGCTCGATCTTCATCCACGACACCGACCTCGTGCGGTGCTCGGAGTCGAAGCTCTACGAGATCCGCAAGCTGTTCGGGGTGCTGTTCCAGGACGGCGCGCTGTTCGGGTCGATGAACCTGTTCGACAACATCGCCTTCCCGCTGCGCGAGCACACCCGCAAGGGCGAGTCCGAGATCAAGGACATCGTCATGGAGAAGCTCGACCTCGTCGGGCTCGGCGGTGCCGAGGACAAGCTGCCCGGCGAGATCTCCGGCGGGATGAAGAAGCGCGCCGGGCTGGCCCGCGCGCTCGTGCTCGACCCCGAGATCATCCTGGTCGACGAGCCGGACTCCGGGCTGGACCCGGTGCGCACGGCGTACCTGAACCAGCTGATCGTCGACCTCAACGCCCAGCTCGACGCGACGATCCTCATCGTCACCCACCACCTGGGCACCGCCCGGTCGCTACCGGACAACATCGGGATGCTGTTTCGCAAGAACCTGGTGATGTTCGGCCCGCGCGAGGTCCTGCTGACCTCGGAGGAGCCGGTCGTCCAGCAGTTCCTGCAGGGTCGGCGCATCGGCCCGATCGGGATGTCCGAGGAGAAGGACTCGGCCCAGATGGAGGCCGAGATGGCGGAGCTGAAGAAGAAGGGCGGCTCGGCGGAGTCCGAGGAGTCCTTCATCGACCCGCAGCTCGAGGTCAGCGAGGGCGTCCCCGAGCGCAAGGCGGTGCAGCGGCGCAAGGACCGCGTCATGCAGGTCCTGCACACCCTGCCGCCGAAGGCGCAGACCGCGATCCTCGAGTCGCTCACCGAGGCCGACCAGGAGCGTTACGGCATCTCGCGGGACCAGGACCGCACCGAGCTCATCGAGGTCACGCGCACCCAGCCGCCCGAGGACGCCGACCCGTTCGGCTACCAGGCCATGGCGCAGGCCGAGGACAACTCGCTGGTCGAGGGCGGGTCCCGCGAGGGCGACGGCGAGGGGAGCCAGGCCGGCAGCGGCGACCCGGACGCCGACGCCGAGGCGCGCAAGGCCCCGCCCGCCCCGCCGGAGTCCGACGAGCCGCTGGTCGGCGTGCCGGCGGACGACGAGGCCGGCGGCACGGTGGTGCTCCCGCAGGCCGGTGAGCACACCAAGAGCGACGACGAGCAGTCCGACGAGGCCGGTAACGCGCGCGACCAGCAGCAGGGCGGCCAGGCCCCGGCCGACGACGCCCGGACCGAGCAGTTCCAGGCGGTCCAGGACGACGGTCGGCAGGGACAGCAGCAGGAGCAGCGGACCGACCAGCAGCCCGGCCAGCAGCCAGGCCAGCAGGCGGCGGGCGCGGCCGGTGCCGCCGGTGTCGCCGGCGCTGCCGCGGCCGGGCGCCACCACTGGCGCGGTGACCAACCCGAGCACCCCGAGCAGACCGAGCACCCCGAGCAGAGCGGCGAGCAGGGTGTCGCCGGGCTCGTCCCGATGGCCGCACGTCCGGCGAACGACGGCGACGAGCAGCAGCCCCCGCCGCAGCAGGCCCCTGAGCAGCACGCCGAGGACGCGCACCAGGGCCAGGACGAGAGCCGGCGCGGTGGCCTGCGCCGCATGTTCCGGCGGGGCGACTCGTGAGCTCACGCATCGCCACCGGGAACTTCCCCGGTGCCGGCGCACTGTCGTCGACGGGCAAGCTGTTCGCGCTCGGCCTCGACGTGATCGTCGGAATCTTCCAGCGACCGTTCCAGACGCGCGAGTTCGTCGAGCAGTGCTGGTTCATCTCGCGGGTCTGCATCCTGCCCGCGGCGCTGGTGTCGATCTCGTTCGGCTCGGTCATCTCGCTGCAGCTCGGATCGTTGATCCGGCAGTTCGGCGCCCAGTCGTTCTCCGGCGCGGCCAGCACGCTGGCGGTGATCCAGCAGGCGGCGCCCGTCATCTGCGCACTCCTCGTAGCGGGGGCCGGCGGATCGGCGATCTGCGCCGACCTCGGAGCCCGCACCATCCGCGAGGAGATCGACGCGATGGAGGTGCTGGGCATCAACCCCATCCAGCGCCTCGTGGTGCCCCGGGTGCTCGCGTCGATCCTCGTGTCGGCGCTGCTCTTCGGGCTCGTCTCGATCGTCGGCGTCGCCGGCGGCTACTACTTCAACGTCGTGCTGCAGGGCGTCACCCCGGGCGCCTACGTGCAGGGCTTCTCCGCCCTGTCCAAGCCGACCGACCTGCTCGTCGGCTTCATCAAGGCAGCATTGTTCGGGCTCGCCGCCGGGATCGTCGCCGCGTACCGCGGCCTCAACCCGGCCGGTGGTCCGAAGGGCGTGGGCGACGCGGTCAACCAGGCCGTCGTCATCACGTTCATCCTGCTGTTCGCGATCAACGTGATCGTGACGGCCGTCTATCTCAACCTCGTTCCCCCGACCAAGTTCTGATCTTTCTGTTCTGACGTTCTGACCGCCGCTCCCCAGGCCAGGATTCGATGACGATCACTTCTCGCGCACGTCGTGCCGTCGACGCGCCGCTCGGTGTCCTCGACACCCTCGGCGACCAGGCGTCGTTCTACGCGCGCACCCTCGGCTGGATCCCGAAGTCCGTGACGCGCTACCGGCGCGAGGTTCTCCGGCTGCTCACCGAGGTGGCGTTCGGGTCGGGCGCGCTCGCCCTCATCGGCGGCACGGTCGTCATCGTCGCCACGCTGACCTTCTTCACCGGCTCGGTCGTCGGCCTGCAGAGCTACTCGGCGCTGAACCAGATCGGGACGTCGGCGTTCTCCGGCTTCGTCACCGCGTACTTCAACACCCGTGAGGTCGCGCCGCTGGTGTCGGCGCTGGCGCTGTCCGCGACGGTCGGCGCCGGCTTCACCGCCCAGCTCGGCGCCCAGCGTGTGTCGGAGGAGATCGACGCCCTCGAGGTCATGGCGGTGCCGTCGCTGCCGTTCCTCGTCACGACGCGCGTGGTCGCCGGCTTCATCGCGGTCATCCCGCTCTACGTCATCGGCCTGGTGGCGTCGTACCTGGCCGCTCGGCTGCTGGTCACGAACTTCTACACGCAGTCGCCGGGGACCTACGACCACTACTTCAACCTGTTCCTGCCGCCCCAGGACGTCCTGTACTCGTTCGGCAAGGTGCTGGTCTTCGCCCTGGCGATCATCCTCATCCACTGCTTCTACGGCTACAACGCCAGCGGCGGGCCCGCCGGCGTGGGCGTCGCCGTCGGCAACGCGGTGCGGAACTCGATCGTCATCTTCACCGTCCTCGACAACCTGCTCACGCTGGCCATCTGGGGCACCACGACCTCGATCAGGATCGCCGGATGAGCGCCCCGACGCAGGAGCGCGAGGAGTACGCGCCGCCGGTGAAGGACAAGCGCCCGCCGCTGAGCCCGCTGCGTCGCCGCCTCATGGGCATTGCGTTGCTGCTGGTGATCGTGCTGATCGTCGGGCTGTGTCTGGCGAACTTCAACAAGGTGTTCAAGTCGACCGAGACCGTCTACCTGCGTACCGCGACGGTGGGCAACCAGCTCTCCAAGCAGGGCGACGTGAAGGTCCGCGGCGTCATCGTCGGCGAGATCACCTCCGTCGACGCCGACGGGTCGGGCGCGGTCGTCGAGATGGCGATGGATCCCGACTTCCTGCCCACGATCCCGAGCAACACCACGGCGACGCTGATCCCGAAGACGCTCTTCGGCGAGCGCTACGTGGCGCTGGCGATCCCGCCGAACGCGAGCTCGCGGCCGCTGCAGGAGGGCGACACGATCGCCCAGGACCGCTCGGAGAACGCCACCGAGACCGAAGAGGTCCTCAACAACCTGCTGCCGGTTCTCACCGCGGTGCAGCCGCAGAAACTCTCGGACACCCTCGGCGCGGTCTCGCAGGCGCTCTCGGGCCGGGGTGAGCAGCTGGGCGACACGCTGGTGCTGCTCAACCAGTACGTCGAGGGGCTCCAGCCGGCGCTGCCCGACCTGCAGGCGAACCTGCGGGCCCTGGCACCGACCGCGGACATCTACAACCAGGCAGCCCCGGACCTGATCCTGGCCCTCGACAACCTGGTGACGACGAGCCGCACGCTCGTCGAGCAGCGCGCGGCGTTCGAATCGACGTTCCGCTCGGTGACGTCGGCGTCGAACGTGACGACGGACTTCCTCGTCGCGAACCGGGACAACATCATCGCTCTCGCGGCCTCGGCGCGACCGACGTTGGAACTGCTCGCGCGGTATAGCTCGGAGTTCCCGTGCCTGTTCCGACAGTTGACCGACGTCACCCCGTTGATCAACAACGTGTTGAGGTCGGATACCGGTATCCAGATCGAGGCCGAGATCACGATCGACAACGGCAAGTTCGTGCCCGGCGAGGAGCCGCAGTACCTCGACGACCGCGGGCCGCGCTGCTACCAGATCGAGGGCCAGGCCCCGCAGTTCCCGCCCGGCGGCCCGATCCGTGACGGGTCGATCCCGCCCGACCCGACGGCGGCCACCGAGGACGCCTACGCCGGCGGCCAGGACGACGCCATCGACGAGGACTCCCAGACGGGCGACGACTCCCAGGCCTCGGCGCGGCGGCCCTCGGACGGCGGACAGACCACCGGGCAGGCCGCGCCGGGCCGTGTCGACGGCGCCAACATCGGCCTGCCCAACACGCCCAACTCACCGCAGGAGCGGCAGTTGGTGACCGAGGTGACGGCCATGCAGATGGGCGTGCGCCCGGCGCAGGTGCCGTCCTTCGCCCCGTACCTGTCCGCGGCGACGCTGCGCGGCGCGCAGGCGGTGGTCCGATGAGAGGCCTCGCCGCACCCCTGATCAAGCTGGGGATCTTCACGCTCGTCACGGTGCTGTCGGTCGCCCTGCTGCTCACGGCGATCCAGAACACGTACTTCGGCGGCACCGAGGACTACAAGGCGCGCTTCACCGACGCGTCCGGGCTGATCGCGGGCAGCGACGTCCGCATCGCGGGCGTCCGCGTCGGCCAGGTCTCCGAGGTCGCGCTGGTCGACCGCAACGTCGCCGAGGTGACGTTCTCGGTCGACCAGAACCGGAAGCTCCCCGTCGGCTCGATCTTCTCGATCAAGTACCAGAACCTCGTGGGCCAGCGGTACCTCGAGGTCGCCCGCGGCAACGGCCCGATGAACGCGACTCTCCAGCCGGGCGCGACGATCCCGGTGAACCAGACGCGTCCGCCGCTCAACCTCACCGTGGTGTTCAACGGCTTCAAGCCGCTGTTCCAGGCGCTGAGCCCGAACGACATCAACCAGCTGTCGTTCGAGATCATCCAGGTGCTCCAGGGCGAGGGCGGCACGGTGAACTCGCTGCTCGCCCGCACGGCGTCGCTGACCGCGACGATCGCCGACCGCGACGCCGTCATCGGGTCGCTGATCAACAACCTGAACACGGTGCTCGACACGGTCAACGCCCGTGACGAGCGTCTGTCCGGGCTCATCGTGTCGCTGCAACAGCTCGTCAGCGGCCTCGCGGCGGACCGGGTGCGGATCGGCGAGACCCTGCAGCCGATCGCGGACCTCACCACGACGACGGCCGGTCTCCTCGAGGAGGCGCGCCCGCCGCTGCGCGACGACATCGTCCAGCTGGGCCGGCTGTCGGACAACCTCAACCGCAACCGGGGTCTCGTGGAGAACTTCCTGGTGAGAACGCCGCAGAAGGCGAACAACATCGGTCGTGCCGGGAGCTACGGCTCCTGGTTCAACTTCTATCTCTGCGCCGTCGGCGGCAACGTCAGCTTCGACCCGCTGCCGCTGCCGCCCATCGACCTCGGGTCCATCATCCAACTCCCGGATACGGCGAACCGATGCCAAGGATGAAGCCGTTCCGCAAGCGGAACCCGCTCCCCATCGGCGCGGCCAGCCTGGTGATCCTGCTGCTGCTCACCGCCGCGTCGCTGAACATCCGGGACCTGCCCCTCATCGGGCAGGGCCCCACGTACACGGCCCGCTTCAGCGAGTCGGCCGGTGTGCAGCCCGACGACGACGTCCGCATCGCGGGCATCCGCATCGGGACGGTCACCGACCTCACGCTCGAGGGCAGCGACGTCGTCGTGTCGTTCAAGGCGCCGGACGCCTGGATCGGCAACCGGACCTCCGCCTCGATCGAGATCAAGACGGTGCTCGGGCAGAAGTACATCGCGCTCGAACCCGCGGGCGACCAGCCGCTGGACCCCGACCAGGGGATCCCGCGCAACCGCACCCGGGCGCCGTTCGACGTCATCCAGGCCTTCTCGCAGCTGTCGACGACGGTCGAGGATCTCGACACGAACCAGCTCGCCCAGAGCCTCGGCGTCCTGTCCGAGACCCTCGACGGCGCGGCGGGCCCGGTGCGCGGCGCACTGGACGGCCTGAGCCGCCTGTCGCGCACGATCTCCTCGCGCGACCAGGAGCTCGCCCGCCTGCTGGCGAACACCCGGACCACCACCCAGGTGCTCGCCGACCGCGACGGCGAGATCGAGCGGCTCATCAACGACGGGAACCTGCTGCTCTCGGAGCTGCGCGCCCGCAAGGCCGCGATCGACAACCTGCTCGACGGGACGATCGCGCTGGCCGCGCAGCTGCGTGGCCTGGTCGCCGACAACGAGGCGACGCTGCGGCCCACGCTCGAGTCGCTCGACGGCGTGCTGCGCACGCTCGAGGAGAACTCCGCGAACCTCGAGAACGGTCTGCGGCTGCTGGCGCCCTTCGCGCGGGTGTTCGCCAACGTCGTCGGCAACGGGCGCTGGTTCGACGCCTACATCTGCAACCTCGACCCGCCGCTGGACCAGAACTGCGACCCGGGCTCGAGCCTCGACCCCGCCAGCCTGACCGGGCTGTTCGACCCGCAGCTGCTGACCCAGATCCTGCAGAACGCGCTCGCCGTGCTCGGGCTGCCGGCGCTGCCCACGCTGCAGGAGCTGCCGCAGGTCATCGCGGGCCTGAACCCGGCTCAGCTGACCCAGCTCCAGCAGCTCCTCGGGAGTCCGGACACCCCGGGTGCACTCACCCCCCAGCAGCTGCAGATCCTCTTCCCGAACGGAGTGCCGGACGTGAACGCGCTGACCGAGGCGCTGACGCAGGGCGCCGGCGGCGGCCTCCTGCCCGGCGCGGGCGCGGCACCCGCCGGCGGCGGCGAAGGCGGGGGCAACTGATGCCGAACCGCTTCGTCACGTTCTTCGAGAGCGCGGCCCGCACGCTGTCGGTCGCGCTGGTGCTGGCCCTCCTCGCGACCGCGGGCCTCTGGTACGCGCTGCAGCGCGGGAGTCAGCGCACGGTCACGGCCTACTTCGACAACACCGTCGGCCTCTACGTCGACAACGAGGTGACGATCCAGGGCATCCCGGTGGGGAAGGTCGACGACATCATCCCCCAGGGCGACGTCGTCCGCGTCGTGCTCAAGGTCGACAACGACGCCCCGGTCCGCGCCGACGCCCAAGCCGTCATCGTCGCTCCGACGCTGGTCAGCGACCGGTACGTCCAGCTCGGCCCGACCTACGAGAACGGACCGCAACTCGCGGACGGTGCCGTGATCCCGGTCGAGCGCACCAGCACGCCGGTCGAGCTCGACCGCGTCTACCAGAGCCTCGACCAGATCGCTCGGTCGCTCGGGCCGAACGGCGCGAACCAGGCGGGCGCGCTCAACGAGCTCCTGCGGTCGTCGGCCGGTGCCCTCGGCGGCAACGGTGAGCTGCTCAAGAGCACCATCCAGGAGCTCGGCGGCGCCGTCGGCACCCTCGCCGACAACCGCGACAACCTGTTCGCGACGGTCGACAACCTCGGCCAGTTCACGAACATGCTCGCCCGCAACGACGGCGCGGTCCGCGACCTCAACAACCAGCTCGCGGACATCTCCGGCTTCCTCGCCTCGGAGCGGGGCGACCTCTCCACGGTCCTCCGGACGCTGCCGCCGGCGCTGGACGACGTCGCCCGGTTCATCCGGGACAACCGCGACATCCTGCGCACCGACGTCGGACGTCTGCGGAACATCACGGACATCCTCGTGCGCCAGCGCCGGGCGGTCACCGAGTTCGCCAACGTCGCGCCGCTGGCGCTCGGGAACCTGACGAATTCGTACAACGCCCGCTCCGGGACGCTCGACGTGCGGCCGGTGCTGGCGCCCGAGCTCCTCGGCGGCGGTCTCGACCCGCGTGCTCTGCTCTGCAACCTGCTCGCCAACCAGCCCGGCCTCCCGGACGCCCTGGCCGGGCCCGCCGACCCGCTCCTCACGAACGTCGCTCGCGCGTCGGTCGTGTGTGGTGCGCTCCTCGGCGGGACCAACGCGGAGGGCGAGGTCGTCAACAACTCGCCGCTCGGCGTGTCCCTCGCCCCGATCCAGAACCTGCTCGAACTGCTGAACAGCCAGCCATCGCTCGACGCGCTCGTGCCGATCACCGCGCTCGCGAACGGTGGCCGAGCCGGCACGGGTGGACAGGCCGCGGGGGCGAACGGCGGGACGACCGGTGAGGGCGGCGACGGGGTCGGCGATGCGGCCCCGACCCAGCCCGGCAGCGGCATCCTCGGCTTCGAGACGGTCGGAGGTGACCGATGACCGCACGCAACGGTGCGCCGTCGGCGGGGCGCCGCACGCGGCTGGCGACGCTGCTCGCCGTGGCGGTGGTCGCCCTGTCGGGCTGCGGCCTCCAAGCGATCCAGGACGTCCCGCTCCCCGGCGGCGCGGCTCTCGGGCCGAACCCGTACACGGTGACGGCGCAGTTCACCAACGTCGTCGACCTCGTGCCCAACAACAGCGTGCGCGTCAACGACGTGCCGGTGGGGGTCGTCCGCGAGGTGTCGCTGGCGCCCGACGGCTGGACGGCGCAGGTCGTGGTCGACGTCAACGGCGCGGTCGCCCTGCCGGCGAACGCGACGGCACGGTTGCGCCAGACCAGCCTCCTCGGTGAGAAGTTCGTCGAGCTGCTGCCCTCGCCGACCGCGCCGCCGCAGGGCCGTCTGGCGAACGGTGCGACGATCCCCGTCGACCAGACCGACGTCGGAGCGCAGGTCGAGGAGGTCCTCGGCGCACTGTCGCTGCTGCTCAACGGCGGTGGTGTCGAGAAGATCCAGACCATCGCCCGCGAGGTCAACGCGGCGACGTCGGGCAACGAGGAGCAGCTGCGCGCCCTGCTGAACAACCTCGACACGCTCGTCGGGACGCTCGACCGGCAGAAGGCCGACATCGTGCGCGCGATCGACTCGCTCGAGCGGCTCACCCGGACGCTCGTCGACCAGCGGGCCCGGATCGCCAACGTCATCGACAACCTCGGACCCGGTCTCGACGTGCTCAACCAGCAGCGCGGCCTGCTCGTCGAGACGCTGCAGTCGTTGAACCGGCTCTCCGACGTCGGCACCGACGTCATCCGGCGCAGTCAGGCCAACACCGTGGCGGATCTCCGGGCTCTCCAGCCGATCCTCCGGAACCTCGTCGAGGCCGGGGACGCGCTGCCGGGGTCGTTGCAGATCCTGCTGACGATCCCCTTCGCGGACAACTCGCTCAACGTCGTCAAGGGCGACTTCGCGAACATCGACGTCAGCGTCCAGATCAACCTCCAGAGCCTCCTGACGACACTGCTGAACACCAACCAGGTGCCGGGCACCGACGCGATCTTCAAACTGCTGCAGCAGCCCGGCACGACGCCGCAACCGGGTGGCGGGACCGGTGATGAGGCGGGGCAGCGAGGCTCCCAGAACACCGCCGGGCTGGTTCCCCAGCTGCCTGGCCTCGGCGGAGGGAACTGACGTGATCGGGACGAAGACGCTGCGGCTCGTCGCGCTGTTCGCGGTCATCTCGATCGTGGGCATCGTCTACGTCGGCGTGCGCTACGTCGGCGCCGACTCGCTGATCGGTCTCGGCCCGTACACCGTGAAGGTCCAGTTCGCGGACTCGGGCGGCATCTTCCCGGACGCGTCGGTGAGCTACCGCGGCGTCGAGATCGGCAAGGTCGGGGACATGCGGGTCACGCCGCAGGGCCTCGAGGTCGACCTCGAGATCGAGCAGGACTCCCCGGACATCCCGGCGTCGGCGCTCGCCGTTGTCGCCAACCGGTCCGCGGTCGGCGAGCAGTACGTCGACCTGCGGCCGCCGAACGACGACGGTCCCTATCTCGACGACGGATCGATCATCCCGGTGGAGCGCACGCGCACTCCGGTGCCCGTCGACGAGCTGCTCAAGAACGTCAACGCGCTGGCGACCTCGGTGCCGTTGCCCGAGCTCCGCACGACCGTCGACGAGCTCTTCAACGCCTTCGACCGGGCCGGCCCGGACCTCCAGCGCCTGCTGGACGGCACCAACGCCCTGGTCCCCGCGGCCATCGCGAACCTGCCGACCTTCCGTCAGCTGCTGCGCGACGGCCGGATCGTGCTCAACACCCAGGCCTCGCTCGGACCGCAGATCACGTCCTTCAGCCGGGACCTGCAGCTGTTCACCGCGCAGCTCAAGGCCGACGACCCGAACCTCCGCCGCCTGGTGCAGTCGGCGCCACCGGCGGCCCAGCAGCTCGAGGGCCTGATCCGCGACGTCGGACCGGACCTGAGCCGGGTGATCGCCAACCTGCTGACGGTGTCCCGCATCCTCGAGCCCCGGCAGTCGGGGATCGAACAGGTGCTCGTCACCTACCCGGCGCTCTCGGCGGCGGCGCCGTCGGTGCTCCAGGACGCCGAGGACCCGGGACCCGACGGGCGCGTGCACTTCGGTCTCGTGCTCAACGTCGCCGACCCCCCGTACTGCCGCGAGGGCTACCTCCAGCCCGACGCGGGGTGGCGGCCGGCGACGGCGAAGGATTTCATCCCCATGGACACCAGCGTCCGGTGCAACGAGGCGCCGCCGATCAACGTCCGGGGCGCCCAGAACCTGCCCGCGCCGTACGACTCCGAGAACTCCCGGGGCCCCGCCGAGGCCGGTGGAACCGGCTCGTCGCAGAATGAGCAGCAGGACACAGCTGCGCTGGCCTCGCTACCGCCGAGCGGTGTCCTCGAGGGCAGCACGCGCGGCGCGCCCCCGGTGATCATCCCGGGGCTCGGCACCGACTGACCGGAGAGCACGACCCCGTCGGGCGCTCCCCACAGCCCGGCGGACGACCTGAGGAGCTGAGCGCCACGTCCCCGACGACGGCCCGGAAGGCCCCCGAGACCGACGCGTCCACGAAGAAGGCGGCGACCCCCGAGCAGCGCCGCCGGCGTCTGGTGACCGTGCTCGCCGTCCTGACGGTCCTGGCGCTCGCCGCCGCGGTCGCCAGCGGCGTCTACTGGTGGACCGGGACCCAGAGCGACGACGCGAGCGCCGCCGCCATGCGAGACGAGGCCACCGACGCCGCCGAGCAGATCGTCGTCAACATCAACACGGTGCGGCCGTCGACGCTGGACGCGGACCTCGAGGCCGCCCAGTCGTCGCTGACGGAGCCGATGCTCGGCGAGTACCAGCGGGTGCGGCAGCAGTTCGCCGAGAACCTGCGCCAGTCGCAGGCCGAGGTCATCGCAACCCCGGTCTCGTCGGCCCTGACCGCGTTCGACCCCGCCCACGAGCCGCCCACGGCCTCGGCGGTCGTCGCGATCGACGTCAACGCCCGCAGCGCCACGGCGCAGCCCCAGTCCAAGCAGCAGCTGTTCCTCGTCGAGATGATCCGCACGCCGGACGGCTGGAAGGCCGCCAAGGCGACGCCCTCGACCGGACAGCAGTAGCGCCGCGGCCGACCAGAGACTCGGCCCGTCTGAGAAGGGGAGAGTGACCGTGCCACCCCGCTCCCGCACCAAGCCCGGCTCCACGAGCCGCCGCCCGAAGGTCGCCGGACTCCGCCAGCACGCCCACGCGGGCGCCACCGCGCCGCCCGGCGACGACGTCGAGGCGCCCGAGGTCTCCGACCGCCTCGACGCCCCGGTCGAGTCTCCCGCCGAGTCGCCGGTCGAGTCGCCGACGGAGGCGGCCCCGGCCGAGACGTCGCCGGACGACGCCGAGCCCCACGACGCCGAGCCCCACGACGCCGAGCCCCACGACGCCGAGCCCGACGCGGCCACCGCGAAGGCCGAGACGACGGCGCTGCCGACGCCGGCCGACGCGGAGACGAACACCGAGGGCGGCGACACGGCCACCGCGGAGCCCGCGACGGCCGCCGACACGGCCGTGACGGCGGCGGAGACGTCCGCGACGTCCACGACGTCCACCGAGACGGCCGGGGACGCCGGGGACGCCGGGGACGGTGACGCCAAGTCGGTCGTCGCCACGGGAGCCACTGCCGCCACGGCCGCCACGGCCGCGACGCCCGCCACGGCACCGCGCACCAACCGCGCCCGCCGCGGCACGCGGATGACCCCGCGCGCCGTGCCCGCGGAGGAGCAGCAGCCCGCGAAGGCCACCCGCGTCCGGACGGCCCCGGCCAAGGCGAAGCCGCAGCGGTTCGTGCGCCAGCGGGAGGCCCTCGGCCGCTTCGCCGGGTCGCGGGCCCTGCCGGTCACGCTGGTCGTGGCGATCGTGGTCTGCCTCGTCCTCGGCGGCCTCGCCTTCTGGAAGGGTCGTGAGGCCTGGACGACGGGGCCGGTGAGCAACCAGGCCGTCATCGACGTCGGCGGCACCGCTGAGCTCGTCGGGCAGAGCCGCGAGGCGATCGAGAAGATCTTCTCGTACGACTTCTCCCGCCTCGACGACTCGGCCGACGCCGCGCGGACGATGTCGACCGGGCGGTTCGCCGACCGCTACATGTCGGTGTTCGACCAGACCATCCGGCAGCCGGCCCAGCAGCAGCAGCTGCGGCAGACGGCGGCGGTCGTGAACATCGGCGTGACGACGCTGCGCGGGGACCGCGCGACGCTCATGGCGCTCACCCAGTTCTCCGCTCAGCGCACCACGACGGGCCAGTCGACGAATGCTCCGGGGCTGCTGCGCCTCGACATGGAGCGCGTCGACGGACGCTGGAAGCTCGCCGAGCTGACCCCCCTCACGACGAACCGGTAGATCCGTTCCGCGGCGCGCCGGGCGGGCCACGCCCTGATCGTGGCCCGCCCGGTTTCGTCGGCATGTGCGCTGACCTGCGCCGGGTCCGCCGTGCTGGCCGGGCGACACCCAGCGCGCCCCACTTGACTCCGAGGGCACGGGCGGTCACTCTGTTCGCAGCGCGGCGCCCCTGCGTCAGACCCCGGAGGTCGATCCCGCTTCGTGCGGACGCTCCTCCTCCGGCGTGTCACGAGGGGGGCCCGTTCGACAGGTGCCATGATGCATGGCTAGACTGTCGGATCGCGCTGCCCTACGTCTGTTGTGCTCTCCCGTATGCCGACGCCCGGGCCGCGTCCACGCCGACCGGGGCGCTGCGCTGCCCTCCGGACGGTGAAGCTACTGACAGCGTTCAGACAGCGTTGTTCCGGAAGGACGCATCTTGGCAGTTACCCGCGCCACCAAGGTCTCGAACCACCACGCGTCGTTCCCCGGGGCGCCCACCCGGGTTTCCTTCGCCAAGCTGGACCAGCCCCTCGAGGTTCCCGACCTGCTCTCGCTCCAGACCCAGTCCTTCGAGTGGCTGGTCGGTAGCGAGGAGTGGTTCGAGCGTCGCGTGGAGGCGGGTGAGGATCTCCCCGTCGGTGGCCTGGAGGAGGTCCTCTCCGAGATCTCCCCCATCGAGGACTTCTCCGGCTCGATGAGCCTGTCCTTCTCCGACCCGCGCTTCGACGAGGTCAAGGCCTCCGTCGAGGAGTGCAAGGACAAGGACATGACGTACTCGGCGCCGCTGTTCGTCACGGCCGAGTTCACCAACAACACCACCGGTGAGATCAAGAGCCAGACGGTCTTCATGGGCGACTTCCCCGTGATGACCGACAAGGGCACCTTCATCATCAACGGCACCGAGCGCGTCGTCGTCTCGCAGCTCGTCCGTTCGCCGGGTGTGTACTTCGACCGCACGGTCGACAAGACGACCGACAAGGACGTCTTCAGCGTCAAGATCATCCCCAGCCGCGGCGCGTGGCTGGAGTTCGACGTCGACAAGCGCGACACGGTCGGGGTCCGCATCGACCGCAAGCGCCGTCAGCCGGTCACCGTGCTGCTGAAGGCCCTCGGCTGGACCACCGAGCAGATCCAGGAGAAGTTCCACTTCTCCGAGACGCTGCTGGCCACCCTGGAGAAGGACTCCACCGCCGGGCAGGACGAAGCCCTGCTCGACATCTACCGCAAGCTGCGTCCGGGCGAGCCGCCGACGCGCGAGAGCGCCCAGACGCTCCTGGAGAACCTCTTCTTCAAGGACAAGCGCTACGACCTGGCGAAGGTCGGCCGCTACAAGGTCAACAAGAAGCTGGGGTCGGACGTCGAGCCGTCCACCGGCACGCTGACCGAGGACGACATCATCAACACGATCTCCTACCTCGTGCGCCTGCACGCGGGGGAGACCGAGGTGTCCGCACCCGACGGCTCCGGCGAGATCCCCGTCGAGACCGACGACATCGACCACTTCGGCAACCGCCGCCTGCGCACCGTCGGCGAGCTCATCCAGAACCAGATCCGGGTGGGTCTCTCCCGCATGGAGCGCGTCGTGCGCGAGCGCATGACGACGCAGGACGTCGAGGCGATCACGCCGCAGACCCTGATCAACATCCGGCCGGTCGTGGCCGCGATCAAGGAGTTCTTCGGCACCTCGCAGCTCTCGCAGTTCATGGACCAGACCAACCCGCTCGCGGGCCTGACCCACAAGCGCCGGCTCTCGGCGCTCGGTCCGGGCGGTCTGTCCCGTGAGCGTGCGGGCATGGAGGTCCGCGACGTCCACCCGTCGCACTACGGCCGCATGTGCCCGATCGAGACGCCGGAAGGCCCGAACATCGGCCTGATCGGGTCGCTGTCGAGCTTCGCGCGGGTCAACCCGTTCGGTTTCATCGAGACGCCGTACCGCAAGGTCGTCGAGGGGGTCGTCACCGACCAGATCGACTACCTGACCGCCGACGAGGAGGACCGCTTCGTCGTCGCGCAGGCCAACGCGCCGCTCGACGGCGACGGGCACTTCGCCGAGGACCGCGTCCTGGTCCGGCGCAAGGGCGGCGACGTCGACCTCATCGCGCCGGCGCGCGTCGACTACATGGACGTCTCGCCGCGCCAGATGGTGTCGGTCGCGACGGCCATGATCCCGTTCCTCGAGCACGACGACGCCAACCGCGCGCTCATGGGCGCCAACATGCAGCGCCAGTCGGTGCCGCTGCTGCGCTCCGAGTCGCCGCTGGTCGGCACGGGCATGGAGCTGCGGGCCGCCGTCGACGCCGGTGACGTCATCGCCACCGACCGCGGCGGCGTGGTCGAGGAGCTCTGCGCGGACTACATCACGATCATGGACGACGAGGGTCAGCGGACGACCCACCGTCTCCACAAGTTCACGCGGTCCAACCAGGGCACCTGCATCAACCAGAAGCCGATCGTCTCGGAGGGCGACCGCGTCGAGGCCCGCCAGGTCCTCGCCGACGGGCCGTGCACCGAGGACGGCGAGATGGCCCTCGGGAAGAACCTGCTCGTGGCGATCATGCCGTGGGAGGGCCACAACTACGAGGACGCGATCATCCTGTCGCAGCGCCTCGTGCAGGACGACGTCCTGACCTCGATCCACATCGAGGAGCACGAGATCGACGCCCGCGACACCAAGCTGGGCGCCGAGGAGATCACCCGGGACATCCCGAACGTCTCCGAGGAGGTCCTGGCCGACCTCGACGAGCGCGGCATCATCCGCATCGGCGCCGAGGTCGCGGACGGCGACATCCTCGTCGGCAAGGTGACGCCGAAGGGCGAGACCGAGCTGACCCCGGAGGAGCGCCTGCTGCGCGCCATCTTCGGTGAGAAGGCGCGCGAGGTGCGCGACACCTCGCTGAAGGTCCCGCACGGCGAGACCGGCAAGGTCATCGGCATCCGGGTGTTCTCCCGCGACGACGACGACGAGCTGCCGCCCGGGGTCAACGAGCTGGTCCGCGTCTACGTGGCCCAGAAGCGCAAGATCTCCGAGGGCGACAAGCTCGCCGGCCGCCACGGCAACAAGGGCGTCATCGGCAAGATCCTGCCGGTCGAGGACATGCCGTTCCTCGCCGACGGGACGCCGGTCGACATCGTCCTCAACACCCACGGTGTGCCGCGACGGATGAACATCGGCCAGGTGCTCGAGACCCACCTCGGGTGGATCGCCAAGAGCGGCTGGGAGGTCGATCCGGACAACACGGCCGAGTGGGCCGTGAGCATGCCCGACGACATGCGCCGGGTGGAGCCGGACACGAACACCGCGACGCCGGTGTTCGACGGTGCCCGCCAGGCGGAGATCTCGGGTCTGCTCTCCTCGACGCTGCCCAACCGCGACGGCGTGCGGCTGGTCGGCGAGGACGGCAAGGCGCAGATCTTCGATGGACGTACCGGCGAGCCCTACCCGCACCAGATCGCGGTGGGCTACATGTACATCCTCAAGCTGCTGCACCTGGTGGACGACAAGATCCACGCCCGCTCCACGGGCCCGTACTCGATGATCACCCAGCAGCCGCTGGGCGGGAAGGCGCAGTTCGGCGGTCAGCGCTTCGGCGAGATGGAGTGCTGGGCCATGCAGGCCTACGGCGCGGCCTACACGCTGCAGGAGCTGCTGACCATCAAGTCCGACGACGTGCTCGGCCGCGTGAAGGTCTACGAGGCCATCGTCAAGGGCGAGAACATCCCCGAGCCGGGCATCCCCGAGTCGTTCAAGGTGCTGCTCAAGGAGCTCCAGTCGCTCTGCCTCAACGTGGAGGTGCTGTCGAGCGACGGCGCCGCCATCGAGATGCGCGACGGCGACGACGAGGACCTCGAGCGCGCGGCCGCGAACCTCGGCATCAACCTGTCCCGCAACGAGTCGCCGTCGGTCGACGACGTCGTGAATTAGTGCCTCGCGACCCCTCGGCGCCGGGGTGACCCGGCCCGGGGGGTCGTCGGGGGGCGGAGCCCTCCGACTGTGCGGACCCCTCTAGAAAACAGCTCACCCATCCAGGGGAGAACCTTTGCTCGACGTCAACTTCTTCGACGAGCTGCGGATCGGTCTGGCCACCGCCGACGACATCCGCCAGTGGTCCTTCGGCGAGGTCAAGAAGCCCGAAACCATCAACTACCGCACGCTCAAGCCCGAGAAGGACGGCCTCTTCTGCGAGAAGATCTTCGGCCCCACCCGGGACTGGGAGTGCTACTGCGGTAAGTACAAGCGTGTCCGCTTCAAGGGCATCATCTGCGAGCGCTGCGGCGTCGAGGTGACCCGGGCCAAGGTGCGCCGCGAGCGCATGGGCCACATCGAGCTGGCCGCGCCCGTCACGCACATCTGGTACTTCAAGGGTGTCCCGTCGCGCCTCGGCTACCTGCTGGACCTGGCGCCCAAGGACCTCGAGAAGATCATCTACTTCGCTGCCTACGTGATCACCGAGGTGAACACCGAGCAGCGGCACAACGACCAGTCGACGCTGGAGAACGAGATCTCCGGGGAGCGCAAGCGCCTCGAGACCCAGCGCGACAACGACCTCGAGGCCCGCGCGCAGAAGCTCGAGAGCGACGTCGCCGAGCTCGAGGCCGAGGGCGCGAAGTCCGACGTGCGTCGCAAGGTCAAGGAGGGCGGCGAGCGCGAGATGCGCCAGCTGCGCGACCGTGCGCAGCGCGAGATCGACCGCCTCGACGAGGTCTGGACCACGTTCACCAAGCTCGACCGGGGCCAGCTGATCTCGGACGAGACGCTCTACCGCGAGCTCTACGACCGCTACGCGGACTATTTCACCGGTGCCATGGGTGCCGAGGCGATCCAGAAGCTCCTGGAGACCTTCGACATCGACGCCGAGGCCGACAACCTCCGCGAGACCATCCGCAGCGGCAAGGGGCAGCGCAAGCTGCGCGCGCTCAAGCGGCTCAAGGTCGTCGCGGCCTTCCAGGCCACCGGCAACCGGCCCACCGGCATGGTGCTCGACTGCGTCCCGGTCATCCCGCCGGACCTGCGCCCGATGGTGCAGCTCGACGGTGGCCGCTTCGCGACGTCGGACCTCAACGACCTGTACCGCCGGGTCATCAACCGCAACAACCGTCTCAAGCGACTGATCGACCTCGGCGCGCCCGAGATCATCGTCAACAACGAGAAGCGGATGCTGCAGGAGGCCGTCGACGCGCTGTTCGACAACGGCCGCCGCGGCCGGCCGGTGACCGGGCCGGGCAACCGCCCGCTCAAGTCGCTGTCCGACCTGCTCAAGGGCAAGCAGGGCCGGTTCCGCCAGAACCTGCTCGGCAAGCGCGTCGACTACTCGGGCCGTTCGGTCATCGTCGTCGGCCCGCAGCTCAAGCTGCACCAGTGCGGCCTGCCCAAGCAGATGGCGCTCGAGCTGTTCAAGCCGTTCGTCATGAAGCGGCTGGTCGACCTCAACCACGCCCAGAACATCAAGTCCGCGAAGCGGATGGTCGAGCGCCAGCGCGGCCAGGTCTGGGACGTGCTCGAGGAGGTCATCAACGAGCACCCGGTCATGCTGAACCGGGCACCCACGCTGCACCGCCTCGGCATCCAGGCCTTCGAGCCGCAGCTGGTCGAGGGCAAGGCGATCCAGCTCCACCCGCTGGTCTGCGAGGCGTTCAACGCCGACTTCGACGGCGACCAGATGGCGGTCCACCTGCCCCTGTCCGCCGAGGCGCAGGCCGAGGCCCGCATCCTCATGCTGTCGGCGAACAACATCCTGTCGCCGGCGTCGGGCAAGCCGCTGGCCATGCCGCGCCTCGACATGGTGACCGGCCTGTACTACCTGACCCAGCGGCGCGAGGGCGCCACCGGCGAGGGCCAGGCCTTCTCGTCGCCCTCCGAGGCGATCATGGCCTACGACCTGGGCACGCTCGACCTGCAGGCCCCGGCGAAGATCCGCGTGGACGGCACCGTCGTGCCCGGCCCGGGGATGACCAACGGGGAGTACGAGCCCGGCAAGCCGTGGCTCGCCGACACCACGCTGGGCCGGGTGCTCTTCAACGAGCTGCTGCCGGAGGACTACCCCTTCGTCAACGACCAGCTCCCGAAGAAGCGCCAGGCCGCGATCATCAACGACCTGGCCGAGCGGTACTCGATGACCGAGGTCGCGATGACCCTGGACCGGCTCAAGGACGCCGGCTTCCACTGGGCCACGCGCTCGGGCGTCACCATCGCCATCGACGACGTCGTCGTGCCCCCGCGCAAGCAGGAGATCCTCGACGAGTACGAGGGCCGCGCGGAGCAGGTCAACAAGCGCTACCAGCGCGGTGCGCTCTCCTACCAGGAGCGCAACGACGAGATGGTGCGCATCTGGGGCCAGGCCACCGAGGAGGTGGCCAAGGCGATGGAGGACTACTTCCCCGCCGACAACTCGATCTCGCGGATCGTGGCCTCCGGCGCGGCCGGCAACATGACCCAGGTGCGCCAGCTCGCGGGCATGAAGGGCCTGGTCGCGAACCCGAAGGGTGAGTTCATCCCGCGGCCGATCAAGTCCAACTTCCGCGAGGGCTTCTCGGTGGTCGAGTACTTCATCTCGACCCACGGCACGCGCAAGGGTCTCGCCGACACCGCGCTGCGCACCGCCGACTCGGGCTACCTGACCCGGCGCCTGGTCGACGTCTCGCAGGACGTCATCGTCCGCGAGATCGACTGCGGCACCGAGCGCGGCATCCCGATGCCGATCGGCTCGGAGGACGCCGCGGGGACCGGGCTCGTCCGCGACGTGCACGTCGACACCAGCGTCTACACGCGGACGGCGGCCTCGGCCGTCACCGACGACGCCGGCAACGAGCTGCTCGGCCGCGGCGCCGACATCGGCCAGCAGGCGATCGACACCCTCCTGGCCGCCGGCGTCGGCAAGGTTCGCGTCCGCAGCGTCCTGACCTGCGACTCGGCCCAGGGCGTCTGCGCGATGTGCTACGGCCGCTCGTTGGCGACCGGCAAGCTCGTCGACGTCGGCGAAGCGGTCGGCATCGTCGCCGCGCAGTCGATCGGTGAGCCCGGCACCCAGCTGACGATGCGCACCTTCCACACCGGTGGCGTCGCGGGTGAGGACATCACCACGGGTCTGCCGCGTGTGCAGGAGCTCTTCGAGGCCCGCGTCCCGAAGGGCAAGGCGCCCATCGCCGACGTGGACGGCCGCATCCAGCTCGAGGACGGCGACAAGTTCTGGAAGATCACCCTCATCCCGGACGACGGGAGCGAGGAGGTCGTCTACGACAAGCTGTCCAAGCGCCAGCGGCTCGCGACCCTCACGGTCGACGGGTCCGAGCGCCCGCTGCAGGACGGCGACCACGTCGGCGTCGGCCAGCAGCTGCTCGAGGGCACGGCCGACCCGCACGAGGTCCTGCGCGTGATGGGCCCTCGCGAGGTGCAGCTGCACCTCGTCGACCAGGTGCAGAAGGTGTACCGGTCGCAGGGTGTGTCCATCCACGACAAGCACATCGAGGTCATCGTCCGGCAGATGCTCCGCCGGGTGACGATCATCGACTCAGGCGCCACCGAGTTCCTGCCCGGTGGCGTCGTCGACCGCGCCGAGTTCGAGGCGGCCAACCGCAAGGTGGTCTCCGAGGGCGGCGACCCGGCGGCGGCCCGCCCGGTGCTGATGGGCATCACGAAGGCCTCGCTGGCCACCGAGTCCTGGCTGTCCGCGGCCTCCTTCCAGGAGACGACGCGCATCCTGACCAACGCGGCGATCGAGGGGAAGTCCGACAGCCTCGTGGGGCTGAAGGAGAACGTCATCATCGGCAAGCTGATCCCGGCCGGTACCGGCATCAACCGGTACCGGAACATCCAGGTCCAGCCCACCGAGGAGGCGCGCGCGGCGGCCTACGCCCTGCCCAGCTACGACGACGGGTACTACGCCCCGGACGTCTTCGGCTCGGGCACGGGCGCGGCCGTGCCGCTCGACGACTACGATTTCGGGCAGTTCCGCTGACCGTCGAGCCGTAGTCCACGCACGACACCGGAGGGCGTCCCCGCACCGCGGGGGCGCCCTCCGTCGCGTGTGCGGGGTCCGTTGCTCACCCCGTTTCGAGCGAAGGTCACCTTCGGTCGGGTAGACGGGCGAAGGTCGCCCTCGGCCGGAACGAGCGGGGCCCGGTCGGCGTTGTCACACACGTGAGGTGACGGCGCGGTGCGGCTTGCGGGTCGCGGCGGTGTCGGTATCCTCGCGTCCAGTCCGGTCGGTGCGGTGCTCTCACCCGCGTCGGCATGGCCACCCGCGAGGGACAGGTCGAGGACGTCCGAGGGGCCGCGGCGCAGGACACCGACGGCGTTGCCGGGCCGCTGTGGGCGGCATCCGGACCCTGATCCGACCCGCTGCGAGCTGCTCTCGTGCAGGCGCGTACGCTGGGAAGCAGTGCCCGACGTGGTCGGGTCGTTCCGCGTGCCGGTGGGTGTGCGGTGCGCCGGCTCCCTCCCCGGGAGCCCGCGGCGCCCCTCGCCCTGGCCGGCCGAGACGCCGGTCCCTCCGGGCGCGGACACACGAGCCCGATCAAGACAGCAGCAGAGGAACGGAAACAGCCGGTCGATGCCCACCATCCAGCAGTTGGTCCGACGGGGCCGCGAGGACAAGGTCGAGAAGACCAAGACCGCGGCCCTCAAGGGGAGCCCGCAGCGCCGCGGCGTCTGCACGCGCGTCTACACCACCACGCCGAAGAAGCCGAACTCCGCGCTGCGCAAGGTCGCGCGCGTCCGGCTCTCGAACGGCATCGAGGTCACGGCCTACATCCCCGGTGAGGGCCACAACCTGCAGGAGCACTCGATCGTGCTCGTGCGCGGCGGTCGTGTGAAGGACCTGCCGGGCGTTCGCTACAAGATCATTCGCGGTGCGCTGGACACGCAGGCGGTCAAGAACCGCAAGCAGGCCCGCAGCCGTTACGGGACGAAGAAGGACAAGAGCTGACATGCCGCGCAAGGGACCCGCTCCGAAGCGTCCGCTCGTCGCCGACCCGGTCTACGGGTCGCCGCTGGTGACCCAGCTGGTGAACAAGGTGCTCGTGGACGGCAAGCGCTCGCTGGCCGAGCGCATCGTCTACGGCGCGATGGAGGGCTGCCGGGAGCGCAACGGCGCCGACCCGGTCGTCACGCTCAAGCGCGCGCTCGACAACGTGAAGCCGGCCCTCGAGGTCCGCAGCCGCCGCGTCGGTGGCGCGACCTACCAGGTGCCGATCGAGGTCCGGGCCGGTCGCTCGACCACGCTCGGCCTGCGCTGGCTGATCACGTACTCCCGGGCGCGCCGGGAGAAGACCATGATCGAGCGGCTCACCAACGAGCTGCTCGACGCCTCGAACGGCCTGGGCGCGAGCGTCAAGCGCCGCGAGGACACGCACAAGATGGCGGAGTCGAACAAGGCGTTCGCGCACTACCGCTGGTGATCGGGCGGGGCGCCCGGGTGCGAACCATCCGGGCCCCCCACCGATCGGGGAAGACCCGCCGCGGGACCCGCGGCGACGAACCGACGGGAAGAGGAATCTCGTGGCACGCGACGTGCTGACCGACCTGGGCAAGGTCCGCAACATCGGGATCATGGCCCACATCGACGCGGGCAAGACCACCACGACCGAGCGCGTCCTGTTCTACACCGGCATCAACTACAAGCTCGGTGAGGTCCACGACGGCGCGGCCACGATGGACTGGATGGAGGAGGAGCAGAAGCGCGGCATCACGATCACGTCCGCCGCGACGACCTGCTTCTGGAAAGACCACCAGATCAACATCATCGACACACCCGGTCACGTCGACTTCACGGTCGAGGTGGAGCGCTCCCTGCGCGTCCTGGACGGCGCGGTCGCCGTCTTCGACGGCAAGGAGGGCGTCGAGCCGCAGTCCGAGACGGTGTGGCGCCAGGCCGACACCTACAACGTCCCGCGCATCTGCTTCGTCAACAAGATGGACAAGCTCGGCGCGGACTTCTACTTCACCGTGCGGACCATCAAGGAGCGCCTCGGCGCGAAGCCGCTGGTCCTGCAGCTGCCGCTGGGGTCGGAGTCGGAGTTCTACGGCGTCATCGACCTGGTTCGCATGCGGGCGCTGACCTGGCGCGGCGAGGTCTCCAAGGGCGAGGACTACGCGATCGAGGAGATCCCGGCCGACCGCGCGGACGAGGTCGAGGAGTACCGCACCGCGCTGATCGAGTCGATCGCCGAGAACGACGAGGCGCTCATGGAGCGCTACTTCGCCGGCGAGGAGCTCACGGTCGAGGAGATCGAGCACGGCATCCGCGCCGTGACGGTCACCGGCGACTACTACCCGGTGCTCTGCGGGTCGGCGTTCAAGAACAAGGGCGTCCAGCCGATGCTCGACGCCGTCATCGCCTACCTCCCCGCGCCGACCGACGTCCCCGCGGTCAACGGCACGCTGCTCGACGGCGAGACGCCCGTCCAGCGCCACGCGACGACCGACGAGCCCTTCTCCGCGCTCGCGTTCAAGATCGCCGCGCACCCGTTCTACGGGAAGCTGACCTACGTCCGCGTGTACTCGGGCAAGCTCGCCCAGGGCACGCAGATCATCAACTCGACCAAGGACCGGAAGGAGCGCATCGGCAAGCTGCTGCAGATGCACTCCAACAAGGAGAACCCGGTCGACGAGGCCCGCGCCGGCCACATCTACGCGGTGGTGGGCCTGAAGGACACGACCACGGGTGACACCCTCTGCGACCCGCAGAACCCGGTGATCCTCGAGTCGATGACCTTCCCGGAGCCGGTCATCTCGGTGGCGGTCGAGCCGAAGTCGAAGGCCGACCAGGAGAAGCTGTCGACCGCGATCCAGCGCCTCGCCGACGAGGACCCGACGTTCCGGGTCAACCTCGACGAGGAGACCGGCCAGACGATCATCTCGGGGATGGGCGAGCTCCACCTCGAGGTGCTGGTCAACCGGATGAAGTCCGACTTCAAGGTCGAGGCCAACATCGGCAAGCCGCAGGTGGCCTACCGCGAGACCATCCGGAAGACGGTCGAGAAGTACGAGTACACGCACAAGAAGCAGACCGGTGGCTCGGGGCAGTTCGCCCGCGTCATCATCAAGCTCGAGCCGCTCGAGAAGACGGCCGACGGTCCGCTCTACGAGTTCGACAACAAGGTGACCGGTGGCCGTGTCCCGCGGGAGTACATCCCGTCCGTGGACGAGGGCGCCCAGGACGCGATGCAGTACGGCATCCTGGCCGGCTACCCGATCGTCGGGCTCAAGCTGACGCTGCTCGACGGGCAGTACCACGAGGTCGACTCGTCCGAGATGGCCTTCAAGGTGGCCGGTTCGATGGCGCTCAAGGAGGCCGCCCGCAAGGCCGACCCCGCGCTCCTCGAGCCGGTGATGGCGGTCGAGGTGAACACGCCCGAGGAGTACATGGGCGACGTCATCGGCGACCTCAACTCCCGCCGTGGCCAGATCCAGGCCATGGAGGAGCGGGCCGGCGGCCGCGTCGTGCGCGCGATCGTCCCGCTCTCGGAGATGTTCGGCTACGTCGGCGACCTGCGGTCGCGGACCCAGGGCCGGGCGAACTACTCCATGCAGTTCGAGTCCTACGCGGAGGTCCCGGCCAACGTGGCCAAGGAGATCATCGCCAAGGCGACCGGCGAGTGACGCCGGTCCGCGCCCCGGGTGTCGGCCCGGATGGCGGACCACGTCACGGGCCGACACGAGGCCTTCGCTAGCCTCGTGTCGGCCCTCTCGGTCCTCCGAGACACGGCAGGACCCACACCGACGAGCACCATCCGGCCCGCCCCACCACCAGGGGCAGGCCGGGAGAACAGAAGTCCAGGAGGACGAGAGCAGTGGCGAAGGCCAAGTTCGAGCGGAACAAGCCGCACGTCAACATCGGCACGATCGGTCATATCGACCACGGGAAGACGACGCTCACCGCGGCGATCACCAAGGTGCTGCACGACAAGTTCCCGGACCTCAACCAGGCCTCGGCGTTCGACATGATCGACAAGGCCCCCGAGGAGCGGCAGCGCGGCATCACGATCTCGATCGCGCACGTCGAGTACCAGACCGAGAAGCGCCACTACGCGCACGTCGACTGCCCCGGGCACGCCGACTACGTGAAGAACATGATCACCGGTGCCGCCCAGATGGACGGCGCCATCCTCGTGGTGGCCGCCACCGACGGCCCCATGCCGCAGACCCGCGAGCACGTGCTGCTCGCCCGCCAGGTCGGCGTGCCCTACATCGTGGTGGCGCTGAACAAGGCGGACATGGTCGACGACGAGGAGATCATGGAGCTCGTCGAGATGGAGGTCCGCGAGCTGCTGAGCTCGCAGGACTTCCCCGGCGACGACCTCCCCGTGGTCCGCGTCTCCGCGCTCAAGGCGCTCGAGGGTGACGCCGAGTGGGCCAACGCGATCGTGTCGCTGATGGACGCGGTCGACGACAACATCCCGTCGCCGGAGCGTGACACCGACAAGCCGTTCCTCATGCCCGTCGAGGACGTCTTCACCATCACCGGTCGCGGCACCGTCGTCACCGGGCGCGTCGAGCGCGGCATCGTCAAGGTGAACGAGGAGGTGGAGATCATCGGCATCCGCGCGAAGTCGACGAAGACCACCACCACGGGCATCGAGATGTTCCGCAAGCTGCTCGACGAGGGTCGCGCCGGCGACAACGTCGGCCTGCTCCTGCGCGGCATCAAGCGCGAGGACGTCGAGCGCGGCATGGTCATCGGCAAGCCCGGCTCGATCACCCCGCACACCGAGTTCGAGGGCCAGGTCTACATCCTGGGCAAGGACGAGGGCGGACGGCACACGCCGTTCTTCAACAACTACCGCCCGCAGTTCTACTTCCGGACCACCGACGTCACCGGCGTCGTGACGCTCCCGGAGGGCACCGAGATGGTGATGCCCGGGGACAACACGGAGATGTCCGTGCAGCTGATCCAGCCGATCGCCATGGAGGAGGGCCTCCAGTTCGCCATCCGTGAGGGTGGCCGGACGGTCGGCGCCGGTCAGGTCACGAAGATCAACAAGTAGGTCACCAGGGACCCCGGTGCGAGGCCGCGGAAGCGGTCGTGCGACACTGGTGTCCTAGCTCGCACGGGGCGGCCGGCTCATGCGGTATCGAGCCGGCCGCCCTGTTGTGAGCAGGGGTCCGTGAGCCACACCTCAGGGATCCGGGCCAACGGTCACGTGCCGGAGGTCCACCGTGCCGCCCCTGCGGGGTGCGGGACGAACACACGTTGAACAGCGCGGGGTCCGCGGGGCCGCCGGCGTGCGAGAGCACGCGGCGGAGCCTGCCGACGGATTCGACACGCCCGACCGCGTGGACCGGAGACGGTCCTGCGGGGGCAGGGGTCCGGCCGGCACGAGCACCGGGGGCGTCTCGAAGGACGCGAAGCGGAGCCGGAGCATCGGCACCGTCTGGCCAACCACCGGGGGTGCACATCTCCGGCGGGACGAGAAGAGGAACGGCAAAGCCACCATGGCGGGACAGAAGATCCGCATCCGGCTCAAGGCCTACGACCACGAAGCGATCGACGCGTCGGCTCGGAAGATCGTCGAGACCGTGACGCGTACCGGCGCCTCCGTGGTCGGGCCCGTGCCGCTGCCCACCGAGAAGAACGTGTACTGCGTCATCCGCTCGCCGCACAAGTACAAGGACTCGCGCGAGCACTTCGAGATGCGCACGCACAAGCGACTGATCGACATCGTCGACCCGACGCCGAAGACGGTGGATGCGCTCATGCGCATCGACCTGCCGGCGAGCGTCGACGTGAACATCCAGTGAGGTCGGAGATGACTGCAGCACACTCCCCGGCCAAGCCGGAGCGGAAGATGAGCGGCGTCCTCGGCACCAAGGTCGGCATGACCCAGGTCTTCGACGAGGCCAACCGCGTCGTCCCCGTGACCGTCGTCAAGGCCGGCCCCTGCGTCGTGACGCAGGTGCGGACGCCGTCGGTCGACGGCTACAACGCCGTCCAGATCGCCTACGGCGCGATCGACCCGCGCAAGGTGAACAAGCCCGAGACGGGCCACTTCTCCAAGGCCGGTGTCACCCCGCGCCGTCACCTCGCCGAGCTCCGCACGAGCGACGCGGGCGACTACGAGGTCGGCCAGGAGGTCACCGCGGAGACGTTCGCCGCCGGCAACGTCGTGGACGTCTCGGGCACCAGCAAGGGCAAGGGCACCGCCGGTGTCATGAAGCGCCACGGCTTCGGCGGCCTCGGGGCCAGCCACGGCACGCAGCGCAAGCACCGCTCGCCCGGCTCCATCGGCGGCTGCGCCACCCCGGCGCGCGTCTTCAAGGGCACGCGCATGGCCGGCCGGATGGGCAACGTCAAGACCACCACCCAGAACCTGACCGTGCACGGCGTCGACGCCGAGTCGGGCCTGCTGCTCATCCGCGGCGCCGTTCCGGGCCCGCGCGGCGGCCTCGTCCTCGTGACCACGGCCGCGAAGGTCGATCCCGCGAAGGGCGGTGCTGACCAGTGACTTCCGCAGTGTCCACAGCGACCACCACGTCACGCCGCAGCGGCTACACGGCCGGTGAGGCCCGCCGCCTCGCGCGCCGCGACGCCCACGCGCAGGCCGCGGGCGAGACCCGCACGGTGTCGGTGCACACGCCGACCGGCGGCACCGACGGCACCGCGGAGCTCCCCGGGGAGCTGTTCGACGCCCCGGCGAGCACCGCGCTCATGCACCAGGTCGTCACCGCGCAGCTCGCGGCGGCCCGCCAGGGCACGCACGACACCAAGACGCGCGGCGAGGTCCGGGGCGGCGGCAAGAAGCCGTACCGCCAGAAGGGCACCGGTCGCGCCCGCCAGGGCTCGGTGCGCGCCCCGCAGTTCGCCGGCGGCGGCACGGTCCACGGGCCGACGCCCCGCGACTACGACCAGCGGACCCCGAAGAAGATGAAGGCGGCGGCCCTGCGCGGTGCGCTGTCGGACCGCGCCCGCCACGAGCGCATCCACGTCTTCTCCGCGCTGGTCGACGGCGACGCCCCGTCCACCAAGGGCGCGCGCACCGCGCTCGAGGGCGTCGTGACGCCGAGCCGTGAGCACCGCCTGGTCCTCGCGGTCATCGCCCGCGACGACGAGGCCGGGCGCCGCAGCGTGGCCAACCTGCCGGCGGTCCACCAGATCACGCCGGACCAGCTGAACACCTACGACGTCCTGCGCGCCGACGACGTGGTCTTCACGACCGCGGCGCTCGAGGCGTTCGTGAACCGCGCGGCGGAGCGGAGCCGGTCCGAGACCGCCGCCCGCACCTCGGGCGGACAGGAGGCCGAGAAGTGATCGCCGACCCGCGAGACGTGATCATCGCGCCGGTCATCTCCGAGAAGAGCTACGGGCTCCTCGAGGAGCGCCAGTACACGTTCCTGGTGCGCCCGGACGCGAACAAGACGCAGATCAAGATCGCCGTCCAGGAGATCTTCGACGTGCAGGTCGCCAGCGTGAACACGTTGAACCGCGAGGGCAAGCGCAAGCGCTCCCGCCGCGGCTTCGGCAAGCGCAAGGACACCAAGCGCGCGGTCGTGACGGTGACGCCCGAGAGCCGGACCATCGACGTGTTCGGCGCGCCCGGGGCAGGGAGCTGACCAATGGGAATCCGTAGGTACAAGCCGACGACCTCCGGGCGGCGCGGCGCGAGCGTCTCGGACTTCGCCGAGATCACGCGCGACCACCCGGAGAAGTCGCTGATCCGCCCGCTGCACAACAAGGGCGGCCGCAACGTCACCGGGCGCATCACCACCCGGCACCAGGGCGGCGGCCACAAGCGGGCCTACCGGCTGATCGACTTCCGCCGGAACGACAAGGACGGCGTGCCGGCCAAGGTCGCTCACATCGAGTACGACCCGAACCGCAGCGCCCGCATCGCCCTGCTGCACTACGCCGACGGCGAGAAGCGCTACATCATCGCGCCGGAGCGCCTGAACCAGGGCGACACGGTCGAGGCCGGCCCCAGGGCCGACATCAAGCCGGGCAACAACCTGCCGATGCGCAACATCCCCACCGGCACGGTGATCCACGCGATCGAGCTCCGCCCCGGCGGCGGCGCGAAGATCGCCCGCTCGGCCGGCGCCCGCGTCCAGCTGGTCGCGAAGGACGGGCCGTACGCCCAGCTGCGGATGCCCTCGGGCGAGATCCGCAACGTCGACGTCCGCTGCCGCGCCAGCATCGGCGAGGTCGGCAACGCCGAGCACTCGAACATCAACTGGGGCAAGGCGGGCCGCAACCGCTGGCGGGGCAAGCGCCCCACCGTCCGCGGTGTCGTCATGAACCCGGTCGACCACCCGCACGGCGGCGGTGAGGGCAAGACCTCGGGTGGACGCCACCCGGTCAACCCCGCCGGTACGCCGGAGGGCCGCACCCGAGGCCGGAAGGAGAGCGACCGCCTCATCGTGCGTCGCCGCCGCACCGGCAAGGGCAAGAAGAAGCGCTGACGAGAGCAGGAGGGAGCGAAGCGATGCCACGCAGTCTCAAGAAGGGCCCGTTCGTCGACGACCACCTGCTCAAGAAGGTGGACGCGCTCAACGAGGCCAACCGCAAGACCGTCATCCGGACCTGGTCCCGGCGGTCGACGATCATCCCGGACATGATCGGCCACACGCTGGCCGTCCACGACGGGCGCAAGCACGTCCCGGTGTTCGTCTCGGAGTCCATGGTCGGGCACAAGCTCGGCGAGTTCGCCCCGACCCGCACGTTCCGCGGGCACGTCAAGGAGGACCGCCGCTCCCGTCGTCGCTAGTCGACGACGCGGAGCGCGGGACCCCCAATGGCCCGAGACAAGGAAGGTACGTCCCAGATGGCTGCACCAGCCGACACCGACACGGCCCCCCGCGGTGCCGTGGCGCGGGCGCGCTACGTGCGCATGTCGCCGATGAAGGTCCGCCGCGTGGTGGACCTCGTCCGCGGGATGCCGGTCGGCCAGGCCGCGTCGGTGCTCCAGTTCGCCCAGCAGAAGGCGGCCGGCCCGGTGGCCAAGGTCGTCGCGAGCGCGGTGGCCAACGCCGAGAACAACGTCGACCTGGACCCGAACGACCTGGTGATCTCGACGATCACCGTCGACGAGGGTCCGACCATGAAGCGGTTCCAGCCCCGCGCGCAGGGCCGGGCCTACCGCATCCGGAAGCGGACCAGCCATATCTACGTCGAGGTGACCGAGGTGGCCCCGGCGCAGGGCGGCCGAACGCGTGCGAAGAGGAGTGGCCGCTGATGGGCCAGAAGATCAACCCGCACGGCTTCCGCCTCGGTATCACCACCGACTGGAAGTCGCGCTGGTACGCCGACAAGCAGTACGCGGACTACGTCGCCGAGGACGTCAAGATCCGTCGCATGCTCTCCAAGGGCATGGAGCGCGCCGGGATCTCCAAGGTCGAGATCGAGCGCACCCGCGACCGCGTCCGCGTCGACATCCACACCGCGCGCCCCGGCATCGTCATCGGCCGCCGCGGCGCCGAGGCCGACCGCCTGCGGGGCAACCTCGAGAAGCTGACCGGCAAGCAGGTCCAGCTGAACATCCTCGAGGTCAAGGGCGCCGAGGCGGACGCGCAGCTCGTCGCGCAGGGCGTGGCCGAGCAGCTGTCCAACCGCGTGTCGTTCCGCCGCGCGATGCGCAAGGCCATGCAGTCGGCCATGCGCTCGCCGGGCGTCAAGGGCATCCGGGTGCAGTGCTCCGGCCGGCTCGGTGGCGCCGAGATGTCGCGCTCGGAGTTCTACCGCGAGGGCCGCGTGCCCCTGCACACGCTCCGCGCCGAGATCGACTACGGCCTGTTCGAGGCCCGGACCAACTTCGGCCGCATCGGCGTGAAGGTCTGGATCTACAAGGGCGACGTCGTCGGCGGGAAGCGCGAGTCGGAGCGCCAGGCCGCGCTCGACGCCGCGACCCGTGACCCTCGCGGCGGTCGTGGCGGCCGCGGTGGCGGCGGTGGCGGCGGTGACCGTCCGCGCGGTCGCCGGTCGGGCTCGTCGGGCACGACCGGGACGAGCACCGAGGCCGGGCGCGCCGCAGCCGAGCAGGCCGCCGCGGGTGCCAGCACGGGCGGCGCGCCGGCCGGTGCCGCCCCCGAGGCCACCACGCAGACGGAGTCCTGACCCATGCTGATCCCCCGCAAGGTCAAGTACCGCAAGCAGCACCGCCCGGACCGGACGGGCGCCGCCAAGGGCGGCACCCAGATGTCCTTCGGTGACTACGGCATCCAGGCCCTGGAGCACGCCTACGTCACCAACCGGCAGATCGAGTCCGCCCGTATCGCCATCACGCGGCACATCCGTCGTGGCGGCAAGGTGTGGATCAACATCTTCCCGGATCGGCCGCTGACCAAGAAGCCGGCCGAGACCCGCATGGGTTCCGGTAAGGGCTCGCCCGAGAAGTGGGTCGCGAACGTGAAGCCGGGCCGGGTCATGTTCGAGATGAGCTACCCGAACGAGGCGACGGCCCGCGAGGCCCTGCGCCGCGCGCAGCACAAGCTGCCGATGCGCTGCCGCATCGTGAGCCGTGAGGAGACCTTCTGATGGCCGCCGGAACCCCCGCCAGCGAGCTGCGGGAGCTCACCGCCGAGGAGCTCGTCGCCCGCGCCCACGAGGCCAAGGCCGAGCTGTTCAACCTGCGCTTCCAGATGGCGACCGGGCAGCTGGACAACAACCGTCGACTGCGGACCGTGCGTCACGACATCGCGCGCATCTACACGGTGATGCGCGAGCGCGAGCTCGGCCTGTCGGTCAGCCCCGATGAAGGATCTGGCTCCGATGAAGGATCTGGCTCCGATGAGGAGGGAGCGGCATGAGCCTGCCCCAGGAATCCACTCCGTCCAGCTCGGGGGCGACCGCCCCGGAGCGTGACGAGCAGGAGCAGGTCCGCGCCGAGCGCAAGCAGGGCGAGAACGCCCAGCAGAGCCCGGCTGAGGCCCGCAACGACGACCGCGGTCTGCGCAAGGTGCGTGAGGGCCTGGTCGTGTCGGACAAGATGGCCAAGACCATCGTCGTCAGCCTCGAGGACCGGGTGAAGCACCCGCGCTACTCGAAGGTCATCCGGCGCACGAAGAAGGTCAAGGCGCACGACGAGAACAACACCGCCGGCCCCGGCGACCGCGTCCTCCTCATGGAGACCCGGCCGCTGTCGGCCACGAAGCGCTGGCGTCTCGTCGAGATTCTCGAGAAGGCGAAGTGAGCCCTAGAAACCGTTCGCTGGTGCGGGCAGGTCAGGAGAAGAAGTGATTCAGCAGGAGTCGCGGCTGCGGGTCGCCGACAACACCGGAGCACGGGAAATCCTGTGCATCCGCGTGCTCGGCGGATCCTCGCGCCGCTACGCGGGCATCGGCGACGTCATCGTCGCGACCGTCAAGGAGGCCATCCCGGCCTCCGGCGTGAAGCGCGGTGACGTGGTCAAGGCCGTCGTCGTGCGCACCCGCAAGGAGAAGCGCCGCCCGGACGGCTCGTACATCAAGTTCGACGAGAACGCCGCTGTGATCATCAAGAACGACCGTGAGCCTCGCGGGACCCGCATCTTCGGCCCGGTGGGCCGCGAGCTGCGCGACAAGAGGTTCATGCGGATCATCTCGCTCGCGCCGGAGGTGCTGTAGCAGATGAAGGTCAAGAAGGGCGACACGGTCGTCGTCATCGCCGGCAAGGACAAGGGCGCCAAGGGCAAGGTCATCAAGGCCTTCCCCGACCGCGACAAGGTCCTCGTCGAGGGCGTCGGCCGGGTCAAGAAGCACACGGCCCAGTCCGCCAACCAGCGCGGTGCCCAGAGCGGCGGGATCGTCACGCAGGAGGCGCCCATCCACGTCTCGAACGTGATGGTCGTCGACGCCGACGGCGAGCCGACGCGCGTCGGCACGCGTGAAGGCGGCGAGGGCGAGCAGAAGCGCGTGCGCATCTCGCGCCGCAGCGGGAAGGATCTCTCGTGACCAGCCCAGGAACTGTCGAGGCAGCTCCCGAGACGACCCGTCCGCGGCTGCAGCAGCGATACCAGGACGCGATCAAGCCGGCGCTGACCGAGGAGTTCGGGTACGCGAACCCGATGCTCATCCCCGGCGTCGTCAAGGTCGTCGTCAACATGGGCGTCGGCGAGGCCGCGCGCGACTCGAAGCTGATGGAGGGCGCGGTCCGCGACCTCACCCTCATCGCCGGTCAGAAGCCGGAGATCCGCAAGGCCCGCAAGTCGATCGCGCAGTTCAAGCTGCGCGAGGGCATGCCGATCGGCGCCCGCGCGACCCTGCGGGGTGCGCGCATGTGGGAGTTCCTGGACCGGCTGCTGACCATCGGTCTGCCGCGCATCCGTGACTTCCGCGGCCTGTCGCCGAAGCAGTTCGACGGGTCCGGCAACTACACGTTCGGTCTCTCGGACCAGAGCATGTTCCACGAGATCGACCAGGACTCGATCGACCGGCCGCGGGGGATGGACATCACCGTGGTCACCTCCGCGACGACCGACGAGGAGGGCCGGGCGCTGCTCCGTCAGCTCGGCTTCCCGTTCAGGGAGAACTGAGATGGCGAAGAAGGCACTGGTCAACAAGGCCGCACGCAAGCCGAAGTTCGCGGTGCGCGGGTACACGCGCTGCAACCGCTGCGGGCGCGCCCGCGCGGTCCTGCGGAAGTTCGGGCTCTGCCGGGTCTGCCTGCGCGAGATGGCGCACCGGGGCGAGCTCCCGGGCGTGAGCAAGGCTTCCTGGTGAGCGCGGCGAACACCCCGGCGACCAGCTCCGAGCTCCCCGAGGTGCCGAGCGAGGGGCTCATCGCCCCCGAGCTCCTACGCCTCATCCAGCGCGTCGCCCACCGCGAGCACCTGCTCGACGGCACGGCCGACGTCCACGGGCAGCCACGCATCCGTACCACCGCTGACAGCAGCTCCACACGCCGCAGGCCCGCCATCGGGAGCGCCCGCACGCGCGCCACCCGGGGAACCACGGCGAGGAAGGTGACCTGGTCATGACGATGACCGACCCGATCGCGGACATGCTGACGCGCATCCGCAACGCCAACTCGGCGTTCCACGAGAGCGCGACCATGCCGCACAGCAAGCTCAAGGCCCACGTGGCGCAGGTCCTGCTCGACCAGGGCTACATCGCCGGCTTCCGCACCGAGGACGCGACCGTGGGCAAGTCCCTCGTGGTCGACCTCAAGTACGGGCCGAACCGCGAGCGCAGCATCGCCGGCATCAAGCGGGTCTCGAAGCCCGGCCTGCGCATCTACGCGAAGTCGAACGAGCTCCCCCGGGTGCTCGGCGGCCTCGGCGTCGCGATCATCTCGACGTCGTCCGGGCTCCTGACCGACCGGCAGGCCCACCAGCGACGGATGGGCGGGGAAGTCCTCGCCTTCGTCTGGTAGCGGGAAGGGGAACCGAACCATGTCACGCATCGGCAAGGCCCCGATCACCGTGCCGTCGGGCGTCGACGTCACCGTCGACGGGCAGAACGTCACGGTCAAGGGCCCCAAGGGCACCCTGAGCCACCAGGTCGACGAGCCCATCAGGGTCTCGCTCGACGACGGTGTGCTCTCGGTCGCGCGCCCCGACGACGAGCGGGAGAGCCGCGCGCTGCACGGCCTGTCGCGCTCGCTGCTCAACAACCTGGTGCAGGGCGTCTCGCAGGGCTACGAGCGCAAGCTCGAGATCCACGGCGTCGGCTACCGCGTGCAGCTGCGGGGCTCGGACCTCGAGTTCGCGCTCGGCTTCAGCCACCCGGTGAAGATCACCCCGCCGGACGGCATCACGTTCGCGGTCGAGAGCCCGACCCGGTTCTCGGTCCAGGGCATCGACAAGCAGCTGGTCGGCCAGGTGGCCGCCAACATCCGGTGGCTGCGCCGCCCCGACCCCTACAAGGGCAAGGGCGTCCGCTACGCCGGCGAGCAGATCCGCCGCAAGGTCGGGAAGACGGGCAAGTGATGGCAGAGAACGCGACCACCACCAAGGCCCGGGGCCACCTGGGCAAGAACGTCTCGGAGACGCGCCGCTCGGGTCGCACCCGGCGTCACGTGCGGCTGCGCAAGAAGATCGCCGGCACGCCGTCGCGTCCCCGCCTGGTCGTCACCCGCTCCACGCGGCACATCACCGCGCAGGTCGTCGACGACATCGCCGGCCACACGCTCGCGCACGCCTCCACCCTGGAGGCCGACGTCCGCGGGCTGGAGGGCGACAAGAAGGCCCAGGCCGCGAAGGTCGGGGAGCTGGTCGCCTCCCGCGCCAAGGAGCAGGGCATCGACGCGGTCGTGTTCGACCGCGGCGGTCGCCGGTACCACGGCCGCATCGCGCAGCTCGCGGATGCGGCCCGCGAAGGGGGCCTGCAGTTCTGATGGGAGACATCGAGAGCAGCACGCCCACAGGGAAGCGGAGCTCCGCCCGTCGGGACCGCACCCCCATGATCGACACGAACGGAAGGAACGCCTGATGCCGGGACGCACACGGCGCGACGGGCCCGCGGGCTCGGGCGCACAGGGCGGCGAGCGTCAGGGCGGCAGCGCCGGTCGCGACCGCCAGCAGGGCGGCCGCGACCGCGGGCAGGACCGCACCCCGCACCTCGAGCGCGTCGTCGCCATCAACCGCGTGGCCAAGGTCGTCAAGGGCGGCCGCCGCTTCAGCTTCACCGCCCTGGTCGTCGTCGGTGACGGCGACGGGATGGTCGGTGTCGGCTACGGCAAGGCCAAGGAGGTGCCGGCCGCGATCGCCAAGGGCGTGGAGGAGGCGAAGAAGAACTTCTTCCGCGTCCCCCGGGTCGGCGGCACCATCACCCACCCCGTGCAGGGCGAGGAGGCCGCCGGCGTGGTCCTGCTGCGTCCGGCCAGCCCCGGTACCGGTGTCATCGCCGGTGGCCCGGTGCGCGCGGTGCTGGAGTGCGCGGGGATCGCCGACGTGCTGTCCAAGTCGCTGGGCAGCCAGAACGCGATCAACATCGTGCACGCCACGGTCGCGGCGCTGAAGGGCCTGCAGGTCCCCGAGGCCGTCGCCGCCCGCCGCGGGCTGCCCCTCGAGGACGTGGCGCCGGCGCGCATGCTGCGCGCCCGCGCCGGACAGGGGGCCTGACAGTGGCGGAGAAGAAGGCCGACCTCAAGGTCACGCAGACCCGCTCCGAGATCGGCGGCAAGCGCAACCAGCGCGAGTCCCTGCGCACGCTGGGGCTGCGGCGCATCGGCGCGACCGTCGTCCGCCCCGACACGCCCCAGAACCGGGGCCTGATCCACACCGTCCGTCACCTCGTGACGGTCGAGGAGGTGTGACCGATGGGTGAGTCCCCCATCAAGCTGCACCACCTGCGGCCGGCGCCCGGGGCCAAGACCGAGAAGACCCGCGTGGGTCGCGGTGAGGCCTCCAAGGGCAAGACCGCCGGTCGCGGCACCAAGGGCACCGGCGCCCGCAAGAACGTCCCCGCGACGTTCGAGGGTGGCCAGATGCCGCTGCAGATGCGCCTGCCGAAGCTCAAGGGCTTCCGCAACCGCAACAAGGTGTACGCGCAGGTCGTCAACGTCGGCGACCTGGCCCGCCTGTTCCCGGACGGCGGCGAGGTCGGTCCGGCCGAGCTCGTGGCCGCCGGCGCCGTGCGTCCGGGGCACCCGATCAAGGTGCTCGGGACCGGCGAGGTCGGATCGGTGACGCTGCGCGTCAGCGCGCACGCGTTCTCCGGGTCGGCGAGCGAGAAGCTCTCCGCCGCGGGCGGCAGCGCGACCGTCGTCGAGTAAGTCCGCGACAGGCTTCCACCGGCCCCGTGACCCCCCTCCGTTCGTGCGGAGGAGCGGGCCGGGGTCGGTGGTGCTTGCCCGTGTAGTCTCGCCCCGGGCCGGCGCGACCGGTCCGGTCCGGCCCCGGCGCACCGTGCGAGCGGCGCGCGGTCGGTGACCACCGGCCCGCGCGGCCCCGAACCCCAACGAGCCCGCGGTGTGGCCGAACGACATCTGGAGGTCCGAGTGCTCGGCGCCGTGCGGTCAGCCCTGGCCACACCGGACCTGCGCAAGAAGATCCTGTTCACCCTGGGCATCGTCGCCGTCTACCGCCTCGGGGCCACGCTCCCGGCGCCCGGCGTCTCCTACACCAACGTCCAGGAGTGCTTGCGTCAGGTCCAGGGCAGTGACGCCGCGAGCGTCTACTCGCTGATCAACCTGTTCTCCGGCGGGGCGCTGCTCCAGCTGTCGATCTTCGCGCTGGGCATCATGCCGTACATCACGGCGAGCATCATCGTCCAGCTGCTGACGGTCGTGATCCCCCGCTTCGAGCAGCTGAAGAAGGAGGGGCAGAGCGGTCAGAGCAAGCTGACGCAGTACACGCGCTACTTGACCATCGCCCTCGCGGTCCTGCAGTCGACCGGCATCGTCGCCCTGGCCGACCGCAACCAGCTCTTCCAGGACTGTGACCCGTCGCAGTTCCCGATCCTGCCGAACGCCGACATCTTCGACCTCGCGGTCATCGTCATCGTCATGACGGCGGGCACCGCGGTCATCATGTGGTTCGGCGAGCTCGTCACCGAGCGCGGCGTCGGCAACGGCATGTCGCTGCTGATCTTCACCTCGATCGCCGCCCGCATCCCCGCCGAGGGCAACACGATCCTGCAGAACGCCGGCCCGCTGGCGTTCACCGTGGTCTGCGCGTTCGGCCTGGTCATCATCGCGAGCGTCGTGTTCGTCGAGCAGGGCCAGCGGCGCATCCCCGTGCAGTACGCGAAACGGATGGTCGGGCGCCGGATGTACGGCGGGACCTCGACCTATCTGCCGCTGAAGGTCAACCAGGCCGGTGTCATCCCGGTCATCTTCGGCTCGTCGTTGCTCTACCTGCCCGACCTGCTCTCACGGATCACGGGCAACCAGAACTCGGGCTTCTCGCGCTTCGTCCAGACGTACCTCGCGAACCAGTCCAACTGGCTGCACATCCTGCTGTACTTCGCCCTGATCATCTTCTTCACGTACTTCTACGTCTCGATCACGTTCAACACCGAGGAACGTGCCGACGAGATGAAGAAGTTCGGAGGGTTCATCCCGGGGATCCGTCCCGGGCGCCCCACGGCCGAGTACCTCAGCTACGTGCTGTCCCGGATCACATTGCCGGGATCCATCTATCTCGGCATCATCGCCGTCCTGCCGAACTTCTTCCTGGGCCTGACCGGTCAAGGACAGAACCAGAACTTCCCCTTCGGGGGCACGGCTGTTCTGATCATGGTGGGCGTCGGGTTGGACACGGTCAAGCAGATCGAGTCCCAGCTGATGCAGCGCAACTACGAGGGTTTCCTGCGCTGACCCGGGGCGGTCGGCGGCGGTCGGTGTTCACAGGGATGTCAGGCGAAGGAGTGTTGTCGTGAGGATCGTGCTGGTGGGCCCGCCGGGTGCGGGCAAGGGAACGCAGGCGGCGCGGCTGTCCGAGCGCCTCGGCGTGCCCCACATCTCCACCGGCGACATCTTCCGCGAGAACATGAAGAACGAGACCGAGCTCGGCCAGGAGGCCCAGCGCTACGTCGACGCCGGCGACCTGGTGCCCGACGAGGTCACCGTCCGCATGGTCAAGGACCGTCTCGCCCAGCCCGACGCCGCGGAGGGCTTCCTGCTCGACGGCTTCCCGCGCAACACGGCGCAGGCCGAGGAGCTCGCGAGCGTCCTCGGCGACCTCGGCCAGCGCCTCGACGCGGTGCTCGTGTTCGAGGTCGACGACGAGGAGCTCGTCAAGCGGCTCACGGCCCGCGGGCGCTCCGACGACACCGAGGAGACCATCCGGCACCGCCAGGAGGTCTACCGCTCGGAGACCGAGCCGCTGATCGAGCACTACCAGGACATCGCCGTGCGGGTCGATGCCGTCGGCACCGTCGACGAGATCACCGACCGCGCCACCGATGCGCTGGCCGACGAACCCGACGACTGAGTGGGCCACCCGAGCCGCCGCCGGACCGGTCTCACCGAGGCGGTCTCCGCCGGGGTCGGCGGTCTCGCCGACCGTGTGCGGGGGCGCCTCGTGGAGATGAAGACACCCGGGCAGATCGAGGCGATGCGTGCCGCCGGTCTCGTCGTGGCCTCGGCGCTCGCCGCGGTCACCGAGGCCGCAAGGCCGGGTGTCAGCACCGCCGACCTCGACGAGGTCGCCGAGGCGACGATCCGCGAGGCCGACGCCGAGCCCTCGTTCCTCGGGTACCAGGGCTTTCCGGCATCGATCTGCGCGTCGGTCAACGAGCAGATCGTGCACGGCATCCCGTCGCGCGAGCTCGTGCTCGCCGACGGCGACCTGGTCTCGATCGACTGCGGCGCGATCCTCGACGGCTGGCACGGTGACGCGGCGGTGACGCTGCTGGTCGGCACCCAGCGCGCGGACGACGTGATGCTGTCCGCAGCCTGCCGGTCGGCGATGGAGGCGGGGATCGCGCGGCTGGTGCCGGGCGGCCGGCTCGGCGACGTCGGGCACGCGGTCGAGGAGGAGGCCCGCCGTCGCGCCGACGGGGACGGCCGCGAGTACGGGATCGTCGCCGACTACGGCGGGCACGGCATCGGCACGTCGATGCACATGGAACCGTTCGTCCCGAACGTCGGTCGGGCCGGCACCGGGATGCGCCTGCGCAGCGGGATGGTGCTCGCGATCGAGCCCATGCTCACCGCGGGCACCGACGAGACCGAGGAGCTCGAGGACGGCTGGACCGTCGTCACCGCCGACGGCAGCCGGGCCGCGCACTGGGAGCACTCGGTCGCGGTCACCGACGACGGGCCCCGGGTCCTCACCGCACCGGCGTCCTGACCGCGCTCCTTCTGCGCGGGCGCCGGTGGCGGCGGCGAGGGGAGCGAGGGACGCCCTGGGTGCGTGGGGCGTAGTGAGGGTGACCCTCGCTTCGGGGCCGGTGGCGCCGGCGCCCCGGGTGGCGCGTCAACCTCTTTCGGATAGCGGAACTATCCGCTCGCTGTTATCGTGGACCCGTTCCGAGGGAGACGGGGTGGTCGTGGTGGCTTCCGAGCAGATGCGGGTGGCCGACGCCGAGCGCGAGCACGTGGCGACGGTGCTGGCGCAGGCCCACGCGGAGGGGCGTCTGACGCTCGCCGAGTACGACGAGCGCGTGCGTGCGGCGCACGGCGCGGTACTGCGCGCGGATCTGGAGCCGTTGACGGCGGACCTGCCGTCCTCGCCGGTCGCGGCGCCGCCGGCCTCGTCGCCTCGTCGCGTGCCCTCGCGACTGCGCCCGGCCGTCGCCGTGTGGGCGGCGGTGTCGGTGGTGAACCTGGTGATCTGGGTGGCCGTGTCGGTCGGGTCGGGCGAGCCGGTGACACCCTGGTGGCTCTGGGTCGCCGGGCCCTGGGGCGTCGTGCTCGCCCTGCAGGCGCTCGCGATGCGGGCCGGGTTCGCGCCGCCGATGCCGTTCGGCTATGGGTCCTTCCGGCGGTGATAACCCCCCGGTGACGAGGCTCTCGACACGCCGCGCGTACACTTGATGGCTGGTGCGCGTGTCGTGCCGGTGCCCGCGCGCGTGTGCGTCACGGACATCGAGACGCCGCGTTCCGGTCCCACCGGCTCCGCCGCTCCCGAGCGGGGGAGCAACGCGGGACGACAGCGTACGTCGATAGGAATGCGGAGGACATGGCGAAGAAGGACGGCGCCATCGAGGTCGAGGGCCGGGTCATCGAGCCCCTGCCCAACGCGATGTTCCGGGTGGAGCTCGAGAACGGGCACAAGGTCCTGGCGCACATCAGCGGCAAGATGCGTCAGCACTACATCCGGATCCTCCCCGAGGACAAGGTCGTCGTGGAGCTGTCGCCCTACGACCTGTCGCGCGGCCGGATCGTCTACCGCTACAAGTGATCCAGACAGCAGCGAGGAAGAGGACGTGAAGGTCCAGCCGAGCGTCAAGCGCATCTGCGCGAAGTGCCAGGTGGTCCGCCGTCACGGGCGGGTCATGGTCATCTGCGACAACCTGCGCCACAAGCAGCGCCAGGGCTGACGCGCCCGCCCAGGGCACCGCGGGCCGACGCGCCCGCACTCTCCAGATACCTCCCCGCACCTACGTCGGCACAGACCCGGCGGAGCACCCCCGGCACGGGAGGCCGGGGCCCGGACCGTCACGGTCCCGGGACGGGCGGGGAGCCAGACCTCCCGGACGACACGAGGAGCACGTCGCCCCATGGCACGACTCGCCGGCGTCGATCTCCCCCGCGAGAAGCGGATGGAGATCGCGCTGACCTACATCTTCGGGATCGGCCGCAGCCGAGCCCGCGAGATCCTCACCGAGACCGGCATCGACTTCGACCTGCGGTCGAAGGACCTGTCGGACGCGGACGCCGCCACGCTGCGCGCGTACATCGAGAACAACTTCCGGGTCGAGGGCGACCTGCGCCGTGAGGTCCAGGCGGACATCCGGCGCAAGGTCGAGATCGGCAGCTACCAGGGGCTGCGGCACCGCCGCAACCTGCCGGTGCACGGGCAGCGGACGAAGACCAACGCCCGCTCGCGCAAGGGCCCCAAGAAGACGGTCGCCGGCAAGAAGAAGGCCGCGCGCAAGTAGTCGGCGCGCCCTCCACCCCCTCGAAACGGAAGAGAAGAGATGCCACCCAGGACTCGCCAGGGCGCGGCCGGGGCCAAGAAGGTCCGTCGCCGGGAGAAGAAGAACGTCTCCCACGGCCACGCGCACATCAAGAGCACGTTCAACAACACGATCGTCTCGATCACCGACCCGACCGGCAATGTCATCAGCTGGGCCTCGGCCGGCCACGTGGGCTTCAAGGGCTCGCGCAAGTCGACGCCGTTCGCCGCGCAGATGGCCGCGGAGAACTGTGCCCGCAAGGCCGCCGAGCACGGGATGAAGAAGGTCGACGTCTTCGTGAAGGGCCCGGGCTCGGGCCGCGAGACCGCCATCCGTTCGCTGCAGGCCGCGGGCCTCGAGGTCGGCACCATCGCCGACGTCACGCCGCAGCCGCACAACGGCTGCCGTCCGCCGAAGCGTCGCCGGGTCTAGGCCGGCCGGAACAGGGAGGAGACACCACGATGGCCCGCTACACCGGCCCCGCCACCCGCAAGTCCCGCCGCCTCAAGGTCGACCTGATCGGTGGGGACAAGTCCTTCGAGCGTCGCCCGTACCCGCCGGGGCAGCACGGCCGGATCCGCATCAAGGAGTCCGAGTACCTGCTGCAGCTGCAGGAGAAGCAGAAGGCCCGCTTCACCTACGGCCTGCTCGAGAAGCAGATGCGCGCCTACTACGAGGAGGCGAACCGTCGCGAGGGCAAGACCGGCGACGAGTTCCTCAAGCTCCTCGAGTCGCGGCTCGACTCGGTCGTCTACCGGGCCGGCCTCGCGCAGACCCGTCGTCAGGCCCGCCAGCTCGTCGGGCACGGCCACTTCCTGGTCAACGGCCAGAAGGTCGACGTCCCCAGCTACCGGGTGACGCAGTACGACATCATCGACGTCCGGGAGAAGTCCCGGAACATGCTGCCCCTCGTGGTGGCGAAGGAGAACTTCGGCGAGCGCCCCGTCCCGGGGTGGCTGCAGGTCGTCCCGGACTCGCTCCGGGTGTTCGTCCACTCGCTCCCGGAGCGGTCGCAGATCGACACGCCGGTCCAGGAGCAGCTCATCGTCGAGTTCTACTCGAAGTAACCAGCAGTACCCCGGCCCGAGCAGCCTGCTCGGGCCGGGTCGGGTTCGGCGTCAAATAGCGGACGCCGCATCGGAAGGAAACGCGCACGTGCTGATCTCTCAGCGTCCCGCTCTGTCCGAGGACGCCATCGACGACACCCGTTCCCGGTTCGTCATCGAGCCGCTGGAGCCGGGCTTCGGTTACACCCTCGGCAACTCGCTGCGTCGCACGCTGCTGTCGTCCATCCCGGGCGCGGCCGTGACCAGCATCCGTGTCGACGGGGTCCTCCACGAGTTCACCACCGTTCCCGGGGTGAAGGAGGACGTCACCGACATCATCCTCAACCTCAAGGAGCTCGTCGTGAGCTCCGAGGAGGACGAGCCGGCCACGATGTACCTGCGCAAGCAGGGCCCCGGCACCGTGACGGCGGGCGACATCGTCCCGCCGGCCGGCGTGACCGTGCACAACCCCGACCTGCACATCGCGACCCTGAACGACCAGGGCCGCCTGGAGGTTGAGCTGGTCGTCGAGCGTGGCCGCGGGTACGTCCCGGCCGCCCAGAACAAGGCCTCCGGCGCCGAGATCGGCCGCATCCCGGTCGACTCGATCTACTCGCCGGTGCTCAAGGTCAGCTACAAGGTCGAGGCGACCCGCGTCGAGCAGCGCACCGACTTCGACAAGCTGATCCTCGACGTCGAGACCAAGCCGTCGATGACCCCGCGCGACGCCATCGCGTCCGCCGGTCGCACGCTGGTCGAGCTCTTCGGGCTGGCCCGTGAGCTCAACGTCGACGCCGAGGGCATCGAGATCGGGCCCTCGCCCGCCGAGGCCGACTCGATCGCCGCGTTCGCGATGCCCATCGAGGACCTCGACCTCACGGTCCGGTCCTACAACTGCCTCAAGCGGGAGGGCATCCACACCGTCGGCGAGCTCGTCGGCCGGTCGGAGGCCGACCTGCTGGACATCCGCAACTTCGGTGCGAAGTCCATCGACGAGGTCAAGATGAAGCTGGCCGGGCTGGGCCTCGCGCTCAAGGACAGCCCGCCCGGGTTCGACCCCTCGGCCGCGGCGGCCGACTACCCGTCCGAGGGCTTCGAGTCCTACGGCTCCGACGGCGGCTTCGGCGGCTACGGGGTCGTGGACGACGACGGCCAGGACTACGCCGAGACCGAGCAGCTGTAGCAACCCAGCAACTCTGACGTGCTGCCCCCTCCCCGGCCCGCCCCACAGATCGTGGGCGGGGCCGGGGAGGAAAGGCGTCACGAGACAGGAGCAGTGACATGCCCCAGCCCACCAAGGGCCCGCGGCTCGGGGGCTCCCCCGACCACCAGAAGCTGATGCTGGCCAACCTGGCCACGTCGCTGTTCACCCACGGGCGGATCCACACCACGCGGGCCAAGGCCGAGCGCCTGCGTCCGTACGCGGAGCGGCTGATCACCAAGGCCAAGAAGGGCGGCCTGCACAACCGTCGTCTCATCGCGGAGCAGATCCGCGACAAGGACGTCGTGCACCGCCTGACGGCCGAGATCGGCCCGTTCTTCGCGGACCGTCCCGGCGGCTACACGCGGATCATCAAGACGTTGCCCCGCAAGGGTGACAACGCGCCCATGGCCGTCATCGAGCTGGTGAACGAGCGGACCGCGTCGGCGGAGGCCTCGCAGGCCACCCGCACCGCCGCGGCGCCGCAGACGTCGTCCGGCCCGGGCGCCGAGGTCGGCGAGGCGGCCACCGGTGCGGCCGCGACCGCGGCGACGATCGCGGCGGCGGAGGAGACCTCCGAGGAGAACGTCTCGGAGGACACCTCGTCGCAGGAGACCACCGGCTCGACCGGCTCGACCGACTCGACCGATGAGGTCCCCGAGGAGATGGCCGAGAACGCGGCGGCCAACGCCGGTCTCGACCCCACGGACGACTCGTCCGGGTCGTCCGAGTCGTCCGGGTCGTCCAAGGGCACGACGGACGACAAGTCCTGACCGACAGCACCACTCCGGGTCCAGCTCCCCCATCGGGGTGCTGGTCTGATCGCTCCGTGTCCCGCCGCGAGCCCGCTCCCGACGCCGGGAGCGGGCTCGCGGTGCCCGTGCGTCGTTTCCGGCTCGACCTGGCCTATGACGGCACCGACTTCTCCGGCTGGGCGCGCCAGCCGGGCCTGCGCACGGTCCAGGGCGTCCTCGAGGACACGCTGGCGACGACCTGGCGGGTGCCCGTCGCGCTGACCGTCGCGGGCCGCACCGACGCCGGGGTGCACGCCGACGCGCAGGTCTGCCACGTCGACCTGCCGGAGACGGTGGCGATGCACCCGGGGCTCGTCGGCCGGCTGGCGCGAATGCTGCCACCGGATGTCAGGGTCCGATCCGTGGTTCCGGCGCCGGACGGGTTCGACGCGCGCTTCTCGGCGTTCCGGCGCCACTACCTCTACCGCGTCAGCACGGCTCCCTGGGGCCCCGAACCGTTGCGCGCCCGCGACACCCTGCGCTGGCCGCGCCCGCTCGACGTCGACGCGATGAACGAGGCCGGCCGGGGCCTGCTCGGCGAGCACGACTTCGCCGCCTACTGCCGCCCGCGCGCCGGCGCGACGACCGTGCGGGAGCTCCAGCACCTGGAGTGGACCCGCGAGCCCGACGAGACCGATGTCCTCGCCGCGCGCGTGTCCGCCGACGCGTTCTGCCACTCGATGGTCCGCTCGGTGGTGGGCGCGCTGCTCGCCGTCGGCGAGGGCCGGCGCCCGGTCTCGTGGCCCGGGGACCTGCTCGCGGCGCGCGAACGCTCGAGCGAGGTCACGGTCGTCGCCGCCCGGGGCCTGCGCCTCGTCGGGGTCGACTATCCCGACGACGCCGACCTCGCCGCCCGCGCCGCCGCGACCCGCCGCCGCCGCGACGAGCACTGAGACGTGTCAGCGACGTGGCGTCGCAGACACTCAACGTCCGTAACGCCACGCGCTCACGCGGGCGATCGGTCAGGAGCCGCTGCCGTAGGGGCGGGTGAGGATCTCGAGGTTGTGGCCCTCGGGAGAGTCGAAGTAGGCGCCCTGGCCGCCGTCGTTGGTGTTGTGCCCCGGCCGGCGGTGACCCGGGTCGGCGAACGTCGGCACGCCGCGGTCGCGCAACCGCCCCGCGATCACCCCGAACTCCTCGTCCGGGACGAGGAAGGCGTAGTGCTGGGGATGCGGTGCGGCCACGGTCATGAAGTCGAGGCTCGTGCCGTGGGCGACCTCGACGACCGTGAAGGGACCGAAGTGGTACGGCGCGGGCAGCCCGAGGACCTCGGCGAGGAACGCCGCGCCGGCGTCCGGGTCCGGGGACTCGACGATGGTGTGGTTCAGCTCGATGCTCATGCGACCGAGCGTCCGACCTCGAGCAAGGTCGAGGTCAAGGGACGGCGACCGCGATCGTGCCGTCCGCCTCGACGCGGCAGGGGTGGGCGACCAGGTCGCAGCCACCCGGGTCGAGCCCGCGGCCCGTGGCGACGTCGAACGTGTAGCGATGGTTGGCGCAGGTCAGGACGCTGTTCGAGATGCTGCCGCGCTCGAGCGGCCACGCGCGGTGCGGGCAGCGGTTGTCGTACGCCCGGACCTCGCCGTCGACGTGCACCAGCAGCACGCGCTGCCCGCCCGCCATCACGGCGGTCATCGTGCGGTCGCGTAGGTCCGAGAGCGTCAGGACGGGCGTGAAGGTGGTCTCGGGCATGGCGGCTCCCCGTGACGTGGTGACCCCGATCACCCTAGTCGCCGCGGCGGACCGGACCGAGGATCGCCGTCTCCTGCGGGCCGGTGACGAGGTCGACGCGTCGCCACAGGTTGCGGCCGAGGAGGACGACGCCCCGGTCGGGCAGGGTGCGCAGGGTCTCGGTCATCGCCGGGGACAGGCGCCAGAGCCGCCCGGCGAGCTCGGCCTCGTGCGGCGGGAGCCGCTGGATGAGGACGAGGTCCGCGTCGTCGGCGAGATCGGAGACCGCGGGGACGAGGGAGGGCAGCACGACGAGCGTCGTCTGCCGCGGCCGTCGCGCCGACTCCGGGCCCCGGGCGGTCGCGCCGCGGTCGTGGACGACGAGCAGCGGGTCGCCGTCGGGCACCGCGAGGTCGGCGGGGGGTTCGCCGACGACACGGACGCGGTCGTCGGCGGCGTCCCGCACCGCCTCCCACACGGGCGGGCGCCCGGTGACGACGACCGCGCTGGTCCCCGTCCCGACCGTGCGCAGGGTGACCTGCCGGGCGAGGTAGAGCCCGCCGAGCAGCACGGCCCGTGTCGGGGTGGGCCGGACGAGGCTCACGGCCACCGGCTCGCCGTCCCGGTCGGCGCCGAGCACCACCCCCGCGGGACGCACGGGGGGACCCAACGTGTCGACGAGGGCGGGCGGCACCGAGAACGTCGGCGCGAGCTCGGGGTCGGCGCGGGTCGGGGCCGTGCGGCCGAGCGCGCCGGGGGGCTCGGTCACGACTGGGCCCCCAGCGGGAGCGTGGCCGCGAGCCCGGCGGCGTGCTGACCGTCGAGCGCGTCCAGGGCGACCCCGAGTGCGCGCCCGCGGGCGACGAGCTCGCGGCCGGACTCCTCGAGCGCGTCGGGGGTGTCGGCGGTGAGGCGCACGGTGCCGCGGAGCCCGACGGCACCGCCGGACCGCGGATCGGGCTCCAGGGTGAGCGCGAGCGTGCACGTCCGGCCTGCGGTGGCGGTGAGGCCGGTGAGGCGCTCCGCTCCGGCGGGCCAGCCCGTGACGGCGTACGCCGCGTGCCCGACCTCGCCGACGACGACGGCCTTCCAGTGCTCGACGAACCGGGGACTCTCGCCCCCCGTGTCGGCAGCGTCCGTCGCGGCGTCGAGGACCTCGTCGGCGGCGAGCGGGCGGACGGGAGTGCCGTGGTCGGCCAGCACCCGTCCGATCCGCGCGAGCGCCCCCACCACGGCCCGGTGGGCGCCGAGGACGCTGCCGCCGCGCTCGGCGACCGCGTCGGGGCAGCGCGCCGGGTCGAGCCGCACGACGAGCCACGCCTCGCGTCGCGCCAGGGCCGGCAGGCTTCCCAGCACCTCGCGGTAGGCCTCGGCCGCCGGGCTGTCGTCGCGCACGGGGCGGCAGTGCCACAGCGCGCTCACGGCGTCGAGCACCACGCCCCGGTCGGCCAGGCACCCGGCGATCGCCGCCAGCGGGAACGACGCCCGATCGTCCGGAACCAGGCCCCCGGCACCGTCCCCGCCCGCCGGGTCGAGCGCCAGCACCGCGCTCCACCCGCCGCCGTGCCCGACCAGGCCCACCTCGCGCCCGTCGTGGTCGCGCGCGCGGGCGACGGTGAGGTCGCCGGCCAGCAGACGCAACGTGCGCAGGCGCGGGTCGATGTCGTCGACGGCCTGCTCGGGCTCCCGCTCGCGGACCCGCACCCGGAAGCGCAGCGCCAGCCCGATCCAGTGCACGAGCCACCGCCGCCGGACCCGCAGCAGCCCGACGAGCAGGCCCGCGGACAGCACGACCCCGGCCAGCGGCAGCAACCGACGGTCGACCGCCACCAGCGCCACGGCGATCGCGAGCCCGACCTCGACCACGACGATGCCGACGAGCGGGATCCGGCCCAGCGAGGGTCCGGGCGGCCGGCGGTGCGCGGTCAGCAGGGTCATCGCGCGGCCCTTCGGCGCCGGGCGACGAGGGCCGCCGCCACCACCAGAGCAGCGCCGCCCGCGATCCATCCGACCGGCGAGGTGCTCGGCACGGGCGCCCTCGCGGGCGCGGGCCGCACCTCGGGCCCGGTACGCGGCGGGCCACCGCGCACGGCGGCGGCCGCGTCGAGCACGCCGTAGCCGACGGCGTCGTCGCGGGCGCCAGGGACGAGCCCGGGCGTCGGCGACGCGGAGCGGACCAGCGCCGCCGCGATCTCGCGCGCCGGCGTCTCCGGCGAACGGGCGCGCAGCAGCGCCGCTGCCCCGGCGACCCGCGCCGCGGCGAAGCTCGTGCCGACCAGGGGCGCGGTGGTGCCGTCGGGGGCGGTGAGCCCGGTGGTCAGCCCGTCGCCGCGGGCCGCCAGCGACGCCGGGGCGCGGCCGGGCGCGGCGAGGTCGACCCACGGCCCCGCGAGCGACGACGGGTCGGGCGCGCCGGCGTCGTCCACCGCGCCGACCGCGAGCACGTCGTCGCCGAACCAGGCCGGCACCGGGATGCTCCGCACGTCGGCGCCGGTGTTCGGCGCGCACCCGGGCCCCGTGTTGCCCGCGGCGGCGACGACGACCACGCCCCGGTCGACAGCGTCGCGCACCGCGGCGCGCAGGGCACCCAGCGCGGGTGCGTCGGCGGGGTCGGCGACCTGGTCCGGGGTGCGGCACGCGGCGAGGGCGATCGAGAGCACCCCGACGCCGGGGGTGTCGGCGGCGTGGCGGACCGCCCGGGCGAGCGTGGTGACGTCACCGGCGCCGTGGAACGCGCTGGTCTGCCGCACCGCGAGCACCCGCACGCCGGGCGCGACGCCGACGAGCAGGTCGCCCGGGGCGGCGTCGGCGGCGAGCACCCCGGCGACCGCCGTGCCGTGCCCGTCGCAGTCGTCGCGGCCGTCGGAGCCCGCTACGAAGTCGCCCCCGTCGACCACGCGGGGGCCGAGCCGTGGGTGCGCGGCGACACCGGTGTCGATCACGGCGACGGTCTGCCCCTCGCCGCGGCCGTCGGTCCACGCGGCGGCCGGGTCCGGGCCGGGCGGGAGGTCGCCGATGCCGAACCCCGACGGCGCCGGCGGGATCGCCGCGGGGCAGGGCGCGAGGCGTCGCGCGCCGGGGACGCCGTCGGGGGCCGGGTCGAGCGCGGCGAGGGCGGCGGGGTCGGGCGCGGGCGGGACCGGCGCGGTCGAGGCGGCGGCAGGCGGGGCCCCGAGCAGCGCGACGCTGAGCACGGCCGCTCCGACGCGGGAGATCACAGCAGCCGCATCGCCGTGTAGAGGTCCATGACCGCGAGCGCCACCGGCAGCACCGCGGCGATGCCGATCGCCTCGGCGATGTCGACCGCCCGCCGCGCGACCGGCGAGAACCGCCGCCGGGGCACCACGACGCCGAGGGCCAGCGCGCCCGCCCCGGCCGCGAGCGACACGACGGGCACGGCGAGCACCGCCACGAGCGCCGGCGCGGCGAGCAGCCAGCCGATGAGCAGCCCGGCCGCGGCGAGCAGCGCGCACGCGAGCAGCGCGACCGCCTGCACGCCGTTGGCGTAGGTGCGCGAGCGCAGCCCCAGCAGGATGGTGAGCAGCACCGCGAGGACCCAGCCGGCGATGCCTCGCCATCCGGTGACCGGGGCGAGCGCCAGCACCGTGACCGCCCCGGCGGTGACGACCCCGCACCCCACGACCAGGCCCGACAGCGCGGCGTGGGCGCGGTCGGCGCGGCGTTCGATGTCGGCGTGCTCGGCGACACCGGGGTCGTCGGCGAGCTCCTCGGCCGACCCCGGCACGCGGGGGAGCGGGAGGCGGGCGAGCGCGATGCCCGTGCGGGGCAGCAGCGCCGACGCGAGGAGCGCCAGCGCGCCGACCCCGGCCGCGACCCCGGCGGCGTCGCCCGCGTCCACGACCGTCGCGACACCCGCGGCGACGACGAGCAGCACGGCGGCGGTGAGCGCTCCGAGCAGCGCGGCGACCCCGGTGCGCCCGGCCCGTCCCAGCGCGAGTAGGCAGACCGCGGCCACGGCCGCGGCGAGGGCGGCGCCGAGCAGCAGCTGGGGCGCACCGGACGTGGCGGTCAAGGGCCCGGGCGTGCTCCACGGCACCGCCGCGACGCCCGCGACCGCGGCCAGCGCCACCGCGCCGAGCGCGAGCACCGAGCCCGCACCCGTCTCGTCGAGCACCCGGGTGCAGACGGCCGCGAAGGCGAGCGCGAGGAGGGCGGCGACCCCCGCGACGGCCGCGGTGCCGAGCCCGCCCGCGGTGCCCGGCGCGCGCCCGACCACGACCAGGGCGAGCACCGCGCCGGCGAGACCGAGCGCGAGCCCGCACAGCCCGAGCACTCGCGCGATCGCGGGCCCCCACGCCCGGTAGCTTGCCGGTGTCGCCTCGGCGACGGCGTCGACGACGTCGTCGAACAACGGCGGCGGGGCGGCGTCGGCACGGCGGCGCAGCACGAGCTGGTCGCCGTCGAGGACACCGAGGGAGGCCAGCGTGCGCGCGGGGTCGACCGGACCCTGGCCCAGCGGCGCGAGCGTCCACCCGCCGGACCCGCGCCCCCCCGATCCCGACTCGCCGGTCATGTCCAGCAGGACGGGCAGGAGGTCGGCGAGCGGCACGTCCGGCGGCACCGCGACGTCGACGCGGGTGCGCGGCGCGAGGACCGACACCCGGCTCGCCGCGGCCACCGCACCCGATCCGGCCGGCAGCGACGGCGACGTGCGGGTCCCGGGCAGCGCCGCGTTCCGGCTCGTCCGGGCGGTGCCTGTCATGCGCTCCTCCCCGCTCGGGGATCTGCTCGGGGATCTGTTCGTGATCTTCGGGCGGTTCGTCGAGACGGACCCGGCGCGGGCCGCGGCTCCCTAGTATGGCCGCACCGTCGGGGCGGGTGGTGCGATCTCCAGGAACGGGGGACGGGCGGTGGGCACACGGGTCTTCCGGCGCGCCGCGCGCCAGTCCCCGCCCGAGGTCCCCTCCGGCGAGGTCCACCTCGAGGCGCCGCCGGAGATCCCCCGAGCGACGCCCACCTCGCCGCTGCTGCGGGTGTTGCCGCTGCTCATGGTGGTCGGCTCACTCGGGTTCATCGTCGTCATCGGCGTCGACAACCCGACCTCGTGGCTCTTCGGCGGGATGTTCGCGCTCTCGACGCTGGGCATGGTCGCGGGCGGCGTGACGCGGGGCGGGGCGCAGCGGCGGGCCGAGTCCGACGAGGACCGCAAGGACTACCTGCGCTATCTGGCGCAGATGCGCCGGCGGGCCCGCGAGACCGCGGTCGAGCAGCGCCGGGCCCTCGAGTGGACGCATCCCGATCCCTCGGCGCTCGTGGGCCTGGCCCGGGGGGCGCGGATGTGGGAGCGCCGGCCGTCGGACCCGGACTTCGCCCACGTGCGCGTCGGGCGCGGCTCGCAGCGCCTCGCCACGGCGCTCGTGCCGCCCCAGACCGGCCCGGTCGACGACCTGGAGCCCGTCGCCACCGTCGCGCTGCGCCGGTTCGTGCGCACCCACTCGATCGTCCCGGACCTGCCGACCGCGGTGTCGCTGCGCGCGTTCGCCTCGGTGGCGGTCGCCGGGGGCGACGTGGAGGCCCGCCGGGGCCTGGTGCGGGCGCTCGTGGCGCAGCTGGTCACCTTCCACAGCCCCGACGACCTCGTCGTCGCCGTCGCGGCGACGGGCCCGGCGCGCGCGGAGTGGGAGTGGGTCAAGTGGCTGCCCCACGTCGCGCACCCGCGCCTGTCCGACGGGGCGGGGCCGGTGCGGATGGTGACGTCCTCGCTGGCCGGCGTGGAGTCGTGGCTGGCGCCGGAGCTGGCCGGGCGGGGGCGGTTCACCCGCGGCGCCGCGCCGGCGGCGGACACGCGCCACGTCGTCGTCGTCCTCGAGGACGCGGAGGTCCTCGGGTCCGAGCAGATCCTCCTCGAGGAGGGCTTGTCCGCCGTCACGCTGATCGACCTGTCCGACACGCTCGGCACGCTGACGTCGCGGCGCGGGCTCGGGCTCGTCCTGGACCTGGACGGTGACGGGCGGATCGGGGCGGTCGGGCGCCAGGGCGTCGAGTGGTTCGGACGCCCCGACGCCCTGGGCGCCGCGGAGGCCGAGGCGCTGGCCCGGCGGCTGGCGCCGTGCCGCACGCCCGCGGTGGGTGGCGGTGACGAAGAGCCGCTGCTGACCAGCCCCGGGATCCTCGAGCTGCTCGGCGTCGACGGCGAGCCGGACACCTTCGACGTCACCGCCTCCTGGCGCCCGCGCCCGCTGCGCGACCGCCTGCGCGTGCCGTTCGGGGTCTCGGCGGACGGCGAGCCCGTCGACCTCGACATCAAGGAGGCCGCGCAGGAGGGCATGGGCCCCCACGGGCTGTGCGTCGGCGCCACCGGCAGCGGCAAGTCGGAGCTCCTGCGGACGCTGGTCCTGGGCCTGATCACCACGCACTCGTCCGAGACGCTCAACCTCGTGCTCGTCGACTTCAAGGGCGGCGCGACGTTCGCGGGACTCGCCCCGGCGCCGCACGTCGCCGCGGTGATCACCAACCTCGCCGACGACCTGAGCCTCGTCGACCGCATGCACGACGCGCTGGCCGGAGAGATGCAGCGTCGCCAGGAGATGCTCCGCGCCGCGGGCAACCTCGCAGGAGTCACCGAGTACGAGCGCGCGCGGGAGAACGGTGCCGCGCTGGAACCGCTGCCGACGCTGTTCGTCGTCGTCGACGAGTTCTCCGAGCTGCTGAGCCAGAAGCCCGACTTCGCCGAGCTGTTCGTCGCGATCGGGCGGCTGGGCCGCTCGCTGCAGATCCACCTGCTGCTGGCCTCGCAGCGTCTCGAGGAGGGCCGGCTGCGGGGCCTCGACTCGCACCTGTCCTACCGGATCGGGCTCAAGACGTTCTCGGCGTCGGACTCCCGCGCGGTGCTCGGCGTCCCGGACGCCGCCGAGCTGCCGGCAGTGCCCGGGTCGGGCTACCTCAAGGTCGAGTCGTCGACCATGATCCGTTTCAAGGCGGGCTACGTGTCGGCGCCCCACCGCGCCGTGGGGCGCGTCGTGCCCGACGAGTCCCCGCTGCCCCGCGAGATGCGCCCGCGGCCGTTCTCGGCGCGGTGGGTGGAGCCGGCGGCGCCGACGGTGCCCGACGGCAACGGGCACGTCCCGTCCGGTGGACCGCCCGCCGTGATCGGTCCCCGTGGTGGGACCCCCTCCGTGCTCGACGTCGTCGTCGAACGCCTGCGCGGGCAGGGGCCGCCCGCGCACGAGGTGTGGCTCCCGCCGCTGGCCGACCCGGCCACCCTCGACGCGCTGCTGCCGCCGCTGACCGCGACGCCCGACCGGGGGCTGACTGCGCCCGGCTTCCCCGCCAACGGCGCGCTCGCGGTGCCGGTCGGGATCGTCGACCGGCCCTACGACCAGCGCCGTGACGTGCTGTGGGCCGAGCTCGCGGGGGCCGCGGGGCACGTCGTCGTGGCGGGCGGGCCGCAGTCGGGCAAGTCGACGCTGCTGCGCACGCTCGTGGCCGCGGCGGCGCTGACGCACACCCCGGCCGAGGTGCAGTTCTACGCCGTCGACCTCGGCGGCGGCACGCTCGCCGGCCTCGCCGGACTGCCCCACGTCGGGTCCGTGGCCGGACGCGGCGAGCCCGATCTCGTGCGCCGCACCGTCGCCGAGGTCGCCGCGCTGCTCGCCGGCCGCGAGCGCTGGTTCCGCGAGGTGGGGCTCGAGTCGATGGCCGATCTGCGCGCCCGCCGCAGACGGAGCCACGAGGGGAGCACGCCGACAGGGGAGTTCGACGACCTCCTCCGGCGCCGCGGCGAGCTCGCCCACGGCACGGGCGGCAGCGACATGCTCGGTGACGTCTTCCTCGTCGTCGACGGCTGGCACGCGTTCCGCAGCGAGCACGAGGCGCTCGAGCAGACGGTGATCTCGCTGGCCACCGCGGGGCTGTCGTACGGGGTGCACGTCGTCATCACGGCCAGCCGGTGGGCCGAGCTGCGCCCGGCGCTCAAGGACCTGCTCGGCACCCGGTTCGAGCTGCGGCTCGGCGACCCCTCGGAGTCCGAGGTCGACCGTCGGGTCGCCGCGGTCGTGCCCGCCGGGCGCCCGGGCCGCGGGCTGTCGCGGGAGAAGCTGCACGTGCTGACCGCGCTGCCGCGCCTCGACGGCGTCGCCGACACCGAGGACCTCGGGCGCGCGACCGGGGAGCTCGTCGCCCGCGTCGCGGCCGCCTGGAGCGGCACCGGGGCTCCGCGGGTCCGGCTGCTGCCCGAGCGCGTCGGGGTCGAGGCGCTGCCCGGGCCGGACGAGGGCGCGCCGCACCTGCTGCCGCTCGGGCTCTCGGAGGAACGGCTCGCCCCGGTGCTGCTCGACGTGGCCGCCGACCCGCACTTCGTCTGCTACGCCGACGCGGAGTCGGGCAAGACGGCGCTGCTGCGCGGGTTCGCCCACCAGATCGTCACCCGCTACCGGCCCGAGCAGGCCCGCCTGATGATCGTCGACTACCGCCGCTCGTTGCTCGGCGCGGTCGCGAGCGACCACCTCATCTCCTACACCTCCTCGGCGCAGGCGCTCACCGAGGCGATGACCGAGCTGCTCGGCTCACTGCAGCGGCGCCTGCCCGGACCGGACGTCACCCCCGAGCAGCTGCGCGCGCGGTCGTGGTGGACCGGGCCGGACGTGTTCGTCCTGGTCGACGACTACGACCTCGTCGCCGGCGCCGCCACCAACCCCCTCGCCGCTCTGCTCGACCTGCTGCCCCAGGCCCGCGACGTCGGCCTGCACCTCGTCGTCGCGCGGCGCGCGGGCGGCGCGGCCCGGGCGCAGTTCGAACCGGTGCTCGCCCGGCTGCGGGAGCTCGGCTCGCCCGGGATCGTCATGAGCGGCAGCCGGGACGAGGGCGTCCTGCTCGGCACCGTGCGGCCGGGCCCGCAGCCGCCGGGACGTGGCTGGCTGGTCTCGCGCCGCCACGGCGAGCGCCTCGTGCAGGTGGGGTGGCGGGACCCGGATCCCCCGATCACGGCCGCGCCGGGGGACCCGTGAGCGACGGCCCGGTCGTCGCGATCGACCTCGGGGTGACGACGGTGGCGGCGGCGGTCGACACCGGCCCCGACGACCGGTCGGTCGAGGCCGTCGACCCCACCGACCTCCCGCTCGACCTCGCCGCGGTCTTCGCGCCCGCCGACGGCACCGCGCTCGTCGTCGGCGGCGCCGCGCGCCGCCGCGCGCCCACCGACCCGTCGCGCTACGAGCCGACGCCCCGGCTGCGCGTCGACGAGCCCGACCTGCTGCTCGGGACCCGCGTCGTGGGGGTCTCCGAGGCCTGGGGCGCGGTGCTCGCCGAGGCCCTCGGCCGCGCGGGCCCCCTGCTGCGCGGCGGGCGTCCCCGCCACCTCGTGCTCACCCACCCCGCGGGCTGGGACACCGGGCGCCGCGAGGTGCTGCGCCGCGCCGGGTCGGGGCTCGCCGAGGACCTCACGCTGGTCGAGGAACCGGTGGCCGCGGCCGCCCACGCCGGGTGGATGCGCCCGCGGGGCACGGCGCGCCCCCGCCCGCTCGCGGTGCTCGACCTCGGCGCGCGCGGGGCGTCGGCGGCCGTGCTGGCGCCCGTGGCCGGCCGCTGCGGGGACGCGCGGGTGCTCGCCCGGCGCGACGACACCCGGTTCGGGGGTGACGACGCCGACGAGCTGCTGCTCGGGCACCTGCTGGGGTCGCTGCACGACGACCCGGAGGAGCTCGCCGGCGCCGACCGCGTGCGGGAGGTGGTCGCCGGCACGACGCTCGCCGACCGGCGCCACCGCCAGGTGCTGCTCGACGACGTGCGGGCGGCGAAGGAGCAGCTCTCGGACGCCGAGCAAGCGGCGGTCCCGCTGCCCGGGCGCGTCACCGCGGCGTGGCTGTCGCGCGGCGAGCTCGCCGAGGTCCTGCGCCCGGCGCTGCGCGGCGTGGTCGACCTGCTCGCCGACACCCTCGCCGACGCCGGCACCGGCCCCGAGCACCTCGACGGCGTCCGGGTGACCGGCGGCGGCGCCCGGATCCCGCTGCTCGCCGCGCTCGTGCACCGCGAGCTCGGCGTGCCCGCGACCGTCGCGCCCGAGCCGCGGTCGGTCGTCGCACACGGGGCGTTGGTGGTGGCGCGCGAGGACGCGGCGTCGCGGCGGGGTGGGATCCCCGCGCCGCGCTCCGCCCCGGCGGCCGTCGGGGCCCTCGCCGCCGGGGGGCTCCGGTCCGGGCCGCTGCTGGATCCGCCGACGGTCGAGTTCCCGCCCGCCCCGTCCCCCGGCGAGACGGACCCGACCGAGGATCTGTCCGGCGACCCCGCCTGGCTCACCCCGACCTCGTCGGAGCGCACGGACGTGCAGGTGCCGGTGCGCCGCGTCGAGCCACCCGAGGAGGCCACCGCCCCCGCGGAGCCGGTCGACGACACCGACCTGGTCGAGCCGGTGGAGGACGAGCCGCGCCGGCTGCCCGCCCGCCGGAACCTCCCCGCCCGCCGCCCCGCACCGACCCACGGACGGGTCGGCGTCGGCGCAGTGATCGTCGCCCTGCTGGCGGTCGTCGCGCTGGTCACCGTCGTCGTGCTCGGGGTCCGGGCGCTGCGGGGCCCGTCGGGCACCGGGATGGTCGTCGGCGGGCAGACGTTCGTCGCGCCGATCGGCTGGGTGCAGGCCGGCGGCGACCCCGGGGCCCGGCGCCTGCTGCTGCGTCCCGCGGGCGCACCGCGCGGCGCCGACCTCGTCGCGGTCCAGGAGAACCCGCTCGACGCCGCGAGCGCGGCGGACCCCGAGCGCGCCCGCGCCCAGCTCGCCGGGCAGTACGAGGCCGCGCGGGCCGGCGGCGACCCGGTGTCGGGCTACGAGGCGCGCGCCGAGTTCGGCGGCCGCGAGGTGGCCCGGTACCGCCAGGACCCCGCGCCCGGCGTCCGCGTCGACTGGTTCGTCGTGGTGTCCGCGCCGTCGATGGTCAGCGTCGGCTGCCGCCACGGCGTCGACGCCGCCGACGAGCGTCGCGTCCTCGCCGCGTGCGAGCAGGTCGTCGAGACGCTCGAACCCACCGGCTGAGGCGACTTCTCGCGACTTCTCCCGAACGGCCACCACGCCCGCGGCGCGATCGTCATGCTCGATCCGTCACGAGCACACGGGGCCCGCGGGCTCCGCGAGGAGAGGAGATGTGGCGTGGCAGGAGGATTCGGGACCCAGACCGGCGTCATGGTCGACGTGGCCAACCGGCTGGAGACCATCAACGGCGATCTGCAGGGCCAGCTCCGGTCGCTCCAGGGGCGGCTCGAGCCCCTGGTCGCCGACTGGCAGGGCCAGGGCTCCAACGCGTTCCAGGGGACGATGGCCCGCTGGCAGACCGACGCGAAGCGCATCAACGACGCGCTGCTCGGCATCGCCGAGCGGGTGCGGTCCGGCGCCGGCCGCTACGACGCGAGCGAGGCCGACGCGGCCGGGTTGCTCAACGTCCTCGGTGACGGCGGCAGTGGCGGCGGTGCGGGCGGCCCGGGCGGCCCGGGTGGCGGGGCGATCACGAACGCCCTCGGCTGACCGCTCCCGCGGACCGGGGCGACACGGAGAGACACAGCGACACAGCGACACAGAGACACAGAGACACGGAGAGAACGAGGAGAGACGAGGACACCATGACCAGCCCCAACATCAAGGTCCGCTTCGGCGCGCTGCAACAGGCCAGCCAGGACATCAACACCACGCACGCGGGCATCGAGGCGCAGCTCGCGGACGTGCGCACCGCGGTGGGCCAGCTGTCCGTGTGGGACGGCGCGTCGTCCGACTTCTACCGGCAGCAACAGCAGCAGATCGACACGGCGTGGAACGATCTGAAGGAGCTGCTCGCGCAGATCCGCGCGCGCACCGACCAGGCCACCCAGCAGTACATGGAGACCGAGTCGGGCGTCGGAGCGATGTTCCGGGCCTGACGCCGACGTCCGATAGGGGGTGGTCGAGGTCGGCCGCGGGGGGACGCGTACTCTGGAGGATCGTTGCGCGGTGTACGTCCCGCGCCTGCTCGACCCCATAGTGCTTGACCCACAGTGCTCGATCCCACCGGCCCTGTGCCGACCCGCCCAGCCGTCCGTGACGAGGTAGCTTCCGTGCGCACGTTCAGTCCGAAGCCCGGCGACATCGATCGCGCCTGGCACGTCATCGACGCGTCCGACATCGTGCTCGGACGCCTGGCCAGCCAGAGCGCGACGCTGCTGCGGGGCAAGCACAAGCCCACGTACGCCCCGCACGTCGACACCGGCGACTTCGTGATCATCGTGAACGCCGAGAAGATCGCCCTCACGGGCGGCAAGCGCGACGACCGCTTCGTCTACCACCACAGTGGCTACCCGGGCGGGCTCAAGGCCCGCACGGTGGGCGAGGAGCTGGAGCGCTTCCCGGCGCGGCTGGTCGAGAAGGCCATCAAGGGCATGCTCCCGAAGAACCGGCTGGGCCGGGCGATGGGCAGCAAGCTCAAGGTCTACGCGGGCCCCGAGCACCCCCACGCCGCGCAGAAGCCGGTGCCGTACGAGATTCGACAGGTGAGCCAGTGACCACCCCTGACGACCCGACCGACCTGCCCGAGGTCGCCGACAACGACGCGGCGCAGACGCTCGCGGAAGCCGCGGACCTCCCCGAGGGCGCCGTCGGCGGCACCCCGGCGTCCGCCACCGACGAGCCGGGAGACGACGAGGTCGTCGCCGACGTCGTGAGCTCCGACGCCGACGAGGACGCCGACGAGGACGCCGACGTCTTCGGTGCGACGGCGGCCGCGGTGTTCGCCGGCATCGACCGCCCCGTCCAGACGGTCGGCCGCCGCAAGGAGGCCATCGTCCGCGTGCGCCTCGTCTCCGGTACCGGGCGCATCGTCTGCAACGGCAAGGCGTTCGAGGAGTACTTTCCGAACAAGGTGCACCAGCAGCTCATCCGCGAGCCCCTGGTGGTCACCGAGCGCACCGAGCAGTTCGACGTCCACGCCACCCTCACCGGCGGTGGCACGTCGGGCCAGGCCGGCGCCCTGCGCCTCGGTCTCGCGCGCGCTCTCGTCGAGATCGACCCCGACGATCGCCCGGGCCTCAAGAAGGCAGGCTTCCTCACCCGCGACGCGCGGGCCACGGAGCGCAAGAAGTACGGCCTGAAGAAGGCCCGGAAGGCTCCGCAGTACTCGAAGCGCTGATGGCGGGAGACATCGAACTCAGCACGCCGACAGGAGAGCGAGGCTCGGCCCCGCAGGCGGCCTCGGCTCCTCGTCTCTTCGGCACCGACGGTGTCCGGGGCCTGGCCAACGCCGACCTCTCGCCCGAGCTGGCGACCGCGGTCTCCGCGGCGGCCGTGGGCGTGCTCGCCGAGCACGCCCGCGCCGAGGGTCGGCGTGGCGCGGCGGACCGCCCCGTCGCGGTCGTCGGCCGCGACCCGCGGGCCAGCGGCGAGATGCTCGAGGCCGCGGTCACCGCGGGCCTCGCCGCCGCCGGGGCGGACGTGCTGCGCGTCGGTGTGCTGCCGACGCCGGCGGTCGCGTTCCTCACCGACGCCTTCGACGCCGACCTCGGCGTGATGATCTCCGCGTCGCACAACCCGATGCCCGACAACGGCATCAAGCTCTTCGCTGCCGGCGGGCACAAGCTGCCCGACGCCGTCGAGGACGCGATCGGGGCGCGCGTCGACGGCGCGGGCAGCCCCGGCCCCCGGCCCACCGGCCACGACATCGGCCGGGTGCGCGACCTGCCGAACGCGCTCGACCGCTACGTCGAGCACCTCGCGTCGGCGACCCCGACGCCGCTGGCGGGCCTGCACGTCGTCGTGGACTGTGCGCACGGCGCCGCGTCGACCGCCGCGCCCGGCGCGTACGCCGCGGCGGGCGCGCGGGTGACCGCGCTGCACGCCGAGCCCGACGGCTGGAACATCAACGACGGCGTCGGATCCACCCACATCGACGCGCTGGCCCGGACCGTGGTCGCCGAGGGCGCCGACCTGGGCGTCGCCCACGACGGCGACGCCGACCGCTGCCTCGCGGTCGCCGCCGACGGCAGCGTCGTCGACGGCGACCAGATCCTCGCGATCCTCGCCCTCGACCTGCTCGAGCGCGGCGAGCTCACCGACGCGACGCTGGTCGTCACCGTGATGAGCAACCTCGGCCTGCACCTCGCGATGGCCGACGCCGGGGTCACCCTGCGCACCACCGCGGTCGGCGACCGCTACGTGCTCGAGGAGCTGCGCGCCGGCGGGTTCGCGTTGGGCGGCGAGCAGTCGGGCCACGTGGTGCTCCCGACGCACGCCACCACCGGCGACGGCCTGCTGACCGCGCTGCGGCTCATGGCGCGCATGGCGCAGAGCGGGCGGACCCTCGCCGACCTCGCCGCGGTGATGACGCGGCTGCCCCAGGTGCTGGTCAACGTGCCGGTCGCCGACAAGGCCGCGGTGGGCTCGTCGCCCGAGGTCGCCGACGCCGTCGCGGCCGCGGAGGCCGAGCTGGGCGGCCGGGGCCGGGTGCTGCTGCGTCCCTCGGGCACCGAGCAGCTCGTGCGCGTGATGGTCGAGGCGCCCACGCAGGTGGTCGCGGGCGAGGTCGCCGACCGGCTCGCGGGGCTCGTCTCCACCGTCCGCTGACACAGCGCCGCCGTGCGACCACGGTCGGTGACCTGCGCCGACGCCGTCGCGTATCCGGGCGTGCCGGTACCGGGTTCCCGCCCACCGGCGGGCTGCCACGCGTTAACCTGACGGTGGTCGCGCGGACCCGGCGCCCGGAGCGCGGGACGCGGACGTCGGCACAGTCCCGCGCCTGGCGCGGGCCGGAGGCGGAGGACGCGGATGGACTCGGTCCCGCCCGTTCACGGCCCGGCTCGCTCCCTCGATCCCCACGATCCCCACGATCCCGTCGAGCAGGTCCTCGCCGATCTCGATCACGAGGGACGCGACGACGAGCGGGACACCGACGAGGACGCCGTCCAGCCCGACCAGCCCGACCTCCCCGAGGTCGTCGAGGCCGTCACCGGCCGGGCGCGCGACCTCCACCGCCTCGCCGACCGCCTCAGCGCGGAGCAGGGTGCGGACTCCTCGTTGTCCGCGGTCGCCCTGCTGCGCGCCCACGCCGGCGCGGTCGGCGACCTCGCCGAGCACCTCCAGGCCGCCGGCGAGGAGCGCGACCAGCCCGCCGATCCCGGGGCTGTGCCGAGCACCCCGGCCACCGGCGCGGACGCCACCGGTCCCGACGACGCCGACCCCGCCGACGGGTCGAGCGGTCCGGGACCGCGAGGCGTGCCGCGCCACGCCGGTTGAGGGTCGGGTGAACCGCCCCGAGCGCCCGCTGCGGCTCGCGCCCGCGCCGGGTCCGGTCGACCTCGCCGGGCCGGACCGCGCGACCCTGCTGACCACCGTCGACGCCGCGGTCGGCGTGCTGGCCACGCACCTCGCGCGCTGGTCGGCGCTGCCCCCGCGCTGGCGCGGTGTCCCGGCGGGCCCCGACACCGACCCGGCCACGGTCCGGCGCGCCGGCACCGAGGCTCGCGAGCTGCCCGAGCCGGCCGCCCTCGCCGCGCAGGCCGAGGCCCTGCGCGAGGCCGCGACCCTGGTCCGCCGGCAGCACGTCGACACCGCCGAGGACCTCGGTCCGCTGTGGGACACGTGGGCGGGCCCGTCGGCCGACGCCGTGCAGAAGCGGGTCTCCGCGCTGGCGCGATCGGCCCACGGCCTGGTCTCCGAGCTCGGCGACACCGCCGACGTCTTCGAGGTCGCCGCGGCGCGCACGGCGGCCGCGGTGCGCGACCTCGCGGCCGGCGCGGCGGCGGTGCGTCCCACCGACCCGGTGGGCGGGCTGCTCCCCGGGCAGGTCGACGCGCTGCTCGCCGCCGTCCGGACCGACCCGTCGGTGGAGGGCCCGCTGCGCGCCTGGGCGGCCGACCTCGAGGAGCGGACGAGGCACTTCCTGGCCGCGGCGGCCCGCAGCCGAGCCGTCGGCCGCGAGGCCGGGGCCCGGGTCCGGGAGCGGCTCGCGGCGGGCGGCGGCGACCCGCTCAGCCCGAGCCGGCCTCCGTCCCCTTGACGACGCCGTCGAACGCCGCGGCGTAGCGGCCGTCGCCGCCGAGGCGGTGCAGCAGGAACCCGGTCAGCAGCGCGCGCACGAGGGTGCGCGTCGCGGGCTCGCCCTTGCCGTCGAGCAGGACGTCGCTCCAGTGCCGGCCCTCGAGCAGTCCGAGGTGGGTGGCCTTCTTCACCGTGCGCAGCGACGACTCGCCCGCCCAGGCCTTGTCGAGCAGCTCCGCGCCGGCGGCGGGCGGCGAGACGAGGTCCTTGCCGAACCCGAGGTGCATGCCGGGCAGGTGGACCGCGCGGGCGGCCTCGACGGCCGACGGGCGGGTGTCGGTGAGCGCGATCGTGGCGACCGCCTGGATCGCGACGCCGTGCCCGACCTCCCAGTAGGGCTCGCCGACCTCCTGCACGCGCGTGTCGGCGGCCGGGACGGCGGCGGCGAGGACGGCCGAGCCCGCGCCCATGCCGTGCCCGGCGACACCGAGCTTGTGCGGGTCGACGCTGACCGCGGCGCCGCGGGCGGTGCCGCCGAGACGGACACCGGAGACGACGCCGAGCGCGGTGCGCAGGTCGCCGGCGAGCCCGCGGTGGGAGCCGACGGGGCCCCGCTGGGTGTCAGGCGCGGCCGCGACGATGCCCCAGGAGGCGAGGTGACGCAGGAGCCCGAGGTAGCGGGCCGCGGGCTGCAGCCAGTCGTGCCCGAAGGCGACGGCGGGCAGTGCGGTGCCCGAGGCCGGGGTGAACACCACCCCCGGGAGCCCGACGAGCGCCAGCTCACCGCGCAGCACGGGGTGCGGGCCGGGCTGCGACAGCTCGGCGACCACCGCCTTCGGCGCCAGGGCCTTCGGTGCGATCACGCTCGCCATGGCACGGGAACCTAGCGGAGGTACCCCGTCGCGGCCTGACGTGACCCGCCCGGGCCTCCAGGAGGCCACAGGGCGCGTCGTTACCCTGAGGCCCGTGTGCGGGATCGTGGGATACGTCGGACGGCGCGGTGCCCAAGAGGTTCTCGTCAACGGCCTGCGGCGCCTGGAGTACCGCGGGTACGACTCCGCCGGGGTCGCGATCGCGGACGGCGCGGGCGGGCTCGAGGTGCACCGGGCGGCCGGGCCGCTCGACAACCTGGTCGCGGTGCTCCCCGCGGACGGGACGGCGGGCACGGCATCGGACGGCTCCGCTGCGCTGCGTGCCACGACCGGGATGGGGCACACCCGCTGGGCGACCCACGGGCCGCCGACCGACCGCAACGCCCATCCGCACCGCGACGCCACGGGACGCGTCGCGGTCGTGCACAACGGCATCATCGAGAACTTCGCCGCTCTGCGCGCCGAGCTCGAGGCCGAGGGCGTCGAGCTCACCAGCGACACCGACTCGGAGGTCGCGGCGCACCTGGTGGCGCGGGCGTTCGACGCCGACCCCGACCTCGGGCTGACCGCGGCGGTCCGCGCGGTCGTCTCGCGGCTCGAGGGCGCGTTCACGCTGGTCTTCACCCACGCCGACCGGCCCGACGAGATCGTCGCCGCGCGCCGCAGCTCCCCGCTGGTGGTGGGCGTGGGCCAGGGCGAGATGTTCGTGGCGTCGGACGTCGCGGCGTTCATCGACGTCACGCGTGACGCCGTCGAGCTCGGCCAGGACCAGATCGTCACGCTGACCGCCGAGGGCGCCGTCGTCACCGACTTCCTCGGCGAGACCGCGAAGACGCGCCCGTTCCACGTGGACTGGGACATCGAGGCCGCCGAGAAGGGTGGCCACGACTTCTTCATGCTCAAGGAGATCGAAGAACAACCGGCAGCCGTCGCGAACACGCTGCGCGGGCACCTGATCGACGGCCGGGTGGTGCTCGACGAGCAGCGGCTCTCCGACCAGGAGCTGCGCGACATCGACAAGGTGTTCGTCGTGGCCTGCGGCACCGCGTACCACGCGGGGCTGCTGGCGAAGTACGCGATCGAGCACTGGTGCCGCATCCCGGTGGAGGTCGAGGTCGCGAGCGAGTTCCGCTACCGCGACCCGGTGCTCGACCGCTCCACGCTCGTCGTCGCGATCTCCCAGTCCGGCGAGACCGCGGACACGCTCGAGGCCGTGCGCCACGCCCGCGACCAGAAGGCCCGCGTGCTGGCGATCTGCAACACCAACGGCGCGCAGATCCCCCGCGAGTCCGACGCCGTGCTCTACACCCACGCCGGCCCCGAGGTCGGGGTGGCCGCGACCAAGACGTTCACCGCGCAGGTCGTCGCCTGCTACCTGGTGGGCCTGGCGCTGGCGCAGACGTTCGGCACGAAGTACGCCGACGAGGTGGCCCGCGAGTACGCCGAGCTGGAGTCGAGCACGGTCGCGGTGGCGCGGGTGCTCGACGCCGTCGTCGAGCCGACCCGCGCGCTGGCCCGTGACCTCGCGTCGTCGAAGGCGGTGCTGTTCCTCGGCCGCCACGTCGGCTTCCCGGTGGCGCTGGAGGGCGCGCTCAAGCTCAAGGAGCTCGCCTACATGCACGCCGAGGGCTTCGCGGCGGGCGAGCTCAAGCACGGGCCGATCGCGCTGATCGAGCAGGACCTTCCGGTCGTGGTGGTCATGCCCTCGCCCAAGGGCCGCGCGATCCTGCACCAGAAGCTGCTCTCGAACATCCGCGAGATCCAGGCGCGCGGGGCGCGGACGATCGTGGTGGCCGAGGAGGGCGACGAGACCGTGCGACCGTTCGCCGAGCACCTCATCGAGGTGCCCGCGGTGTCGACGCTGCTCCAGCCGCTCGTGTCGAGCGTCCCGCTGCAGGTCTTCGCGGCCGAGGTCGCCCGCTCCCGCGGCTACGACGTCGACAAGCCCCGCAACCTCGCGAAGTCCGTCACGGTCGAGTAGCTGGGTATGTGAGCACTTTCCCGGGCTATAGGCCGGGAAAGTGCTCACATAGTGCGGAGGGAGCAACTGTGTACGGCGTCTGGTCGCCCGAGGAGGTGCGCGCGGCCGAGGAGCCGGTGCTGGCGCGGACCCCGGAGGGCGCGCTGATGCGCCGCGCCGCGCGGGGTGTCGCGCAGGTCGCGCTCGCCGAGCTCGAGCGGCGGACGGGCGGGGTCGCCGGGCGGCGCGTCGTCGTGCTCGCGGGCGCGGGCAACAACGGCGGCGACGGGCTGTGGGCGGGCTACGAGCTGCGGCGCCGGGGCGTCGCCGTCACCGCGGTGCTGGTGAGCCCGGACCGCGCCCACCCCGGGGGCCTGGCCGCGTTGACGAGGCAGAGGGGCCGGGTCGTGACGTCCGTCGAGGAGGGGGTCGCGGCGGTCGACCGCGCCGACCTGGTGCTCGACGCGATCGTCGGCACCGGCGCGCGCGGAGGGCTGCGCCCCGAGGCCGCCACGCTCGCGCAGGCCGCGGCGACCGCGCAGGTCCCGGTGCTCGCCGTCGACACCCCCAGTGGCGTCGACCCGCTCACCGGGGTGCCCGGCGACGACTGCGTGACCGCCGCCGCCACCGTCACCTTCGGCGCCCGCAAGCCGGTCCACGTGCTCGCCGCGCCCCGCTGCGGGCCCGTGACGCTGATCGACATCGGCATCGGCCCCGAGCTGCCGCCCGCCCCGGTGCACGTGCTGGAGGCGCCCGACGTCGGCGCGCGCTGGCCCGTCCCCGGCCCCGGAGACGACAAGTACACCCAGGGCGTCGTGGGCGTCGCGGCCGGCAGCGCGACCTACCCGGGCGCGGCGGTGCTGGCGAGCGGCGCCGCGGCGCTGGCGACCAGCGGCATGGTCCGCTACGCGGGCAGCGCCGCCGACGCGGTGCGCGCCGCCTGGCCCGAGATCGTCGCCACCGACACCGTCTCCGACGCCGGGCGCGTGCAGGCCTGGGTGGTCGGCCCCGGGCTCGGCACGGACGACGTCGGCGCGCGCACCCTCGCCCACGTCCTCGACGCCGGCCTGCCCGTGCTCGCCGACGCCGACGCGGTGACGCTGCTCGGCCGCCACGCCGAGCTGCGGGAGAAGGCCGCAGGCGCCCCGGTGCTGATCACCCCGCACGCCGGCGAGTTCGCCCGCGTCGCCGAGCTGACCGACGACCGCGTCGGGTCCGCCCGGCGAGCCGCCGCCGACCTCGGCGTCACCGTGCTGCTCAAGGGCAACGCCACGGTCGTCGCCGCCCCCGACGGCCGCGTGCTCGTGCATCCCGCCGGCAGCGCCTGGCTCGCCACCGCGGGCTCGGGCGACGTGCTCTCCGGCGTCGCCGGCGCACTGCTCGCCGCCGGGCTCGACCCTTGGTGGGCCGGTGGCTGCGCGGCCTTCGTCCACACCCGGGCCGCCGACGTCGGCGCCGGCGCGGCGGACGGACCCGGCTCGCCCGTGCCGGCGTCGTTCGTCGCGCGGGCGCTCCCGCGAGCGATCCGCGAGGTCAGGGAGGCCCGACGATGACCAGCCCGATGAGCACACGCTCCCGCGTCGAGGCTCGCATCGACCACGACGCCCTCGCCCACAACGTCGGCCTGCTCGCCGGCCTCGCGCGCGCCTCGGGCGCCGCGACGATGGCCGTGGTCAAGGCCGACGGCTACGGACACGGCGCTGTCGACGCCGCGCGCACCGCGCTCGCGTCGGGCGCGACGTGGCTCGGCGTCTGCACCCTCGAGGAGGCCGCGCAGCTGCGCGCCGCGGGCGTGCGCGCCCCGGTGCTGTCGTGGCTGCACCTGCCCGACGACGACTTCGCCCCCGCGGTCGCCGAGGAGGTCGACCTCGGCGTCTCCTCCCGCGCGGAGCTCGACGCCGTCGTCGCCGGCGCCGGACGGGCAGGGCGCCCGGCCCGCGTGCACCTCAAGATCGACACGGGGCTGAGCCGCAACGGCTGCCCGCCCGAGGCGTGGGGCGATCTCCTCGACGCCGTCGAGACGGCGCGTGCGGCGGGCGGGGTCGAGGTCGCGGCGGTCTGGTCGCACCTCGCGCACGCCGACGCGCCCGACCACTCCACGATCGACGTCCAGGCGAAGCGTCTCGACGAGGCCTGGCGCGCCGCGGGCGAGCGTCTCGGCGGACCGCGCCCCTGGCGGCACCTCGCGAACTCCGCCGCCACCCTCACCCGTCCGGACCTGCACCTCGACCTCGTCCGGCCCGGGATCGCGGTCTACGGCCTCGACCCCCTCGAGGCCCCGGACCATCACGGTCTGCGGCCGGTCATGACGTTCCGCACCCGGGTGGCGCTGGTCAAACACGTGGCCGCCGGGGAAGGTGTGTCCTACGGTCACGAGTGGGTGGCCCCCGACGACCGGGTGCTGGCGCTGGTGCCAACGGGGTACGCCGATGGCGTGCCGCGACGGCTCGGAGGGACGATGACGGTGCAGCTCGCCGGGCGACGCCGCCCGGTCGTCGGACGCGTGTGCATGGACCAGGTCGTCGTCGACCTCGGCCCGGCCGCCACCTTCGCCGGCGACGTGGCTCCCGGGGACGAGGTCCTGCTGTTCGGACCGGGCACCGCCGGCGAGCCCACGGCCCTCGAGTGGGCGTGGTGGCTCGACACCATCCACTACGAGGTCGTCACGGGCGTGGGCTGTCGTCCGCGGGTGACGCGCACGCGGGTGTCCTCCACCGATGGCTGAGGCCGGCAAGGAGCACCGCATCTCGCCCGGCGGCGTCGCCGGGGCCGTGGCCGGGGCGGTGCTCGGGGGCGCGGCCGCCGCCGGCGCGGTCGGCGCCGGGCGGACGCGGGCGCGGATCCTGCGCCAGCGCGAGCGGCTCTCGGAGGAGGAGAAGGCCCATCCCTCGCAGCTGGGCCTGCTGCCGCCGGGACGGGAGTCCTCGGTGGCCGCCGACGACGGCGTGCGGCTGTCGGTGGAGGAGATCGACCCGGTCACGCCGGGCGCGAGGCCGGAGCTGACCGTGGTTCTGGTCCACGGCTTCGCCCTGGACCGCAAGTGCTGGCACTTCCAGCGCCGCATGCTCTCCGAGCTCACCGAGCCCGCCGTGCGGACGGTGCTCTACGACCAGCGTCGCCACGGCCGCTCCGGGCAGGCGGGCGCGCGCTCGTGCACGATCGCCCAGCTCGGCTCCGACCTCGACGCGATCCTGCGCGCGGTCGTGCCCGAGGGCCCGATCGTGCTCGTCGGGCACTCCATGGGCGGCATGACGATCATGGCGCTGGCCGAGCGGAACCCCAAGCTGTTCCGCGAGCGTGTCGCGGGGGTCGCGCTGGTGTGCACGTCGGCGGGAGACGTCATGGCCGGCGGGCTCAAGCAGGCCGTGCTGTCGCACCGCAACCCGACGGTCAACGTCCTCGGCCGCATCGCGCACTGGCAGCCCGCGTTCGCCGACCGGGTGCGCCGGGCCGCGGGAAACCTCGTCTGGGCGTTCGTCCAGGGGCTGTCGTTCGGCGACCGCACCACCGACCCCGCGCTGGTCGACCTCGTCGACCGCACGATCGCGGCCACCCCGCTCGACGCGCTGACGTCGTTCGCCAACACGCTCTCGACCCACAACCGGCGCGCGGCGCTGGCGGGGCTGTCGCAGTGCGAGGTGCTGGTCGCGGGCGGGACGCTGGACCGGATGATCCCCTACGAGCACTCCGAGCTCATCGCCGCGGAGATGCCGCACGCCGAGCTCCTGCCGCTCGAGGGCGCCGGGCACATGGCGATGCTCGAGCAACCCGGGGAGTTCGACGCGGCGCTGCTCGAGCTGCTGCGCCGCTGCACCCATCGCAGCCAGGTGCTGCGGCGCCTGCGCCCCAGCGGCCCCACGTCCGCCGACCGCCCGCGCCGCGGGCTGCGCCGGCCCCGCCGCCGTGCCTGAGGTGATCACCGACCGCCGCGTCGAGCTCCCCACCGCGGCGGACACGGCCGCCCTGGGGCACGCGATCGGCACGCGCCTGCAGCCCGGCGACCTCGTGGTCCTCGCGGGCCCCTTGGGCGCCGGCAAGACCTGCCTCGCCGCGGGTGTCGGCGAGGGCCTCGGCGTCGAAGGACCGGTCACGTCGCCGACGTTCGTCATCGCCCGCGAGCACCCTCCGCTGCCCGCCTCCCTCGGCGGGCGTGGCCTCGTCCTCGTCCACGTCGACGCCTACCGGCTCGGGGTCGGCACCGATGTCACCCCGGACCCGCGCGAGGTCGCCGCGCAGCTCGACGACCTCGACCTCGACACCGACCTCACCCGCGCCGCCGTCGTGATCGAGTGGGGCGAGGGCGTCGCCGAGCACCTGGCCGCCGAGCACCTGCTCGTGCGCCTCGACCGCGGCGGGAGGCGTCGAACCACGGTCGACCGGGCGGGCGGGTACGACGGCGGGTACGACGGCGGGTACGACGAGGTGCGCGAGGCGCACCTCCACGGACCCGCCCGGCTGGTCACTCCGTAGGGTTCCCCTCCGTGCTCGTCCTGGCCCTCGACACCGCGACCGCCCGCATCACCGCCGGGGTCGTGGAGCTGTCCGACCGCGGAGCGCCGGTCACGCGGGCCGCGCGCGACGCCGAGGGCGCCCGGGCGCACGCCGAGCTGCTGGCTCCCGCCGTCGCGGACGCCCTCGCCGAGGCCGGGCGCACGCGCGCCGACCTCGACGCCGTCGTGGCGGGCCTGGGTCCTGGACCGTTCACCGGCCTGCGCGTCGGGCTCGTGACGGCCGCGGCGATGGGCGACGGCCTCGGCATCCCGGTGCACGGCGTCCCCACGCACGACGCGCTGGCCGTCGGCATTCCCGGACGCCTGCTGGTGGTCACCGACGCCCGCCGCCGCGAGGTCTACTGGAGCCTGTTCGCCGACGGCGCCCGCACGCACGGCCCCGAGGTCGTCGCACCGGTCGAGCTCGCCGCGCGCCTGGGCCCGGACGGCGACCTCGGCCCCGTCGAGCGGATCGTGGGCGACGCCGCCGACACGGTCGCCACCGCACCCACCCGGGCGTGCGACGACACCCCCGGTCCCCGGCCCGACGGCCTGGTCGCGGTCGCCGCGAGCGCCCTGCGCGCGGGCACCGATCCCGGCCCGCTGGTGCCGCTCTACCTGCGCCGCCCCGACGCCGTGCCGCCGGGGGCGCCGAAGGCGGTCTCCCGGGACACGCAGCGTCCACGGCAGCACGCCGACGGGGGAGCTGGACCATCGGTGCCGTCGTGATCGTCCTCGACGAGCTCACCCCGGCCGACGCCGACCGGTGCGCCGAGCTCGAGGCGATCCTCTTCCCGGGCGACGATCCGTGGAGCGCGCGGGCCTTCCGCGACGAGCTGCGCGCCGGCCACCGCTACCTCGCGGCCCGCGACGAGGGTCGCCTCGTCGGCTACGGCGGGGTCGCCCTGGTGCCGGGCCGCCTCGGGCAGCAGGCCGAGGCCGAGATCCACACGATCGGGGTCGACCCCGCCCACCAGGGCCGGGGGATCGGGCGAGCCCTGCTCGACGGCCTCCTCGCCGCCGCCGACGGGATCGGCGCGACGACCTACCTCGAGGTCCGCGTCGACAACGAGGCCGCGCTGGGGCTCTACCGCGGCGTCGGGTTCGCGGTCCTGGGTACCCGACGCCGGTACTACGCCTCGGGTGCGGACGCCTACACGATGCGACGGCTCCCCGGCGGCGACCCGCCCGTGAGGGACCCTCGTTGATGACTTGGCACTCTCGGCGCTAGAGTGCCAATCAGCACGGCGTCGGAGCCGCCTCGGCACCCGCGACGACGGGGCGGACCCCCGGCGCCGTGAAAACAAGGGACGCAATCCGCTCCGACCCCAGACAGGTGGAGGTCACCGACGTGGCCAGCGTGAACATCAAGCCGCTCGAGGACAAGCTCGTGGTGCAGGCCAGCGAGGCCGAGACCACGACCGCTTCCGGCATCGTCATCCCGGACACGGCGAAGGAGAAGCCCCAGGAGGGCAAGGTCCTCGCCGTCGGCCCGGGCCGCGTGGACGACAAGGGGAACCGCATCCCCCTCGACGTCGCCGTGGGTGACGTCGTCATCTTCTCGAAGTACGGCGGCACGGAGATCAAGTACAACGGCGAGGACTACCTGGTCCTCTCCTCGCGCGACGTGCTGGCGGTCGTCAACTAGGACCCGCGCGCCTCGCAGGACAACGCACGCCGCCCCGGTGGCCCCGAGGGGGCGCCGGGGCGGCGTCGTTCCCGCGAGCCCGTGAGGAAGACTCAGCCGGAAAGGTTGGCTCAGTGCCGAAACAGATCACCTTCGACGAGACCGCTCGCCGCGCGCTCGAGCGCGGCGTCGACCAGCTGGCGCACGCGGTCACCGTGACCCTCGGACCCCGGGGCCGTCACGTCGTCCTGGAGAAGAAGTTCGGTGGTCCCACGATCACCAACGACGGCGTCACCATCGCCCGCGAGATCGAGCTCGACGACCCGTTCGAGAACCTCGGTGCGCAGCTGGCGAAGAACGTCGCCACGAAGACCAACGACGTCGCCGGCGACGGCACGACCACGGCCACCGTCCTCGCGCAGGCGCTGGTCTCCGAGGGCCTGCGGAACCTGGCCGCCGGGGCCAACCCGACGTCGCTCGGCGCCGGCATGCTCGCCGCCACCGAGAAGGTCACCGAGGTCCTGCGCTCGCGCGCCACCCCGGTCGACGGCCGCCAGGGCATCGCCGCCGTCGGCGCGGTCGCCTCGCGCGACCAGACGATCGGCGACCTCATCGGCGAGGCCATGGAGAAGGTCGGCGAGGACGGCGTCATCACCGTCGAGGAGGCCTCGACGCTCGCCACCGAGCTGGAGATCACCGAGGGTCTGCAGTTCGACAAGGGCTACATCTCGCCCTACTTCGTCACCGACAACGACTCGATGGAAGCCGTGCTCGAGGACGCCCAGATCCTCCTGCACCGCGAGAAGATCAGCTCGATCCAGGACCTGCTCCCGCTGCTGGAGAAGGTCGTCGAGGGCGGCAAGCCGCTGCTGATCATCGCGGAGGACGTCGAGGCCGAGGCTCTGTCGACGCTCGTGGTGAACTCGATCCGCAAGACCGTCAAGGTCGCCGCGGTCAAGGCGCCGTTCTTCGGCGACCGCCGCAAGGCGTTCCTGGACGACCTCGCGGCGGCCACCGGCGCGACCGTCGTCAACCCCGAGGTCGGCATCAAGCTGTCCGAGGTCGGTACCGAGGTGCTCGGCACCGCGCGTCGCGCGGTCATCACCAAGGACACCACGACCCTCGTCGAGGGTGGCGGCCGCCGCGAGACGGTCGACGCGCGCGTCGCGCTGATCCGGCGCGAGATCGAGGAGACCGACTCCGACTGGGACCGCGAGAAGCTGCAGGAGCGGCTGGCGAAGCTCGCCGGCGGCGTCGCGGTCATCAAGGTCGGTGCGGCCACCGAGACCGAGATGAAGGAGCGCAAGCACCGCATCGAGGACGCCATCGCTGCCACTCGCGCCGCGGTCGAGGAGGGCATCGTCCCCGGTGGCGGCAGCGCGCTGCTGCACGCCGCGGCCGAGCTCGCCGACGGCCTCGGCCGCACCGGCGACGAGGCCACCGGTGTCGCCCTGGTGCGCCGGGCGCTCGCGGCGCCGCTCAAGGCCATCGCCAGCAACGCGGGGCTCGAGGGTGCCGTCGTCACCGCCCGGGTCTCCGAGGCGGGCTGGGGCGGCGGTTACGACGCCGCGACCGAGAAGTACGGCGACCTCATGGCCGCCGGGATCATCGACCCGGTGAAGGTGACGCGCTCCGCTCTGGAGAACGCCACCTCCATCGCCCGCATGGTGCTCACCACGGAGAGCGCCGTCGTGGACAAGCCCGAGGAGGAGGAGCCGGCCGCCGCCGCGGGCGGCCACGGCCACGGGCACGGCCACGGGCACTAGTCGGTCGCGCCAAGGAGATCGCCAAGGAGATACGGCAGTCAGCCCAATCGGCGTGCTGAGTTCGATGTCGCGCTGCCTACCGACCTCCGGCGCGCTCCGGCGCTCGCCGAGTGCGTGAACGGACGACGGGCCCCCAGCCGCCTCGGCGGTTCGGGGGCCCGTTGCTGTTCGTGAGGGGTCAGCCCAGGCGGCGGGGGCGGCCGGTGGCGGCCGCCACGCGCTCGGACTCCGACATGCCGCCCCAGATGCCGTAGGGCTCGCCGGCGGCGATCGCGTGCCGGCGGCACGGCTCGATGACCGGGCACTCGCGACAGACCGCCTTGGCGCGCCGCTCCCGATGGGCCCGGGCGGGCCCGCGCTCACCGTCCGGGTGGAAGAAGAACGTGCTGTCCATGCCACGGCAGGCCCCGAGTCGCTGCCAGTCCCACACATCTGCGTTGGGTCCGGGCAGCCGGCGGACGTCGGCCATGCGCCACCTCCACGTCGCGTGGACCCGCGGGTCCTGCTGCGCACGTCCCGGTGCGAGCCGCGACCGGCTCCGCATCGCGCCGTGCTCCGGCTGGTCGTCACGCTGTGTGCGCACCGCGGCGCGGACCGCGACAACCGTGACGGACCCTATGGCGGTTGTGCACGACCCGACAAGGGCATGCGACGTGCGCCATTCCCCGATGTATTCATCGCCGAGCGGCGCCCTACATGTCGGGGTGCTTGCCGAACCGGCTCCGATCCGTGATCATTCCCCGCACGCGGAGTACACAGGAGTGTCGCCGGACGGTCGTCACCGGTGGATCTCCGGTCGTCACCGTAGGGTCGCCCGCACGTTGAACAGGGGGAGGGTCGCCACACCGGCCGGTCGGTCCGCCGACCGGCGCCGATCGGCCGTGGAGGTCCTCGGCCCCATCGAGGCGTGGCACGTCCTGCGCCCGTCGCATAGGAGAGCGCATGGACCGGCACGTCGAGCGGGGAGCCGACCGCGGACGCGAACCGGCCGGACGACGGACCGAATTCGCTCCGGGTGGCGGGTCAAGCTCGTCGGTGAGCGCGCCGATGGGGGAGAGTGCTCGCTCATCGGCTGCAGGGTCGCTGCAGAAAGGAGCTCCCGTGACCACGGTGCTGATCTGCGACGATCGTCGCAGCGTCCGTGAAGGCCTCACCAGGGTGATGTCCGCGGTCCCGGGTGTCCACCGCATCGACTGCGTCGCCCACGGTGACGAACTGCTCACCCGCTTCTCGCGGCAGACGGTCGACGTCGTCCTGGTCGGTACCCAGCGCGCGGTGCCCACCGGGGTGGAGGCCACCCGGCGTCTCGTCGCCGCCCACCCGCAGGCCAACGTCATCGTCTTCGGCGCCCCCGACGACTCGGGCAGCATCGCCGCGGCGATCGCCGGCGGAGCCCGCGGCTACCTGCGCTGGGACGCGTCCCGTCCCGAGCTGGTCGCGGCGCTCGCCCACACGCTGGCCAGCACGTCGGTGCCGGCGCCGCGCACCCCCGCCGACTCGGGGGTCCAGCTCACCGAGCGGGAGCTGCAGGTGCTGCGCGGGATGGCGCAGGGCAAGAGCAACGGCCAGATCGGCCGGGAGCTCTACCTGTCCGAGGACACGGTGAAGACCCACGCGCGCCGGCTGTTCCGCAAGCTCGGTGTCCGCGACCGTGCGCAGGCCGTCGCGCACGGGTTCCGACGGGGCCTGGTCTCCTGACCGCGTCTCGGAACGACGGTCGTTCGGGAAGTCCGGTCGGCCCGTCCCACGGGGTCCCCGCCGCCGACGTCCCGACGCCGGTGATCGGCATCCCGCGGGCGGTCAACCGTGCCGCGGACCGGTGGCGTGGCCCGGATCGGGCGAATGCCGCACCTCCTTCGTCCTGGCCTGGTCCGGGTCCGCAGACTGCCCGGTACGCTGAGCCGACCATGGCGCCCGGCCCTCTCACCTCGGCCGGTGTGCCGGACCGACCGGCGGTGGCACCGACACCGATGCACACGGCGCCACCGCCCCGCGTAACACCGGGGCCACGTGCAGCGATGACCGACGCAGGGAACGACCTCGAGGGACTGGTGGCCGCCGCCAACGACGGCGACCGCTCGGCCCTCAACCGCGTTCTCGCGATCATCCGGCCGCTGGTCGTGCGGTACTGCCGCGCGCGCATCGGTCGGCAGGAACGGTCATCGGTCTCGGCCGACGACGTGGCCCAGGAGGTGTGCTTGGCCGTGCTCACCGCACTGCCGGGATACCGCGATCAGGGCCGCCCGTTCCTGGCCTTCGTGTACGGCATCGCGGCCCACAAGGTCGTCGACGCCCACCGTTCGGTCGCCCGCAGCCGGTCCGAACCCGTGGAGGAGCTCCCGGAGGAGCTCGATCCCCGGGACGGCCCCGAGCAGCGGGCACTCAACGGAGCGTTGTCCGTCCAGATGGGTCAACTCCTCGACACGCTTCCGCCCAAACAGAGGGAAATCCTCGTGCTGCGTGTCGTCGTTGGACTGTCGGCGGAGGAAACCGCGGAAGCGGTCGAGTCCACCCCCGGAGCGGTGCGGGTGGCCCAGCACCGGGCGTTGTCGAAACTGCGGACCGCGGTGTCCGCGATCTCGGAAGAGGTGAGTTGAGTGGGCGGCCACCGGGCGTCGGGCGGGTCCGAGGGAGACCTCGTCGACGGCCCCGTCGACCTCGCGGCGGTCCGGGCGGACGACGCCCTGATCGACGCGCTCGCCGGCGGTGCCGGCGCAGCGGGTGACACCGGCGCGTACGGCTTCGGCGGCACCGACGACGATCGCCTCGCGGCGATCCTCGCGGCGTGGCGGGCCGACATCGAGGCCGACCCCATGCCCGAGCTCGTGACGCTCGACGAGGCGGCCGAGGCCGTCGCCGCGGGGCACGAGAGCCGCGACCGGTTGCGCTCCCGTGGCCGGCGGCGGATGCCGTTCGCCATCGCCGCGGTCGCCGCCGCGGTCGCCTGTGCCGGCCTCACGGTCGCCGTCCACGGCGCCATGCCCGGTGACACCCTCTGGGGCGTCTCCAAGGTCTTCTTCGCCGAGCGTGCCGCCGGTGTCGAGCGGGTCGAGGAGGTCCGCAACCGCATCGAAGCCGCCAACGGTGCCCTCGCCCGCGGCGACACCCAGGCCGCGCGCAACGAGCTGGCCCAGGCCAACGTCGCCATCCCGCAGCTCGCCCCCGAGCAACGCGCGCCGCTCGTCGCCGAGCGCGACCGGGTGCAGACCTCGATCGAGAGCGACCCGTCACCCTCGAGCCGCGAGCCCTCGTCGGGCTCGTCGCAGCGCACGTCCGAGCCCTCGGGCGCGTCGCCGTCGCCGGAGGACACCCCGACGCCGGAGCCCGCCGAGCCGGCCGCCCCGCCGGCCGAGGACTCGGACGGCCCGGAGCCGCAGACGGTCGACCCGTCGACGCGCGGCACGGAGGACCCTCCGGGGACCCCGACCCCGAGCGGGATGTCGTCCAGCTCGGGATCCACGTCGCCCACCACGGGCTGACACCCGCAGAACGCCGAACGGCCCGGTCCCCGACAGGGGCCGGGCCGGTCGTCCGTGTGAGGTCTGTCATCCGCCTCCGGCGCGGCGGCTCCCGTCTCGGCGTGCTGCCCTGACCCGTTCCGTGCCGCCTCTACTCGGCGAGCGTCGCGTCCGCGAAGCCCCGGCAGTACTCCCAGGTCACGTAGGCGGCCGGGTCCGGGTCGAACGGGGGCTCGTGCGGGCGCATGTGGCCCTCGTCGAGCAGCTGCTGCAGGCTGGCCCGCAGCAGGTCCCAGTCGTGGTAGTGCTGCTCGGAGCAGTCCTCGCAGTCGACCACCACGCCGCGGATGCCGCGGGGCGCGAGCAGGGCCTCGAACACGGCGAGGTCGCCGAGGTCGGCCACCACCTCGTCACGCTCGGCGTCGTCGAGGGGCGCGTCGTCGGGAGCGTCGGCGTCCTGTCCCCCGAGCGCGCGAGCGGGGTCCGCGGGGTCTCCCGCGAACGGATCGGGCGGCAGCGCTTCGTAGGCCACGACCGGCAATTTACCCAACCTGCGGCTCGCGTCACCCAGCGGCGGTGTGCGCGCCCGGGGGACCCCGTCGGAGTGCGGACTACGATCGGGGTCATGGTGCTGACCGACGCCGGGCTGCGGGACGCGGAGCGTTCGAGGGTGCACGCCGATGGGGGAGCCGGACCCGAGTACAGCGAGAAGTTCGCGTTGCTGGGACTCACCTTCGACGACGTCATGCTCCTGCCGGGCGAGTCGGACGTGGTGCCCTCCGAGGCGGACACGTCGGCGCGCCTGACGCGCCGGGTCACGCTGCGGGTCCCGCTCGTCAGCTCCGCGATGGACACCGTCACCGAGTCCCGCATGGCGATCGCGATGGCGCGCCAGGGCGGTATGGGCGTTCTGCACCGCAACCTCCCGGCCGAGGAGCAGGCGGCCCAGGTCGAGGTGGTCAAGCGGTCCGAGGCCGGCATGGTGACCGACCCCGTGACGTGCTCGCCGGACGACACCCTCGCCGACGTCGACGCGCTGTGCGCGAAGTTCCGGATCTCCGGGCTGCCCGTCGTCGACGAGGGCGGACGCCTGGTCGGCATCATCACCAACCGGGACATGCGCTTCGAGGTCGACCACTCGCGCCGCGTGCGCGACGTGATGACCGCCGAGGACCTCGTCACCGCGCAGGTCGGCGTCACCGCCGAGGCCGCCCTCGGGCTGCTGCGCCGCCGCAAGATCGAGAAGCTGCCGCTGGTCGACGGCGCGGGCACCCTGCGCGGCCTCATCACCGTCAAGGACTTCGTCAAGACCGAGCAGTACCCCCTCGCGACCAAGGACCCGGACGGCCGGCTGCTCTGCGGCGCGGCCGTGGGCGTCGGCGACGACGCCTGGTCGCGGGCCATGGCGCTGGTCGACGCCGGGGTGGACGTGCTGATCGTCGACACCGCGCACGGCCACTCGCGGGCGGTCACCGCGATGGTGGCCAAGCTCAAGCAGGAGCTCGGCGAACGCGTCGAGGTCGTCGGCGGCAACGTCGCCACGCGCGCCGGAGCCCAGGCGCTGGTCGACGCGGGTGCGGACGCGGTGAAGGTCGGCGTCGGCCCGGGCTCGATCTGCACCACCCGTGTCATCGCGGGCGTCGGCGTCCCCCAGATCACCGCGATCCACGAGGCCGCGGCCGCCGCGGCCCCGCACGGCGTCCCGATCATCGGTGACGGCGGCCTGCAGTCCTCCGGCGACATCGCGAAGGCCCTCGCGACCGGCGCCGGCACCGTCATGCTGGGCTCGCTGCTCGCCGGCACGGCCGAGACGCCCGGCGACCTGGTGCTGCTCGACGGCAAGCAGTTCAAGACCTACCGCGGGATGGGCTCGCTGGGCGCCATGCGCAGCCGCGGGCAGCAGGGCTCGTACTCCAAGGACCGCTACTTCCAGGACGACGTGCTCTCCGACGACAAGCTGGTGCCCGAGGGCGTCGAAGGCCGCGTACCCTTCCGGGGGCCGCTGGCCCAGGTGGCCCACCAGCTCGTCGGCGGACTGCGCGCGGCGATGGGCTACACGGGCTCGCGGACCATCGAGGAGTTGCAGCGTGCGCACCTCGTCCGCATCACCGCAGCCGGGCTGGCCGAGTCGCACCCGCACCACGTCACGATGACCGCCGAGGCGCCGAACTACGGCGCGCGTTAGCAGGGAGAGGGCCGCCGCGTGCGCGAGCAGGTCGAGATCGGGCGGAACCGCAGCGCCCAGCGCAGCTACGTCTTCGACGACCTCGACATCGTCCCGTCGCGGCGGACCCGGTCGTCGTCGGCGGTCTCGACGGCCTGGCAGCTCGACGCCTACCGCTTCGAGCTGCCGCTGCTGACCCACCCGACCGACGCGGTCGTGAGCCCCGTCACCGCGGCACGCGTGGGCGAGCTCGGCGGCCTCGGCGTGCTGAACGCCGAGGGGCTGTGGGCCCGGCACGCCGAGACCGAGAAGGTGCTCGGCGAGGTCATCACCCGCGCCGCCACCGACCCGGCCGAGGCCGTCGCGGAGCTGCAGCGACTGCACGCCGCGCCCGTGCAGCCGGCGCTGGTCACCGAGGCGCTCGACCGCATCCGCGTGGCGGGGGGCACGGTCGCCGCCCGCGTCAGCCCCCAGCACGCCCGCGAGCTGACGCCGACGCTGCTGGCGGCGGGCGTCGAGGTGCTCGTCGTGCAGGGCACGATCATCTCTGCAGAGCACGTCTCGGGAGACATCGAACTCAGCACACCGGTCGGGGAGCGGAGCTCGACCATCGGAGGGCGGGACCGGCCCGAGGCCGAGGGCCCACTGGACCTCGAGGACTTCATCGAGGGCCTCGACATCCCGGTCGTGGCGGGCGGCGTCGGCGACTACCGCACCGCGATGCACCTCATGCGCACCGGCGCCGCCGGGGTGATCGTCGGCTACGGGCAGTCCGCGGCGACCACCACCGACGATGTGCTGGGTATCGGCGTCCCGATGGCGACGGCGCTCGTCGACGCGGCCGCCGCGCGCCGCGACTACCTCGACGAGACCGGCGGGCGCTACGTGCACGTCATCGCCGACGGTGCGATGAGCACGTCGGGCGACATCGCCAAGGCCATCGCCTGCGGTGCCGACGCCGTGATGCTCGGTGAGCAGCTCGCCGCGGCGGAGGAGTCCCCGGGCGGCGGCTGGTATTGGACCCCGTCCGCGGCGCACCCGTCGCTGCCCCGCAGCGGCATCACCCGCGTGCCGACCGTGGCGCCCGACCTGGCCACGGTGCTCACCGGCCCCGCCCGCTCGGGTGCGGGCACGATGAACCTCTTCGGCGCCCTGCGTCGCGCGATGGCCAAGACCGGCTACTCCGACCTCAAGGAGTTCCAGCGCGTGGGGCTCTCGGTCCGTCGCTGACCGGTGCTCCCGCGGTCGCGCACGCTCGGCAACCGGGTGACGTCCCACGGAAGTGTTCCTGGACAGAACACGGAGGGTGCGCTGTCGTCTGAATCATGATGGCGCGCCCGGACCCCGCGTGGTCGCGGCGCGCCGTGGTCACGCCGGTGTTCGTGGGGCGCCGGGGCCCGCTCGCCGTGGTCGACCAGGCGTGGGAGGACGCGCGGGCCGGGCGTCCGGCCGTGGTGTGGGTCGAGGGCGAGGCGGGCGGGGGCAAGACGGCGTTCCTGGCCCGCGCCGCCGCCGGCCGGCGCGCGGCCGCCGTGCTCACCGCCACCGGCGACGCCGCCGAGTCCGGACTCGCGCACGGCCTGCTCGACCAGCTCGTCGCGGGCCTGCCGTCCGCGCTCCTCGACCGCTTCCCGCTCCTGCGCCCCGACCGTGCCCCGCGGGCCGACCCGTTCGCCGTCGGGGCGGACCTGCTCGGGGCGCTCGGTGCCGTGCCGGACGACGACCCGGTGCTCGTCGTGCTCGACGACGTGCAGTGGGCCGATCCCGCGTCGGTGCGGGCGCTGGTGTTCGCGCTGCGTCGGCTGCGCCACGACCGCGTGCTCGTCCTCGCGGGGATCCGGAACCCCGCGGGCGGGCTGGGGGGCCAGGCGCTGGACGGTGCGGACGCGTGGTGGGAGCGGCTGCCGGCGACGGGGGAGACGGTCCGCGGGGTGCGTCTCGAGGGCCTGGACCCCGGGGAGCTCTCGGAGCTGGCGGCGGCGCTGGGGCGGCCGCTGGGCTCGACGGGCGCGGCGGAGCGGCTCTGGCGACACACCCGCGGCCATCCGCTGCACGCCCGCACGTTGCTCGAGGAGCTTTCGGCCGAGGTGCTCGCGGGCACCGCCGACGCGCTGCCCGCCCCGCGCAGCCTGCCGTCGGTGCTGCTGGTGCGCCTGTCCCGGGCCGCCGCCCCGACCGAGGCGCTCGTCTGCGCCGCGGCCGTGCTGGGCGAGAGCACTCCGCTGGCGCTCGCCGCGGCCGTCGCGGGCCTCGACGACCCGTCCGAGGCGCTCGACGAGGCCGTCGGTCTCGAACTGGTCGCGGAGCTGCCCGGCGGGCCGCCGGTGCGGATCGGGTTCGTGCACCCGCTGGTGCGCGCGGCGGTCCGCGGCGACCTGCCCCCGGCGCGGCGTCGGGCCCTGCATACCGCTGCGGCCGCCCGGACGGCCGGACGGGCCGCGCTCGACCACCGGATCGCGGCCGCCGCCGGCCCCGACCCGTCGCTCGCCGCCGAGATCGAGGAGCTGGTCGCCGCACCCGGCGCCGCGCTCTCCGGCGCCGAGGCCGCCGACCTGCTGCGCGCGGCGGCGGACCTGTCCACCGAACCCGACGACCGCGAGCGCCGGTTGCTGGCGGCGGCCTCACGGCTGATCGGCGACGGCGAGATCGCGCGGGCGGTGGCGCTCACCGACGCGGTCGAGGGCTGCCGGCCGGGACCCTGGCGCTCGGCGGTGCTCGGCCAGCTCGCGCTGTTCACCGGGCGGTTCGGCGTGGCGCGGCAGTGGTTCGAGGCGGCGCTCGCGACGGCGCCGACGGACGACCCCGGCGAGGAACGCCCCGGCGACCGCGCCCGTGCGGGCGCCGCCGCGCACCTCGCGCTCCTGCACCTGCTGCACGGCGATCCGGAGCGTGCCGTGGGGACCGCCGGGGTGGCCCTGTCCCAGGGCGCGCGCGGCGACGACGTGCGCCTGCCGGGCGGGCTGGCGCTGGTCCTCGGGCTCGCCGCCCTGGGACGCGGCGACGACGCGCGCGCCGTGCTCGACCGCGCCACGGGCGTCGACGGCCGACCGCCCCTCGTCGACGCGCTCATCGTGCGCGGCATGCTCGCGACGCTGGCCGGCGACGACCCGGCCGCCGCCGTCGACCTCGACGACGCCGTGCAGCGGGCACGCGCGGGCGAACCGGTGCGGGGCCTGGCGCTCGCGCTGGCCTTCCGGCCCGCGGTCGCCGACCGGATCGGCGCGCCCGACGGCGTCGTCGAAGGCTTCGAGCTGGCCGTCACCCTCGCGCGCGACGGCGGCACTGCGCTGCCCGGGGCCCTCGCCCACGCCTTCGCCGCCGAGGCGCTCGCGGTCCGCGGGCGCGCCGACGAGGCCCGCGGGCACCTCGCGGCCGCGGCGGCGTCGGGACCGCGGTGGTGGGGGCTCGACGTCTGCGCGGCTGTCGCCGCCGCGCGCCTCGCCGAGGTGTCCGACGACCCCGCCGGCGTCCTCGAGGCGCTGGCGCCGACCCGGGACCCCGGCGTGCGGGTGCTCGCCGACGGGCTCGGGATGCTCGCGCCGCGGGTGCTGGAGACCGAGGCGCTGCTGGCCCTGGGGCGCACCGGCGACGGGGCCGTGGCCCTGGCCGCGCTGGAGGAGCGGGCGGCCGGGCGGCACCGCGTCGACGTCGCGCGGCTGCGGCTCGGCGTGCACGGCGGCCGGCCGCGCACCGTGGCCGAGGCGGGCGCCGAGGGGATCGCCGCGCCGCACGCGCTCGCCCGACTGGAGACCGAGATCGGGCGTCGCCTGCTCGCGGCCGGCGAACGTCGGGCGGGCGTCGACCTGCTCCGCGGCGCCCGCGACACCCTCGCCCGGCTCGGCGCCGCGCCGTGGCGGGCGCGCTGCGAGGAGCTCCTGCACAGCGCCGGGCTGACACCCGCGCCCGACGAGGCCCTCGGCCTCACCCCGCACGAGGAGGCCGTCGTCGCCCTCGTCGCCCGCGGCCTGACCAACCGCGAGATCGGGCGCGACCTCTACATCACCCCGCGCACGGTCGCCTACCACCTCTCCAACGTCTACGCGAAGCTCGGCGTCGCCTCCCGGCGCGACCTGATGCGCCCGCGCCCCATGTGAGCACTTTCCGGGGCTATAGCCCCGGAAAGTGCTCACGAGAGACCTGACTGGAAACCGGACTGGAAGGTCCGGACGGGGTGCACGACCCCTCTCGCGGCGCACGCTCGACGGCGTCGAGGAGGAGGTCCCCATGCACCTGTCGGTCGATCTCCTCCGCACGTCCGACGGGCGTCTGGAGGGCACCGTGATCACCGAGACCGGCCGTGAGCAGGCCTTCTCGGGCACGCTCGACCTGCTGCGGATCCTCGAGGACCTGCAGCCCGAGCGGCCCGGCTCCTCCGGCGCCGAGCGGCGGCCGCGGTGAAGCCGGCGACACCGCGCGTCGCCGCGGTCCTCGGCATCGTGTTCGCGGCGCTGTTCGTGGCGGCCATGCTGGCCGTCGACAACGTGCCGCACCTGAGCGCGCCGGTCACCGACTACGGCGCGTTCTACGGCGGTTCCGGCAACACCGTGGTCACCGCCGTGGCGATCTATCTGGTGCCGCTGGCCGGGATCGCGTTCCTCTGGTTCGCGGTGGCGCTGCGCTCGGTGCTCGCCGGGCTGGAGACCAACCCGTCGGCCATGGCCCACGGCCTCAACCTGCTGTCCGGGGTGCTGTTCGTCGCGCTGCTCTTCGGCGGCACCGCGGCGATGGCGACACCGGTGCTGCTGACCACCATCGGCGGCGGCGCCCCGCTCGACCCGGAGATCGCGCGCGGGCTCGCCGCGCTCGGCTACGGCCTGGTCTTCGGGTTCTCGGTCCGCGGCGCGGGCATGTTCGCGCTGACCACGACCACGCTGCTGCGCGGCGCGGGTGTCCTGCCGCGCGCCGGCGCGATCGTCGGCTACCTCCTCGCGGCCTGGCTCCTGCTCACCGCGACCGACCACCCCGCGAGCCTGCTCGTCCTGCCGGCCTGGGTGCTGCTGGTCGCCGTCGTCCTGCTGCGCCACGACCGCCGCCGGCGCCGGGCGCCCGCGCCGCCGTCCGAGGCGCCGACCCCCCTTCCCACTCCCGTCCCGACCCCGAGGAGCGAGCCATGACCACCACGCCGGACGCCCCCGCTCGGTCCCTCGCGGACATCCCCGGACCGAAGCCACTGCCGATCATCGGCAACGCCCGCGACATCGACACGACGCGGTTGATCCAGAGCGTGATGGAGCTGGCGCGGGAGTACGGGCCGATCTTCGCGCTGCACCGCCCGGGCGGGGCGTCGTACATCGCGTACGGCCTGGAGATGGTGCAGGACCTCTGCGACGACAGCCGCTTCGACAAGCTCGTCGGCACCGGTCAGCGCGAGATCCGCAAGACGCACGAGAGCGCCGGCCTGTTCACCGCGGACACCGCCGACCCGCTGTGGAAGTCCGCGCACGACATCCTGCTGCCGAGCTTCAGCACCTGGGCGATGAAGGGCTACCTCGACCCGATGGTCGACATCGCCCAGCAGCTGATGCTCAAGTGGGAGCGCCTCAACGCCGACGAGCCCATCGACGTCGCGGCGGACATGACGCGGCTGACGCTCGACACGATCGCGCTCTGCGGGTTCGGGTACCGATTCAACTCGTTCTACCGCGACTCCCAGCACCCGTTCGTCGCGGCGATGATGGAGACGCTCGCGGAGAGCAACAGGCGCCAGCGGATGTTCCCCGCGCAGATCACGCTCCGGCGGGGCGCCCAGCGGCGCTTCATGGAGAACGCGAAGTTCATGGACGACACGATCGAGAAGATCGTCCAGGAGCGGCGCGCCTCCGGGGATCCGGGCAGCGATCTGCTCGGCCACATGCTGGTCGGTACCGACAAGCAGGGGAACACGCTGCCCGACCACAACATCGTGGCCCAGTGCGGCACGTTCCTCATCGCCGGCCACGAGACCACGAGCGGGCTGCTGTCGTTCGCCGTGTCCTACCTGCTCAAGCACCCCGAGGTCGTCGCCCGCGCCCAGGAGGAGGTCGACCGGGTGCTCGGCACCGACCCGGGCATCGCACCGACCGTGGCGCAGGTCGGCCAGCTCGGGTACGTCCGGCAGATCCTCGACGAGACCCTGCGGCTCTGGCCGACGGCGCCCGCCTTCACCCGCCAGGCCCGCAGCCCGGGCGAGACCGTGGGCGGGTACGGCCCGTTCGACCCGGGCACGTCGGTCATCGCGCTGACGCCGATGCTGCACCGGCTGACCGAGGTGTGGGGCGACGACGCGGAGGAGTTCAACCCCGACCACGTGGCCCCGGAGCGTCTCGACGCGCTGCCCCCCAACGCCTACCGGCCGTTCGGGTCCGGGCAACGCGCGTGCATCGGGCGGCAGTTCGCGCTGCAGGAGGCGGTCCTCGTCCTGGGCATGCTGCTGCAGCGTTTCGAGCTGGTCGATCACGCGGACTACCAGCTGAAGATCAAGGAGACGCTGACGATCAAGCCCGAGGGGCTGACGATCACGGTCCGGCCCCGGGAGGGGCGCACGTGGGGATCGGCGCCGCGTCCGGTGGCCGTGGCCGCCGAGCCACGGCCGGCGACCCTGCCCGTCGCGCCGTCGGACCGGCACGGCACGCCGCTGCTGGTGCTGTTCGGCTCCAACCTCGGCGCGGCCGAGGACCTCGCCACCCGGATCGCCCGCGGCGGCACCGACCGGGGCTACACCGCCCGCACCGCGGCGCTCGACGAGGCCGTCGGCGAGCTGCCGACCGAGGGCGCCGTGGTGGTCGTGACCTCGTCGTACAACGGCGAGCCGCCGGACAACGCCGGGAGGTTCTGCGTGTGGCTGGACGGCGAGCAGGCCTCCGCGGTCGGCGTAAGATTCACCGTCTTCGGCTGCGGCAACCGCGACTGGGCGGCGACGTACCAGGCCGTGCCGACCCGCGTCGACGCCGGCCTGGAGGCCAAGGGCGGGACGCGCGTGTACCCGCGCGGCGAGGGCGACGCCCGCGGGGACGTCGACGCGCAGTTCGAGGACTGGTGCCGCGGGCTGTGGGACGCCCTGGGCGCGGCGCTCGGGCTCGACGCGACGGCGACCGCGACGCCCGGGGCCGGCCCGCGCCTGGAGGTGCAGATCGAGCAGCGCCGGACCGCGAGCCCGGTCGTGCAGTCCTACCGGGGCCAGGCGGCCACGGTGCGCGTCAACCGCGAGCTCACCGCCCGGGCGGGCACGCCGGGCGGGCGCTCGGTGCGCCACCTCGAGATCGCGATGCCGGCCGGCGCTTCCTACGGCGCCGGCGACCACCTCGGCGTGCTGCCTCGCAACCCGATCTCGCTGGTCAACCGGGTCACCGCGCGCTTCGGGCTCGACGGCGGCCAGTTCGTGACGCTGACCGCGAACGGCAGCGCGCCGACCCACCTGCCGGTCGGCGAGCCCTACCCGCTGCTCGCGATCCTCGCGGGCTGTGTCGAGCTGCAGGACGTGGCGAGCCGCGCCGGCCTCGCGGCGATGGCGGCGGCGATGCCTCCCGGTGAGGCGCGCGACGAGCTCGCGGGCCTCGCGGGCACCGAGAACGCGGCGAAGGCGCGCTACCGGGAGCAGATCGCCAAGCCGCGGCGCACGCTGCTCGAGCTGCTCGAGGCGCACCCGGACTGCGAGCTGGGCTTCGCGGACTTCCTCGACCTGGTGCCGCCGCTGCGCCCGCGGTTCTACTCGATCTCCTCGTCGCCGCAGGCGTCCTCGGACGTCGCGCTAACGGTCGGGGTGCTCGAGGGCCCGGCGCGCGCGGGCGACGGGTCGACCTTCCGCGGCGTGTGCTCCGGGCATCTCGACGAGGTCCCCGAGGGCGGCACGGTGTTCGCGTTCGTGCGCAGCCCCAGCATCGCGTTCCGCCCGCCGGAGAACCCGCACCTCCCGATGATCATGGTGGGGGCGGGGACGGGCATGGCGCCGTTCCGCGGGTTCCTGCAGGAGCGCGAGTCGCTGCGCACCAAGGGCGTGCCGATCGCTCGGTCGCTGCTGTTCCTCGGCTGCCGCGACCCCGAGGACGACCTGCTCTACGCCGACGAGCTCGCGGCGTTCGAGAAGGCGGGCGTGGCGACGCTGTTCCCGGCGTACTCGCGGGTACCGGGCCACCCGTACCGCTACGTCCAGCACGCGCTCGAAGGCGCGGCCGACGAGGTGTGGGCGGCGATGCAGAACGACGCCGTGGTCTACGTGTGCGGCAACGCCTCGACCATGGCGCCGGGGGTGCGCGCGGCCCTGGTGTCGGTGTTCCGCGCGAAGACCGGCGCGGGCGAGGCCGACGGCGAGGCCTGGCTCGCCGGGCTGCGGGCGTCCACCCGGTACCTCGAGGACGTCTGGGGCGAGACCGCGGTGGTGTAGGCGCCGGGTGCCGCGCCCGCCGGTTCCGACCGAAGGGCCCCTTCGGTCGCATGGACGGGCGAGGGGTGCCCTCGGCCGGAACGGGCGCGAGGTCAGAACCGGTCGGCAGGCGGGGGCACGCGGCGTTCAGTCGACGGGACGGGCGAGGCCGAGCTCGTCGAGCAGTGCCGCCAGGACCCGGCCGGCGGCGGCGACGTCGTCGGCGCCGAGGCGGGCGGTGAGCCGCTCCTCGAGGTGCGCGCGGTCGGCGCGCGCCGTCGCCACCGCCCGGTGGGCCGCCTCGGTCAGTGCCAGGGGGTGGCGGCGCCGGTCGCCGTCCGGGTCGCCGTCCGGGTCGCCGTCCGGGTCGTCGGTGCGGGCGACGTAGCCGCGAGTGACGAGCTCGCCGAGCGTCTTTCGACGCCGCCTGCCGCGCGACGCCGAGCAGGCCCGCGACCTCGGTGACCGTGCGCGGCGCACCCAGCAGGAGCTGCACCCACGTAGCCGTGCCCGACGCGCAGGCCGGTGTGCTCGGCGGCCTGCTCGGCGGCCTGCTCGGCGGCCTGCTCGGCGGCCTGCTCGGCGGCCTGCTCGGCGGCGAGGACGTGGGCGTCGACGGCCCCGGCCGGGCGCAGGGCTCGCGGGCCACGGCGATGTGCCGCTGGGCGATCGTGTTCCCGACGCCGCGCGAGCCGGAGTGCAGGAACGGCCAGACCCGGTCGGCGTCGTCGACGGTGACCTCGATGATGTGGTCGCCGCTGCCCAGCGTGCCCAGCTGCGCCTCCCACCCCTTCGTGTCGCGCGACGGGTCGAACCCGGCCTCCTCGGCGAGCTTCGTCAGCTCCCCGACCCGTGGCACCGAGGTCGCCACGACCTTGCGGTGGTGGTGCCCGGCGCCGAGCGGAATCGCCCGCTCGATCGCCCCCGCAGCGGGGCGAGGGAGCCCTTCGAGCGCAGGAGATCCCCGTGGAACTGCGTCCGGACCGCCGCCATGCCGGAGCCGATGTCGACGCCGACGGCCGCCGGCATGATCGCCCGCCGGGTCGGGATCACCGAGCCGACGGTCGCGCCGCAGCCGAGGTGCGCGTCGGGCATCGGCGCGACGTGCGGGTGGATGCAAGGGCATCGTCGCGGTGCGCTCGGCCTGCTCGCGGGTGCCGGCGTCGAGGATCGAGGCCCAGTTCGAGCAGGCGACCGTTGATCTTCTCCATGGTCGGCCTCCCCTCCCCGCGGCTCGGGCGGCGCTCCGGGAGGTGACGGTAGCCACCACGATCGTCGTGCACCCGCGATTCACGCGACCCCGAGCTCGGCGGACATCGCCGCCGTGGTCTCGAGCAGCGCCGCGGTGACGGTCTCCAGGACCTCCGCGGGAGCATCACGCTCCGGGAGGGCGAGGGCGACGACCAGCGGCGGCGAGTCGCCGGTGGTGAACACCGGCGCGGCCACGGACACGATGCCGGGGATGACCCCGCCGGAGGTCAGCGCACAGCCCCGCCGACGGACGTCCTCGGTGATCCGCTCGACCTCGGACTCCGCCGGCTCCGCGCCCTGCGCGCGCAGGACCGGCCCGGTGAGCGACCGGGGGAGGTGCGCGAGAAACACACGCCCCACCGACGACGTCAGCAGCGGCATCGTCGCCCCGACCCGCACGGTGATCGGCAGGGCGTGGGCGCCGTAGTCCCAGCGCACGATCACGGGACCGTGGTCGCCCCACACCGCGAGGTCGACGGCGTGCCCGGTCCGGTCGCGCAGCCCGGGGACGTACCAAGGAGATGGACGTCGCCACCGAGTTCCTGCGCACCGCCCCGATCAGCGAGGCCGACCGGGCGAAGATCGCGCACGGGAACGCCGAGCGGCTCCTGCGGCTCTGACGCCGGTCGTACCGTCACCGGCATGACCCGCTCCTTCGTCCACGACGCGCTGCCGATGCGCGTGGTGTTCGGCCCCGGCCGTCTCGCCGAGCTGGGCGACGAGGTCGAGCGCCTGGGCCTGCGCCGCGTGCTCGTGCTCGGGACGCCCGAGCAGGAGGCGACGCTGCGAGCGACAGCCGACGTGCTGGGCGCCCGCGCGGCCGGCGTCTTCGCCGAGGCGCGGCAGCACGTGCCGGCGGCGGTCGCGGCGGCGGCGGCCGACCGAGCCCGCGAACTGGGCGCCGACGGGTGCGTGGCGGTCGGCGGCGGGTCGTCGGTCGGGCTCGGCAAGGCCGTTGCGCTGCGCCACGGGCTGCCGGTGGTCGCGGTGCCGACGTCCTACGCCGGCTCGGAGATGACCCCGATCTGGGGTCTGACCGAGGACGGCGAGAAGCGCACCGGCCGCGACCGCGCGGTCCTGCCGCGCACCGTCGTGTACGACCCGGAGCTGACGCTCTCGCTGCCCGTGGGCCTGTCGGTGACCAGCGGTCTCAACGCCGTCGCGCACGCCGTCGAGGCGCTGTGGGCGCCCGACGGCACGCCGATCACCGCAGTCATGGCCGAGGAGGGCGCGCGGTCGCTGCTCGCGGCGTTGCCGACCGTCGTCGAGCGCCCCGACGACCTCGACACGCGGGCCGGGGCACTGCAGGGCGCGTGGCTCTGCGGCGCGGTGCTCGGGGCGACGACGATGTCGCTGCACCACAAGCTCTGCCACGTGCTCGGCGGCTCGTTCGACCTGCCGCACGCCGAGACCCACGCCGTCGTGCTCCCGCACGTCGTGGCCCACAACGGGACGTCGGCGCCCGCGGCCGTCGCGGCGCTGGGGCGGGCGCTCGGCGTCGCCGGTGACCCGGACACCGTGGCGAAGGCGCTCGCCGACCGCGCCCGCGACCTCGGGGCACCCACCTCGCTGGCGGCGCTCGGGATGGCGCGCGAGGGGCTGGCGCAGGTCGTGGACGCAGTGCTCGCGCAGCCCTACGCGAACCCGGCGCCGGTCACGCGGGAGAGCCTGACGGCGCTGCTGGAGGCGGCGTACTAGCGAGGGTGGCGAACGCGAGGTCCACGTGCGCGTCGAGCGTCGCCAGCGCGGCGTGGGCGTCGAGGTGGCCGCCCAGGACGTGCACGGCGAGCCCCTCGACGAGTGCGAGCAGGCCGGTGGCGGCGATCTCGGGGTCGAGGGGGCCTCGGGACCCGGCGTCGCGGATCCTGTCGGCCACCGCGGCGCGCATGCCGCGCGTGTCCTGCTCGAGGCGTGCCGCGACGTCGGGGCGGGTGGCCGCGTAGGCGTGGTACGCGACGGCGACCCGGCCCTCGAGCTCGCGGTCGGCGTCGAGCGGCAGCAGCTGGACGAGCAGAGCCCGCACGAGACGGCGCGGGTCGCCGGACGTCGTCTCGGGGTCGTCCTCCAGCCGGGCCTGGACGCGCGCCGCGACCACGTCCAGCGCGAAGATCATCATCTCGTCCTTGGTACGGAAATAGTGCTGCACCATCCCCGCGGTCACCCCGGCCTCCGCTGCGACGTGGCGCAGGCTCACGTCCATCAGCCCGCGGTGGGCCGCGACGCGCAGCAGCGCGTCGGCGAGAAGCGTCCGGCGCTCGTGGTGATCGACCTGCTTCGGCACGGAGGTACCTTGTCACATTGCAGGTGCAACGTCACTCCGATACATTGCACCTGCAACGCCAAGGAGGCCTCCGTGGAGACGACGCTGCCGCTCGAACGGCCCGACCCGACGACCCCGCCGACCGTGTACCGGCGGCTGCAGGAGCACGGACCCGTCTCACGTGTCGTCGGCGCCGACGGCACGCCGGCCTGGCTCGTCACGTCGTACGAGCTGGTCGCGGCCGGTCTCGCCGACCCGCGACTGGGGCTGACCCCGCCCGGTGTCACCGCCGACGAGCGCGCCTCGCTGTTCCAGGACGGCCCCGCGCACGCCCGCCTGCGCCGACTGGTGGCCCGGGCGTTCACGCCGCGGCGGATCGCCGGGCTCGCGCCCCGCATCGAGGCGCTCGCCGACGAGCACGCGGCCGCGCTGGTCGCCGCCGCGCAGGACGGGCCCGCGGACCTCGTCGACCTGCTCGGCGCGCCGCTGGCGGTCGGCTCGCTGGGCCTGCTGCTCGGCGTCGCGCTGGTGGACCACCCCCGATTCCGCGGGCTCGTCGACGACGCCCTGCGCGCCGACCCGATGGGCGCTGCGGCCGACCCGGCGCTGCTCGCCGAGGCGGAACGGGCGTGGGGCGCGCTGATGGGGTTCACCGCGGAGCTGGTCGCGGCGGCCCGCGAGCACCCGGGCGACGACCTGCTCTCCGCGCTCGTCGGGATCCGCGACGCCGACGACGGGCGCCTCGGCGACGGTGAGCTGATCGCGCTGGTCACCGCCCTGCTCGCCGCGGGAGTGATCACGATCCGGGGTGGTCTGGCGGTGGCCGTGGTGCGCCTGGTGGGCGACGACGCCCTGGCCGGCTTCGCGGACCGCCCGTCCGAGGAGGTCGCGGGCGTGGTCGACGAGCTGGTCCGGCGCGCGGGCGTCGAGGTGTTCCCGCGCTGGGCGGGCGAGAACCTGGTGCTGGGCGACGTGGCGATCGCGGCCGGGGAGAAGGTGCTCCTGCGGCTCGAGGCCGCCAACCACGACCCGGCGCGCTTCCCCGACCCCGAGGCGCTGTGCCCGGGGCGCGGCGTCCCCCACCTCGGGTTCGGGCGCGGCCCGCACCACTGTCTCGGCGCGTCGCTGGCCCGCGTCGAGCTCACGGCGGCGCTGACCGCGCTGTCGCGCCGGGCCCCGCACCTGCGCCTCGCCGTCCCGGTCGCCGACATCCCGTGGCACCACGGCGAGGTCGACTCCGGCCCGCTGGCACTGCCGGTCAGCTGCACCCCGCCTACGTGAGCACTTTCCGGTGCTATAGCACCGGAAAGTGCTCACATGACCGGCGGTCAGACCAGCTCGGAGTCGCGCACCTTCTGCATCCCGCGGGCCATGCGGCGCTTGGCCGGCGGGATGCGGTCGATCAGGCGCATGCCGGCGCGCTGGGCCATCACCGACAGCGGCCCGATCACCGGACGGCGCGCGGTGCCGTTGTCGTTCATGAACTCCAGCGACTCGCGGACGGCGAGCGAGGAGTAGCGGCGCATGAGGTCCTCGTACTCGCCGACCGCCTCGAGCAGGGGCTTCTCGCCGTCACGCACCTGCACCAGGCGGTCGCGCAGCTCGCGGGCGTCGCGCAGCGCGGTGTTGGCCCCGGCCCCGCGACCCGGGGTCATCGTGTGGATGGCGTCGCCGATCATCGTCACCGTGCTCGGCGCCCACGCCGGCACGGGATCGGCGGTCCGGATGCCCAGGGCCACCGTCGAGCCGGGGTCGGCGGTGGCGATGAGGTCGAGCCAGCGCGGATCCCAGCCCTCGCTGAGCTCGCCGGCCAGGGCGAGGGCCTCGGGGCCGGTGCGCTCGAGGAAGTCGTTCGGCGCGATCGAGCGCGACGTCGTGATCGCCCAGGAGATGTAGTCGGTGGTGTTGTCGAAGCGCAGGCCGGGCCAGCGGGCGAGCAGCTCGTCGTCGCTGGAGCCCACGCCGTCGACACCGCCCCACGGCATCCGCACCATGTGCGTGATCCCGAACTGGCCGCGGCGGTCGAAGTACATGCCGAAGCCGTGGCGCACACCCTCGGGCACGAGCTGCTCGGACCGCTCGGTGAGCAGCGTCTTGCCGCCGATCGCGACGAGCCCGGTCTCGGTGTGCGTGGCGTGCGGGAGGTGCTGGCGCCGCACCCGCGAGCTCGCGCCGTCGGCGCCGACGAGCAGGTCGCCGGTGTCGGCGCTGCCGTCGTCGAAGTGCGCGGTGACCTGCCCGTCGGTGTGCTGGGTGTAGTGCGTGAACCGGCGGTCGAACGTGATGACGTCGTCCATGCCCGTGAACAGCACCTGGCGCAGCGTCATCCGGCTGACGTTGTGCTCGCCGTTCTCAGGAGCTCGAGCCTCGGGGTCGTCACTCGCGTGCGGGAGGTCGGCGAAGTCGAGGCTGATCAGCGTGCGGTACCGCTCGGTGAGCATCGCGAGCTTCGTGTACGGCGCGGCGGTGGTGGCCACGAACATCGCGAAGAGCTCCGGGTCGAGGCAGGCCTTGAGCGCGCGGGCGCCGTTGGGCGAGATGCCCACGCGGTAGCCGTGCAGCCCGCTCGTGCGGGTGCGGTCGCGCTCGTGGACGGCGACCTCGATGCCGGCGCGGCGCAGGCCGTGCGCGAGACACATCCCGCCGGTGCCCGCGCCGATGATGATCACCTTCATGGTATGTCCTCCTCGACGGGTCGTGCGCTCCTGTCGGCGTGCTCCCCTGATCGCTCCGTCTCCCCGCCGGCCTCGAGCCGGCGTGACTGGTCGAGGAGATCGGCGCGGTCCCAGTGCAGGGCGCCGGTGCACAGGTCGTCGACGAGCCCGGCGATCCAGGCGACGTCGGTCTCGAGGTGGGCGAGCGCGTACTCGGCCTCGACGAGCACGATCCGCGGCAGCGTCGCCGCGACGTGCTCCAGCTCGCGGCGCAACCGCTCGAGCTCGCCGCGGCGGTCGGACAGGCGCAGGGCGAGCGCGTCGGCGGCCACCTCGGGATCCAGCAGCGGCAGGTAGGCGAGCGCGGCGGTGAACTCCGCGAACTCGTGGCGGGGCGCGGTGAGCATGTCCAGCGTCCACGTGATGGCCAGCTCGCGGCCGGTGTCGGTGACCGCGTAGACGGTGCGCTCCGGGCGCGCGGACTCCCGCTCGGTGCCCTGCGCGACGAGCAGTCCGTCGCGCACGAGGCGGTCGATCGTCTTGTAGAGCTGCGAGCGCTGCCCGACGTTGACGACCTGGTCCTTGCCGCGCTCCCGCAGGAGCCGCTGCATCCGGTACGGGTGCATGGGCTCCTCCGCGGCGAGGGCGAGGACGGCGAGGGCGAGTCCGGAGCGCTGAGTCATGGTTCCGACGACACTAGTGTCGTTGACACTAACAGGCAAGCGCGTCGTGTCGTGGGGGTCCTCGGCACAATGGGGCCGTGACCGCCAGTGGTGAGCGCCCCGTCCTCGTCGTCGACTACGGCGCGCAGTACGCGCAGCTCATCGCCCGCCGGGTGCGTGAGGCGCAGGTCTACTCGGAGGTCGTGCCGCACACGACGCCGGTGGACGAGATGCTCGCCAAGGACCCGGCGGCGATCGTGCTGTCGGGCGGGCCGGCGAGCGTGTACGCCGAGGGTGCGCCGAGCGTCGACCCCGCGCTGTTCGACGCCGGGGTGCCGGTGTTCGGCATCTGCTACGGCTTCCAGCTGATGGCCGGCGCGCTGGGCGGCACGGTCGCGCACACCGGCGACCGCGAGTACGGGCGCACCGAGCTGTCGGTGGCCGGGGACGCCGGGCGGCTGCACACCGAGCTGCCTGACGCGCACCCCGTGTGGATGAGCCACGGCGACGGCGTGACGAAGGCGCCCGAGGGGTTCACGGTCACCGCGTCGTCACCCGGCGCGCCGGTGGCCGCGTTCGAGGACGTCGCGCGGCGCTTCGCGGGCGTCCAGTACCACCCGGAGGTCGGGCACTCGCCGCACGGCCAGGAGGTGCTGCGCCGGTTCCTGCGTGACGTCGCCGGTGTGCCCGCCGACTGGAACACCGCCAACATCATCGACGAGACGGTCGCGACGATTCGTGCGCAGGTCGGTGACGGCCGTGCCATCTGCGGGCTCTCGGGTGGTGTCGACTCCGCGGTGGCTGCCGCGCTCGTCCAGCGCGCGATCGGCGACCGTCTGACCTGCGTGTTCGTCGACCACGGCCTGCTGCGCGAGGGCGAGCGGGCCCAGGTCGAGCGTGACTTCGTCGCCGCCACCGGCGTCGACCTCGTCACCGTCGACGCCGCCGAGACCTTCCTGCGCGAGCTCGACGGCGTCGTCGACCCGGAGGAGAAACGCAAGATCATCGGTCGCGAGTTCATCCGTGCGTTCGAGGGCGCCGCCCGGTCGGTGAGCGAGGGCAAGGGCGCGGACTTCCTCGTCCAGGGCACGCTCTATCCCGACGTCGTCGAGTCCGGCGGCGGCTCGGGTGCCGCGACGATCAAGTCGCACCACAACGTCGGCGGGCTCCCCGACGACCTGCAGTTCTCGCTGGTCGAGCCGCTGCGGGCGCTGTTCAAGGACGAGGTCCGCCGCGTCGGCGCCGAGCTCGGGCTGCCCGAGACGATCGTGCGCCGCCAGCCGTTCCCGGGTCCGGGGCTCGCGATCCGCGTCATCGGGGCCGTCGACGCCGACCGGCTCGCGACCCTGCGCCGCGCCGACGCGATCGCGCGCGAGGAGCTGACCTCGGGTGGGCTCGACGACGTGATCTGGCAGTGCCCGGTGGTGCTGCTCGCCGACGTGCGGTCGGTCGGCGTGCAGGGCGACGGGCGCACCTACGGGCACCCGGTGGTGCTGCGGCCGGTCTCCAGCGAGGATGCGATGACCGCCGACTGGACGCGCCTGCCCTACGACGTGCTCGAACGCATCTCGACCCGGATCACCAACGAGTGCGCCGAGATCAACCGCGTCGTCCTGGACGTGACGAGCAAGCCGCCGGGGACCATCGAGTGGGAGTGAGCGTCCGTGCGCACTTTCTGGTGCTATGGAACCGGAAAGTGCTCACGAGACCGGAGGTCACCTCCTGATGGCTGAGACGATCTTCAGCGAGATGTCCCGGCTCGCGCTGGAGCACGACGCGATCAACCTCGGTCAGGGGTTCCCGGACACCCCGGGGCCGCGCGAGGTCGTCGACGCCGCCGTCGCCGCGATGCACAAGGGCTGGAACCAGTACCCGCCCGCGGTCGGCATCCCGTCGCTGCGCGCGGCGATCGCCGAGCACCAGCGCCGCTGGTACTCACTCGACATCGCCGCCGACGGAGGGGTCGTCGTGTGCTCCGGCGCGTCGGAGGCGCTCTCGTCGGCGATGACCGGGCTGCTCTCGCCCGGCGACGAGGTGATCGCCCTCGAGCCGTACTACGACCTCTACGGCGCGACAGCGGCGCTGCTGGGCGCGACGCTCGTGCCCGTGCGCATCCACGCGCCCGACTACGTGCTGGACGCCGCGGCGCTGCGGGCCGCGGTCACCGACCGCACCCGCATGATCGTGCTGAACACGCCGCACAACCCGACCGGCGCGGTGCTCTCGCGCGACGAGCTGCAGTCGATCGCCGACGTCGCCGTCGAGCACGACCTGATCGTGCTGTCCGACGAGGTCTACGAGCACCTCGTGTTCGACGACAACGTCCACGTCCCCATCGCGACGCTGCCCGGGATGTTCGAGCGCACGATCACCGTCGGCTCGGGCGGCAAGACGTTCTCGGTCACCGGCTGGAAGATCGGGTGGGCGACCGGTCCCGCTTCGCTGGTCGAGAAGGTGCTCGGCGTCAAGCAGTGGTTCTCGTTCGCCGCCGGCACCCCGCTGCAGCACGGCATCGCGACCGGTCTCGAGCTCCCCGACGACCGCCTCGCGCACCTCGGCGACGACCTCGCGCGCAAGCGTGACCTGCTCACCGACGGCCTGCGCGAGCTGGGCCTCGAGGTGTTCGGGTCCAAGGCGACCTACTTCGTCACCGCGGACGTGGCACCGCTCGGGGTCACCGACTCCCTGGAGTTCTGCCGCTCGCTCCCCGAACGCGTCGGCGTCGCAGCCGTCCCCAATCAGGTCTTCCACGCCTCCCCGGTGGGCGTGGAGACCCAGGTCCGCTTCGCCTGCTGCAAACGCGACGAGATCCTCGCCGACGCCCTGCTGCGCCTGCGCAAGCTCTAGGTCGCCCGGTCGGCCGGGGCGCCACGCCCACCGTCGACGTCAGGAACGCCGCCACGATCGTCGGCGGTGACCGAGCGCAGGGCCTGCTGCACCTCGGCGCGCAGGCGCCGCAGCCGATCGATGATGGCGGCCATCTCCGCGTCGATGTCGTTCATGGGTGTCCTCCTGCCGGGAGCCGATCGTTGCGGTGCCGTCCCCGTGCCGGCCGACCCATCCCGCACCATGCCGTCGGGGCATGGTCAAGAGGTGTGCTCCGCTCGCCCGGTATCTCCATCATCGAGAGGTATGGTGACGGAGTGAGCGACGTGGTGATCGTCGGTGGCGGCCCCGGCGGGGTGCTCCTGGCCTACCTGCTCGCACGGGGCGGGGTGTCGGTGACGCTGCTGGAGTCACGCCACGACTTCGCCCGCCGCTTCCGGGGCGACACGCTCGCGCCGGGGGTCCTCGAGTACCTCGACACGCTCGGGCTCGCGGGCCCGCTGCTCGACGAGGTGCCGCACACCCGCTCCGACGCCTTCCGCTGGCACACCGCCGAGCGCACCTGGACCCTCGTCGACTACCGCGGCGCGAGCACCCGGTTCCCCTTCTACGCCCTGATCCCGCAGGCGGCGTTCCTGCCGTGGCTCGCCGACCGGGCCCGCGCGCACGGTGCCCGCGTCCTCATGGGCGCGCGGTTCTCGTCGCTGCGCCACGACGAGGTGGGGCGCGTGTGCGGGGTCGAGTACACGGTCGAGGCCTCGAAGCACGAGCTCGACGCCGCGCTCGTCGTCGGTGCCGACGGACGGAACTCCAAGGTCCGCGCCGCGTCCGGGCTCGCGGCCACCGAGCTCGGCGCGAGCCTCGACATCCTGTGGCACGCGTTCCGGCGCCGCGCCGACGACCCGTCGTACTCCGGTCTCGACCTGTTCGGCACCCCCACCGGCAGCGTCGCCCTGCTCGACCAGCGCGGTGACTGGCAGCTCGGCTGGACGATCCGGGCGGGCACCCTGGCGGAGGTGCGGGCGCGGGGTGTCGACGCGCTGCGCGACGCGGCGGTCGGCGCGCTGCCCTGGCTCGCGGGCCGGCTCGACGACCTGCGCGACGTCGCCGACCTGACGCTGCTGCCCGTGCGGATCACGACCGTGGAGCGCTGGACCCGTCCCGGGCTCGTGCTGCTGGGCGACGCGGCGCACGTCGTCTCGCCGGTGGGCGGCAACGGGATCAACCTCGCGCTCGCCGACGCCGCGGACCTCGCGAACCGGCTCGTCGGGCCCCTGCGCCGCACGCCGCCCGACCCCGCGCAGCTGGACGACGCCGCCGAGGGTCTCGAAGCCGCCCGCCGGCCGGGGGTCGAGCGCGAGCAGCGGGCCCAGGTGCGGACGGAGCGTCTCGCGGCGGAGCGGATCGAGTCGGGTGACGCCGGGCCGCCCACGGCGCTGCGGACGCTCGCCCGGATCCCGGGGTTCCCGCGCTACGCGGGCCGGCGCAACCGTCTCGACGTGCCGGCACCGGTGCCGGTGATCGCGGCCGGCGCGCCGTGACCGTGGGGAACTTCCTGCCGCTCTCGGCGTGCTCCCCGGGATCGCCGACTCACCCCGTGCGACCCGCGACGCCTTCGGTGGTCAGTTCGGCGTCCGGGACATAGAGCCGCGGCGCCAGGAGCCCGCTGATCACGGTGATCAGGGCGATCCCGACGAGCAGGAGACCCGGCGCCCAGGACGCGCCGCCGGCCGCGGCGAGGACCGCGGTGGCGGCGAGGGGCACGAAGCCGGACGCGATGCCGGCGAGGTTGGCGGCCAGCGCGATGCCGCTGTACCGCACGCGGGCCGGGAAGAGCCGGGCCAGGAGGTCGCCGGAGACCGCGTAGGGGATCGAGAGCGCCGCGACGCCGAGCGTCACCCCGCCCACGACCGCAACGGCGTTGCGGGTGTCGAGCAGCCAGAACATCGGCAGCGCGACCACCGCGGACGCGAGGCCGCCGACCACCGTCACGCGCGCGGCCCCGAAGCGTTCCGCGAGCCGGCCGCCCAGGACGAGCACGCCGATCTCCACGACCGCGGCGACGAGGGTCGCGCCCAGCGCCAGCGGACGTGGGAGCCCGAGGTCGCCGGTGGCGTAGCTGATGACGAACGTCGTGGCGAGGTAGAAGCCGCCGACCCCGAGGAACGCCGAGCCGGCGCCGACGAGCAGGGCCGGCCACGCGCGGGCGACGACGTCGCGGACCGGGGCGGACGCGCGGGCGTCCTCGGCGAGCAGACGGTCGAACAGGGGCGACTCCTCCACGCGCCGGCGCAGCCACAGGGCCACGGCGAGCAGCGGGAACGCCGCGAGGAACGGCAGCCGCCAGCCCCAGGCGTCGAAGTCCTCGGGAGGCAGCAACGCGACCAGCAGGAACGCCCCGGACGACAGCAGTGTGCCCACCGGGGAGCCGATCTGCGGCATCGCCGCATAGCGCCCGCGCTTGCCGGGCGGGGCGTGCTCGACGGCGAGGGTGATGGCCCCGCCCCACTCGCCCCCGACCGCGACGCCCTGCAGCAGCCGCAGCAGGGTCAGCAGCACCGGCGCGGCGATGCCGATGTCGGCGAACCCGGGCAGCACGCCGATGAGCCCGGTGACCACGCCGATCATCACCACCGTGATCAGCAGGCACTTCCGCCGGCCGATCCGGTCGCCGAGGTGGCCGAACACGATGCCGCCGAGAGGGCGGGCGAGGAAGCCGACGGCGAACGACGCGAACGCGGCGAGGGTGGCGACGACGGCGTCGTCGGTCGCGAAGTAGAGGCGGTTGAACACCAGCGACGCGGCGGTGCCGTAGAGGAAGAAGTCGTACCACTCGAGGGCGGTGCCGACGAACGCCCCGACGGCCACGCGGCGGGCGTCGGCTTCGGTCGGTTGCGGTGCAGTGCTCATGGTGTGTCTCCGTCGGGAGGCAGGCCCAGGACGTCCGCGCCGTGGGTGGCACGCCCGCCCCGGAGGGTGGCGACGACCTCGATGTCGCCGAGTCGGTCGGGATCGATGCGAACGGGGTCGTCGCCGAGGACGACGAGGTCGGCGGCGAAGCCGGGGGAAAGGCGTCCGCGGACGTCCTCGTCGCCGGCGACCCAGGCGGCGTCGACGGTGGAGGCGCGCAGCGCGGTCTCGGCGTCGACGGCCTCGGCGGCGCCGAGCGTCCGGCCGGCCGCCGTGCGCCGCCGGATCATCGACGCCATCCCCCGCAACGGGTGCCCGTCGGCGACGCAGGGTCGGTCCGAGCTCGCCGGGACGTGCAGCCCGGCGCGCAGGAACGACGCGTGGCGGTAGAGCAGATCGGCGCGGTCGTCGCCGACCGCCGCGGCCATCGAGTCCCCGATCTCGTCCAGGAACCGGGCCTGCGGGACCGGGGTGACGCCGAGGGCGGCCATGCGCCCCAGTGCGGCGTCGTCGACGAGACCGGCGTGCTCGAGGCGGTGGCGGGGCGGGCGGACGCGGGGCCAGGGCTGCTCGTCCGCGGCGGCGAACGCGTCGAGGGCGGCGTCGACCGCGCGGTCGCCGATGGCGTGCGCGGCGACCGTCCAGCCGCCCGCGACGGCCTCGACGACGGCGGCGTGCAGGACCTCGGGCTCGTCGCCGAGGTAGCCGGCGTGGTCGCGGTCGGCGTAGGGCTCGTGCAGGGCGGCGGTGCGCGAGCTCAGCGCGCCGTCGAAGAAGATCTTCATGGGGCCGATGCGCAGGTCGAGGTCGCCGAGGCCCGGGCGCAGGCCCAGGTCGAGGCCCCGCCCCGGGCCGCCGTCGGTGTCGCGCAGCACGGAGGTCTCGGGCATGAGGTCGACGCGCACGGCGAGGTCCCCGCGCTCGCGGGCGAGCTGGTAGGCGGCGAGCTCGCGGGGGGAGCGGCCGATCCACCCGCCGCCGATCCCGGCCTCGGTGACGTGGGTGATGCCCTGGCGGGCGAACACCGCGGTGGCCGCGCGGATCGCGTCGGCCAGGTCGTCGACGGCGTAGGGCCGCAGCAGGTCGCCGGCCAGTGCCTGCGCGGCCTCGAGCAGGACGCCGGTGGGGTCGCCGGCCTCGTCGCGGACCACGACGCCGCCGGCGGGCACCTCCGCGGTGCCGTCGAGGACCCCGGCGCGCCGCAGCACCGTGCTCGACACCGCGCAGACGTGGGCGGAGCGGTGCTTGAGCCACACCGGGCGACCGCCGCCGGCGCGGTCGAGCGCGTGCCGATCCGGCGAGCCGCCGAGGGCGACGTCGTCGTAGCCGGTGCCGACGACGAAGGCGCCGGCCGGCAGCTCGGCCGCCCGTGCCGCGACGGCGTCGTAGACCGCGTCGAGCTCGGTCAGGCCGCCCAACGGGATCTCGGCGAGTGACTGCCCGAACCAGGCGGTGTGCTGGTGCGCGTCGTCGAACCCCGGGACCACCGTGGCGCCGCCGACCGCGACGACCCGGCGGGCGCGGACCCCGGCCGGGAGCTCGTCGTCGTCCAGCACGGCCAGGACGCGGCCGTGGTGCACCGCGAGCGCCCGTCCGCGCGGGTGGTCGTCGTCGAGGGTGCGGACGTCGGCGTCCCGGAGCAGCAGGTCGATGTCCACGGTCATCCCAGGTGGTGCACGCGGGTCAGGGGCAGATCGGTGGCGTGGTGCAGCGGCACCTCGCGGCCGTCGATCCGCACGGGCGACGGCTCGCCGGGGATCTCGACCCGCGGTGTCGCGGTGTTGAAGAGCATGTCGACCGAGCCGAGGCCGCGGCTCCCGGTGATCGCGGTGTAGCGGGGTCCGGACGGGAGGGCGGCCCGGGCGGCGGGGTCGTCCAGGCAGGCGGCCGCGACGAACTGGTGGGCCAGGCGCGCCGGGGCGTCGCCGCGGGCGCCGTGGAAGCCGCGCATCCGCCGGGGCTGGCCGAGCCGCGTCGAGCCCGACCCCGACCCGGCCGCGCCCCAGGCGACGAACCCGGACTTGATCACGAGGTCGGGCACCGCGCCGAACCAGGCCGGCGACCACAGTACGATGTCGGCGATCCGGCCGGCGCGCAGCGACCCCACGTGGGCGGCGAGGCCGTGGGCCACGGCCGGGTTGTGCGTGAGCTTCGCGAGGTACCGCAGCACCCGCGCGTTGTTGGCCACGTCGGGGCCGGTCTCGCCGGCGAGGTGGGCCTGCACGTGGGCGAGCTGCCAGGTGCGGCGCACCGTCTCGCCGATGCGGCCCATGCCGAGCGCGTCGGAGTTGACGATCGCGATGGCGCCGTCGTCGTGCAGCCGGTTCTCCGCGGCGATGGCGTGCTCGCGGATCCGGCTCGCCGCGATGCTGCGGTCGCTGGGCAGGTCGGGGTGCCCGCGGTGCACGGTCATCGTCATCGGCCCGAGCTCGCGGACGGTCGCCGCGGTCAGCGGGAGGGTGGGCGTGGTGGAGGACGTCAGCACCGAGTCGAGGCCGACCATGCGCAGCAGATCGGGGTGCCCGCCGCCGCCCTCGACGTGGTACGCGTGCACGGTGCGCCCGCCGACGGCGTCGAGCGTGTCGTCCAGGTAGCCCGACTCGTTCAGCGTGTCGGTGTGCAGGGCGACGGGGAGGTCGGCCTGCTCGGCGACGCCGAGGCACGTGTCGATGGCGTCCGGGCCTGCGCCCCAGTCCTCGTGGACCTTGAACCCGCCCGCCCCGGCGAGCACCGCGCGCTCGAGCAGGTCTGCCGAGCCGGACGACCCGCGCGCGAGGAACGCGGCGTTCACCGGCGCGGCGGTCCAGGAGGCCATGAGCGTGTGGAGGTTGGGCGCGGGGTTCGCGCCGACGTCCCAGACCCCGCCGATACCCATGCCGACCAGCGTCGTCACCCCGGCCGACAGCGCGGCCGGCGCGAGGTCGGCGTTCGAGAGGTGGACGTGGGAGTCGACGGCGCCGGGCGTCGCGACGAGGCCCTCGCCCGGGATCATCGCGGTGTGGGCGTCGACGACGAGCTCGACGCCGTCCTGCACCTCGGGGTTGCCGGCGCGGCCGACGCCGACGACGCGTCCGTCCTTGACCCCGATCGAGGTCTTCCGGATCCCGAGCACGGGGTCGAGCAGCAGGACCCCGAGGACGACGAGATCGAGCGCGCTGTCCCGGGGCGCGCGGTCGGTGACGAGCGCGCCCTGGCGGGCCGTCTTGCCGCAGCCGCCGAGCATCTCCTCGCCCGGTTCGGTGTCGTCGGCGTCCACCTCCACCCAGAGGTCGGTGTCGCCGAGGCGCATGCGGTCGCCGGTGGTGGGGCCGTAGACGCGGGCGTAGTCGGCGCGGTCGAGGCTGGTCATCGGGCGGCACCCCCGAGGCGGACGGCCGTCGTCTCCCGCGTCGCCCCGACGTCGATGCGCACGGCAGTGCCGGCGGCGATGTCGAGGCGCAGGTGTGCGGGATCGGTGCCGTCGGAGACGTCGACCCGGAGGCGGCGGTTGAGCCGGTCGAGCGGCACGTGCGAGGTCACCCAGACCGCCTGGTCGCCGTCGTTGCGCAGGACGACGTCGTGGCGGGCGCGGCCCGGGGCGAGGTCGATCGTGCCGCTCGTCGGTCGGACGGCACCGGGGCCGTCGGTTCCCGGAGGTCCGAACGGACGGTCCACGTGCACGAGCGTGGTGCCGTGCGGGAAGAGCGCCTCGACCTGCACCGACGGCACGGCCGCGGCGACGCCCTCGACGAGCCGGCCGGGTGGGACCACCTCGCGGGCCCGGCGCACCACGTCGTCGAGATCGTGGCCGTCCCAGGCGAGCTCGCAGATCTCGTCGCAGACCAGAGCGATCGCCTCCGCCGCGCCGAGCACCGAACCGCGGGCGAGGCGCCGTCGTGCGAGCTCGGCTGCACTGTGCAGCAGCACTCTCTCGTGCTCGCGAGGGGTGAGGTGCACGGTGTCCTCCCGGGTGAGCAGACCAGGGTGCCTGGTGTCTTCGGTCTCCGGAAGACGTGTTCGCCGCGTCCTGTTCGTTCTAGCTTGGGCAGATGCACAATCGTCGGTGGCGAGACCTGGTGGAACTCGTCCGCGAGGACGCCGACGCCCTGCGCACCGCGTTCCTCCAGCGGCTGCGTCTCGTCCCCGCCTACGCCCGGGGGCTCGTGCCCGCCGAGCGCCTCGAGGCCGACGCCGACGACACGTTCGCCTACCTGCTCGGGCGCCTCGCCGGACGCTCCGTGCCGGAGCGGCTGGGCGGGATCGGGCCCGCGATCGGCCGGGACCGCGCCCGGCGGGGCGTGCCGCTCGACGACCTGCTCACCGCGGTCCGCCAGGACTTCCAGGTGCTCTGGGAGGCCTTCCGCGCCCGCGCGGCACCGGGCGAGGCGGCGCTGCTCGTCGACCACGTCCAGACCGTGTGGTCCGTTGTCGAGGAGTACTCCACGCAGATCCGCCTCGCCTACGAGGAGGAGCAGGCCATCCTGGCCCGGGAGCGTCAGGGTGAGCGGACGGCCCTCGTCGCCGCGCTCCTCGCGGCCGACGACCCCGCGCCCGAGGACGTGACCCGCGCGGCGATCGCGCTCCAGATGGCGGACGACGACGACGTCCTCGTCGTCGCGGCGGCGGGGGAGGACGCGGCGGTGCTCCGGCGGGCGGCGGACCGGTTGGCCGCCGACGGTCGCCCGGTGCACGTGCAGCCGGCCGGTCGGCACAGCGTGCTGCTCGCGCGGTGGGAAGGGTCCGACGGCGCTCCGGTGCGCGCGGCGCTCGAGGGCGTGCGCTGCGGGGTGGGCCCGACGGCCCACGGGCTCGCCGACGTCCCGCGCAGCGCCCGGCTGGCCGCCGAGCTCGCCGACGTCACCGCGGGCGGGCCGGCCGCACCGCGGACCCTCGCGTCGGTCTGGCTCCCGCTGGCCGCCGCACGTCTCGGGGACGTCCGGGCGGACCTGGTGACCGCGGAGCTCGGCGGTCTCGAGGGAGTGGCGCCGCCGGAGCGGGAGCGTCTGGTGGCGACGGTGCGCCGGTACGCCGCGGACGGGTCGGTGCGCGACACCGCCGCGGCGCTGTTCTGTCACCGGAACACGGTGCTGAACCGCCTGCGGCGCGTCGCGGAGCTCACCGGGCGCGACGTCACCGTCCCGGCCGACGCGGCGGTGCTGCTGCTGGCGCTGGCGAGTTCAGCCGAGTGATTTCCTGACGTGGAACGCGAGCGTGGCCGCGAGGCTGAAACACCTCGGTCGGCGTGTCGCGCGAGCGAGGATGTGGCGATCCTGGTGTCACAGGCCAGCGATGCCGCATCGCTAGCAACGGCTAGGACGCGTTACTGGCTGGTATCGCTCGCTGGGCGAGCGATACCAGCCAGTAATCGTGCGGTGCCGTGCGGTGCCGTGCGGTCAGGTCTGACGGCGGCGCAGGGTCATCCACAGGACCGCGGTGCCGACGCCGACGGCGCCGATGACGAGCACCCAGCGCGGGTCGACGCTCGCGAGGGCGCCGGTGAGGGCGAGGAGCGCGACGACGATCGCGGTCAGCCCGGACACGAGGGCCAGCGGGTCGGGTCCGGGGCGGGGCACCGGGGAGGTCTCGTCGGCATCCTCGATCACGTCCACGTCGGGGTGGATCGTGTAGGGCTGGTCGGGGGTCTTGTCATCCACGGCGCACCTCCACGTCTCCGCCGCCACTGATGGCCTGCAGGTCGATCACCGGCCCACCCGGTCCGTCCGGGCCGAGGTCGACGACCCGGCCGGCGTCGACACCGGTGCTGGTCAGACAGGTCACGTCGCCGCCGCCCGACGTGCAGGTGGCGGTCACGTCGGCGTTCTGCGGCACGGTCACGGTGACGTCGCCCGCGCCGCTCTGCACCTGGGTGCGCACCGGGGCCGCCCCGGCGACGAGGCCACGAAGGTCGAGATCCGCGTCGCCGTAGGCTGTCTCGTAGGCGGGCGCGACGGCGTTCGCCACGGGCCGCCACTGCGCGTCGCCGAGGGTCTGGACCGCGCCCGGGCGCTGGTCCCACGGGGCGCCGTCGCCCCACGGTGCCCCGTCACCCCAGGGCGCCCCGCCCCGACCGTCGCCGGCGCTGTTGGCGGCGGCCACGAGCACCAGCGCGAGCGGCACCGCGGCCACGATCAGGCTGCGGCCCTGGCGCCGGAAGGCGCCGACGACCAGCCCGGCGCCCACGACGGCCAGCGCGGTGCCGACGACGGCTGTCGCGCCGAGCGGCACGAGCCCGAGCAGGCCCAGCCCCGCGACGATGGCGGCGGCGACCAGCGCCGCGGCCAGCGTGATCGGTGCGAGCTTCGAGCGCGGCGGCGTCGGCTCCGGCGGCGTGGCCGGCTCGGGCAGGTCCCACGCGAACGGCGCGGCGCCGAGCGGGTCCCACCTGGGCGGCTGCGCCGTTCCCGCGGTCGTGTCCGTGGCGTCGGCCGTCGTGGCGTCACCCGCGACGGCGGGGCGCTGCGGGTCGCGCAGGTGCCCCCGGCTGCGGTGCAGCGCGTAGAGCAGCGCCAGCACGGTGACGACCCCGATGACCGTGCCGAGGTCGCCGGAGAAGGCCCCGACGAGGGCGACGATCCCGAGCAGGGTGCCGACGACGATCGCCCACACCGGCGTCTCGCGGCGCCCCTGCGCGTCCACCCGCGGCAGCACGAGCATGCCGGCCAGGTACACGAGCAGGCCGAAGCCGTAGAACGCCGAGACGACGAACGCGACCCGCACCAGCGTGGGGTCGATCGCGTAGCGCCGCGCGATCGCGGCCGCCACGCCGCCGATCTTGCGGTCCTCCTTGAGACGCGCGGGCCGCGTCTCCCACATCTCGCGCAGGGTCGCGCCGACGTCGGCTCCCGCCGGCGCCCGTGACCCCTGCCCCGGACTGTTCCCCGGACTGCTCACGGCCCTCATCCTCCTCGCTGCGGTCGATCCGGGTACCGACACTGCGGCAGCGATCGCGCCCCGGAATCCGGGAGCCACCCCGGTCCCGCCCCGGAGACGACCCCGAGGACCTCGGGGGTCGCACCGGGCCCACCGGGGGCCGGCGACGTGTGACGATGGTCGACGTGGACGAGGCGACGACCCTGCGCACCGGCACCCCGCCGGCGACCGGGGAGATGTCTGCGCCCACGGAGCCGCCCACCCCGCCGGTCACGGGGCCGGCGATCGCGCGTGTCCGCCGCCGGCGCCAGGGCGCGGTGATCGCGGGCGTGACCGGCGGCGTCGCCGACCACCTCGGTGTCGACGTCCTGCGCGTACGCCTGGTGTTCGTGCTGCTCGTCGCGGCCGCGGGGGCGGGGTTCGGCGCCTACGCCGCGCTGTGGCTCTTCTGCCCGATCGAGCCGCGCGGTGTCCGGCGCGAGGTGCCGGCCCGCGAGCGCCGGCAGGGTCTGGGGCTCGCGACGTTCGGCGTGCTGCTCGCGTTCGTGCTCTCCGGCCTCGGCGGCCAGCTCTCCGGCTGGGTGATCGGGCCGCTGGTCGTGGTCGTCATCGGTGTCGCGCTGGTCTGGCGCGAGGCCGACACCGGCGGCTCGCCGGTCGAGGGCGAGACCGGCTGGCGGTCGCGGTGGCTCGTCGGGCGTCGGCTCGGCCTGCTGCGCCTGCTCGCGGGCGCGGTGCTCGTGGCCATGGGCATCGCGGTCTTCCTGCTGGGCAACGTCGACCTCGGCCAGGTCCAGTTCGGTGTGCTCGCGGCCCTCGCGACGCTGGCCGGCGTCGTCCTCATCACGGTGCCGTGGTGGATGCGGCTGGTGCGCGAGCTCGGCGCCGAGCGCCGCGAGCGCATCCGGGGACAGGAGCGCGCGGACATCGCGGCGCACCTGCACGACTCGGTGCTCCAGACCCTGGCTCTGATCCAGAAGCAGGCCGGCGAGGACACCGCGGGCCGCGAGGTGCGCCGGCTCGCGCGCAGCCAGGAGCGCGAGCTGCGGGCGTGGCTCTACGGTCCCCCGGGCGGCGACGCCGGGCGCCCCGCGGGCTCGACCGACGCGACGCTCGCCGCCGCGCTCGCGAGCGCCGCCGGCGAGGTCGAGGACGACTACGGGATCCGGGTGGCGCCGGTCGTCGTCGGCGACGCCGAGCTCGACCCGAACACCACGGCGCTGGTCGCGGCGGCGCGCGAGGCGATGGTGAACGCCGCCAAGCACGCCGGCGTCGACGAGATCGACGTCTACGTGGAGGTCGAGCCGGACGCCGTCGAGGTCTACGTGCGCGACCGCGGCCGCGGGTTCGACCCCGACGCCGTCCCCGAGGACCGCCGCGGCCTCGCGGGCTCGGTCCGTGACCGCATGACCCGCCACGGTGGCCGCGTGCAGCTGCGCACCACGCTCGGCGAGGGCACAGAGGTCGGCCTCGTGCTGCCCCGCAGCCGTCGCGGCGCCACCCCCGTCGCCGAGGAGACCCGATGACCGAGCCCACCGACACCCCCGAGCCCGTCACCGTCGTCCTCGTCGACGACCACGCGCTCTTCCGGCGCGGGGTGCGCGCCGAGCTCGAGTCGCTGGCCCGGCGCACGGTCAGCGTCGTCGGCGAGGCCGGGTCGGTGGACGAGGCCGTCGCGGTCATCGGCCACCGCAAGCCCGACGTCGTGCTGCTCGACGTGCACATGCCCGACGGTGGCGGGGCCGCGGTGCTCACCCGCACCCGACCCGACCACCCGGACGTCGTGTTCCTGGCGCTGTCGGTGTCCGACGCCGCCGAGGACGTCATCTCGGTGATCCGGGCGGGCGCCCGGGGCTACGTCACGAAGACGATCTCCGGTCGCGAGCTCGCCGACGCCGTCGTGCGCGTCCGGGCCGGCGACGCCGTGTTCTCCCCGCGGCTGGCGGGGTTCGTGCTCGACGCGTTCGCCGACCGCCCCGGCGCCACGGGCGTCGTCGACCCCGAGCTCGACCAGCTGACCCGGCGCGAGCGCGACGTCCTGCGCCTGCTGGCGCGGGGCTGGTCGTACAAGGAGATCGCCGCGGAGCTCGTCATCTCGGTGAAGACCGTGGAGACCCACGTGTCGAGCGTCCTGCGCAAGACCCAGTCGTCGAACCGGCACGAGCTCTCGCGCTGGGCGAGCGACCGCCGGCTGGTCTGAGGGCCTCAGCCGTCGTCGGAGTGGTCGTCCCCGCCGTGCCCGGAGCCGTGCCCGGAGCTCTCGCCGCCACCCGAGTGGTCGTCCTCGCCGTGGTCGTCGCCGGAGTCGCTCCCGGACTCGTGGTCCTCCGCCGCGCGTGACGGCGCTGCCGACGTCGTCGGGGCCGCCTCCGCGAGCGGGGGGTCGAGGGGCAGGCCCGTCGAGGCCGCGCGCGGGCTCGCGCCGTCGACGCTCTCGTCGGTGTCGATCAGCCAGCGGCCGTCGGCGCCGCGGACCATGCCGAGCTCGTGGACCTCGCGGATGCGCTCGCGTCCCTCGGGCACGAAGTCCAGGGTGGCCCGCACGGTGTCGGCGTCGAGGGCGCTCGCGTCGACGACCTGCACCGACGCGATCGTCGCCCAGAACGCCTCGTAGCGCTCGAAGCCGCCGGCCTGCGACTGGAGGTTCGGCCCGAGGCGCGCCCAGCCCGCGGCCTCGTTGCCGGTGACGACGCCGTAGTAGTCGCGGACCGCGGCCACCATGGCGGCCTGCGGGTCCTGCGCCGACCCCGCATCGGGCGCCGCGACGCTCGCGCCGTTCGAGTCGGAGCTCGACGACGACAGCAGCGCGACACCGACGACACCGCCGGCGGCGAGGGCGACGAGCAGGACCAGCACGACGATCGCCGTGGTCGGCCGCCGACCGGGTCGCGGCCGCGAGGGGACCTCCGGGGCGGGCATGCCCTGGCGGGTCGGCGGGCCGGCCGGACCGGACACCGCGGGCCCGGGGCTTGCCCCGCCGGGTCCGGGCATCCACGGGTCCGACGAGTGCCGCGCCTCGGGGACCGACGGCGAGGAGCCCGGCGCGGGGGCGCCGAGCGGGACGAGGTCGGACAGCGGCGGCTCGGCGCGGCCGCCGGCGTGCGCGATGCGGCCCAGTTCCTGGCGGGCCTGGGCGGCGGTGGGGCGCTCGGCGGGGTCGTCGCGCAGCAGCCGCATGAGCAGCGCCGTGAGCGGACCGGCCTGCGACGGCGGGACGACCTTGCCGGCGGCCACCGAGTGCAGCAGGGCCAGCGCGTTGTCGTCGGCGCCGAACGGGGGCACGCCCTCGACGGCCGCGTAGAGGGTGGCGCCGAGGGAGAAGACGTCGGACGCGGACGTCGAGTCGTCGCCGCGGGCGACCTCGGGGGCGAGGTAGGCGGGCGTGCCGGCGAGCATGCCGGTGCGGGTCAGCGTGAGGTCGCCGGTCGCGCGCGAGATGCCGAAGTCGGTGATCTTGACGGTGCCGTCGGCGCCCAGCAGCACGTTGCCCGGCTTCACGTCGCGGTGCACGATGCCGGCTTGGTGCGCGGCGTCGAGCGCGTCGGCCACCTGGCGCCCGATGCGCGCGACCGTGCGCGGCTCGAGCGTGCCCTGCTCACCGAGCACCGCGGCGAGGCTGCGCGAGGGCAGGTACTCCATGACCAGCCACGGCTCGTCGCCCTCGATGGAGGCGTCGAACACCGAGATCGCGTGCGGGTGCTGCAGGCGCGCGGCGATCCGGCCTTCACGCAGCGTGCGCTGCCGCACCTCCTCGGCCTCCCGGTCGTCCAGGCCCGCGTGCAGGAACACCTGCTTGACCGCGACGACGCGCCCGAGACGCTCGTCGGTCCCGCGCCACACCACGCCCATCGCCCCGGAGCCGATGCGCTCCTCGAGGCGATACCGCCCGGCGACCACGCGGGGAGAGCTCACAGGCCGCTCCCCGTCGGTGTGTCCACGAGGGTCACAGTAGAGGTCCCGACCGGGTCACGACCACGCGCCCGTGGCCCGGCACGCCGCTCAGTCGTCCCCGCCGAGCAGGTCGCCCGCGGTGTCGCCGAGGGCGCCGGTGCTGTCCTCGACGGCGTCGCTCGTGTCGTCGACGGTGTCCGAGACCGAGTCGACGGTGTCGTCCACGGTGTCGCTCACCGAATCGGTGGTGTCCTCGACGGCGTCGCTCGTGTCGTCGGCGGTGTCCGAGACCGAGTCGACGGTGTCGTCCACGGTGTCGCTCACCGAATCGGTGGTGTCCTCCACGACCCGCGAGGTCGTGCGACCGACGGCCGGGACGTCGTCCACCGCGTCCCCGGCGGTCCGTCCGGTGTCGCGGACGGCGCCGGTGGCGGTCTCGGTGGCGGGCTCGACGACCTCGTGGGTGGTGTTCCGCAGCGTCGTCCCGGTGGTCTCACCGGTGTCGCGGACGGTGCCCGTGACGGTGCCGGTGGCCGGCTGGACGATCTCGTGGGTGGTGTTGCGCAGCGTGGTCCCGAGGGTCTGCCCGGTGTTCTGCACGAGGCCCGAGGTGGTGTTCGCGAGCGGTGCGACCACCTGCTGCTGGACGGTCCCGACCGTGGTGTCCACCGTGGTGCCGAGGGCCTCGACGGGCACGCCGAGCGGGGCGGGCAGGGCGCCGGCGACGCTGCCGGTCGTGTCGCCGACGAGGTGCCCGACGCCGCCGACGAGGCCGGGGTTCGACCTCGCCGAGGGGTTGTTCCCGATGGTCCCGAGGCCGTCGACCAGCCCGTCCACCGTGGTCCCGAGGCCCCCGGCCAGCCCGTCGACGGTGGTGCCGACGCCGTTCACCGTGGTCGCGAGGCCGTTCCCGGCGTTCGTGACGGTGGTGCCGAGCCCGTTCGCGGCGTTGCCGACGGTGGATCCGACCCCACCGACGACACCGACGACACCCGGGCCGCCACCACCGGGGGTGCCGCCGGGGGTGCCGCCGGGGGTGCCGCCGCCTCCGCCCGGGGGCGCGGGCAGCACGACGCCGCCGGGGCCGCCTGGGCCGGCGGCACCGCCCCCGCCGGGGGGGCCGCGGCACCGGGCGCACCCGCGCCCGGTGCCGCCGCGCCGGGGAACGCGCCCGACGGGGTGCCGGTGAGAGCGCCGCCCCGCCCCGCCCCGGCCACGCCGGCGTTGCCGCCGAGGCCGAGGCCGAGGTCGCTGACCGAGGCGCTGAGGGCCACGCCGCCCGGGACACCGACGCCGGTGGCGCCGAGCACCGAGCCCGGCGCTCCGGGGAGGCCGGGGAGGCCGGGGACCGCGGCGACGCCGGGCGGGAGGGCCCGCGGGTCGCCCGGGTAGGGCACGTCCTCGATGGGCAGGCCCGGCAGCGGCATGCCCGCCAGGCTCGCGATGGTGCCCGCGACCAGGAACGCGCCCGTGCTCGCGCCCAGGGCCCGCCCGCGTCCCACCCGGAACGGGTTGGTGCGCCGGCGCGCCGACCGGCCGGGAGTGGGGGTCGGACGCACCGGCGCGGCGCGGGGTGGGCGGGCGGCGGCGGGCCTCCTCGGCTCGCTCGCCTCGGCGGCGTCGAGGGCGGCGGCGAACGCGAGGGCCTCGGCGAGCTCGGTGGAGTCGGGAGCGTCGTCGGTGGGGTCGTCACCCTCGTCCGCGCTCTCGACCACCGGCTGCGGGCCGGTCAGCCGGATGAGGATCTCGGCGACCGGGATGCCCGCGGTGTGCCGCGCTTCGTCCTGCGCCGGCTCGTCGAGCTGGTCGTCCGCGGGGCGCCGGGGCGCCGGCACGAGCTCGATCCAGTTCTCACCGGTGACCTCCGCGCCGGGCGTGGAGGCCGACTCGACGACCTCCGGGTCGACGTCGGCCGGGAGCGCGGGCGGGGGAACGGTCGGCGGGAGGAGCAAGGTCCCGGCGACCTCGCCCGGCTCGTCGAACCACGCGTGCCGTCCCCCACGCTCGCTCATCTCGTCCGTGCTCCTCGTCCGCTGCTGTCCCGCTGCCGTGCGTGCCCGGTGTCGCCGGACCGCGTCATCCGCATCCACTCCGCGTCAGTGAATAGCTACTCGGACGTCACCGGACGGGGGAGACGTCGTCCGGGGGACGGGTGACCATCGTTCGGGTGTGGTCGCTCAGCGGGCACGTCGACACCATCGATCGACCACACACGTTCGTTAGCCGGACAGGTGCTGCGCCGGGCCCGCTGGGCGCGACGAGCCGACCGTCCGGCTCAGCGGCGGTCAGCGCGGCGGGGCGGCGAGACGCTTGCGGGCGCCCTGGAGCTGGTTCGTCGCGACGAGACCCACCCCGCCGCCGACGAGCAGCGCGATGACGTCCATCGGGATGCCGCCACCCGTGAGGAGCAACGCCACGAGGGCGCCCAGGGCGAGCCCGCCGGCGGCCGGCAGCCGCTTGCGCGCGTCGGTCGCGAGATGCGACGCCCCCGGGCGCTTGGAGGCCACCGACGAGATCATGAGCAGGTAGCCGCCGTAGCCGACGGCGGCGAGCAGGCTGAGCACCGTGACGATCGTGGCGATCAGGTCGATGACCGTTCCCATGACACCAGAGTGCCACCACTCGCGTGAGGTCGGCGCTCGTGGCGACCCCGGTGTTGCTCGGGGTCGCTCCTCGGGGTCGCGCGTTCAGCTGCCGCGGCCGCCGAGACGGCCCCGGCCGAGGCGCAGGAGCAGCATGCCGAGTTCGCGGCCCTCGGCGCCGAGATCGCGGAAGCGGGCGAGCACCTGCATCTCACGGTTGTAGACGATCCGCGGGCCCCCGGCGGCCATCCGCGCCAGGCCGATCCGCTGGGAGATCTCCGTGCGGCGCTGGATCAGCCGCAGGAGCTCGGCGTCGATGCCGTCGATCTCCTCGCGCAGGGCGGGGATCTCCTCGGCGCTCGCGGGGGTGAGCGCCGGGGTCGACGCGGGGTCGTCCTCCGAGGTGGTGGCGGGGGTGGAGTCGCTGGTCGCAGCACTCACGTCGATCGGCCTCCAGGGTGTGTCCGGGTGGTCCACGTCGACCCCGGACACGAGAACGCCCCGGGGTCGGCGAGACTCCGGGGCGGCGTGGGTCGGGCGCGGCAGGCGCGTCAGATGTCCACGGGCACCGGGGTCCGGTACCCGTAGAAAAATCGAACGGTCTGCGCGTGCACGGCTGACATCATGCCACCGTGCTCCCGCGGCGCCAACCGCCCGCTGCGCCGCCCGTCCGCTGTCAGGGGGCCCCGGTAGCGTGGACCGACGATGAGCACCGGTCCCGCCACCCGTCCCGCCGCGTCCGACGCCGGGTCGGGTCCTCCTGCGCGTTCGGCGGCGTCGGCCCTGTCCCGGCGCCTGGCCGCGGCTGCCGCCGGCGGCGGTGACCCGGGGGCCGGCGGGGCGTTGCGCCGCGGGCCGGACCAGCCCGATCCTGCGGACGACCCGCTGCTCGAGGGCATGAACCCACCCCAGCGCGAGGCCGTGATGCACACCGGCTCGCCGCTGCTCATCGTCGCCGGCGCCGGGTCGGGCAAGACGCGGGTGCTCACTCACCGGATCGCCTGGCAGATGCGCCACCAGAACGTCGGGCCGGGCCAGGTCATGGCCATCACGTTCACCAACAAGGCCGCGGCCGAGATGCGCGAGCGCGTCGCCGCGCTGGTGGGCCGCCGGGCGAACGCGATGTGGGTGTCGACGTTCCACTCGATGTGCGTGCGCATCCTGCGCCGCGAGTACCGCCACCTCGAGCTGAGCTCCACGTTCTCGATCTACGACGCCGACGACTCCCGGCGCCTCGTCGCGTCCGTGGCCCGCGGGCTCGACCTCGACGCCAAGAAGTACTCGCCGCGCGGCCTGCTCGCGCGCATCTCGGCGTGGAAGAACGAGCTGGTCGACCCCGTCGAGGCCGCCGACGCCGCCACCACCGAGGCGGAGAAGCGCACCGCCGAGGTCTACACCGTCTACCAACAGCGCCTGCAGCAGTCGAACTCGCTCGACTTCGACGACCTCATCGGCCGCACGGTCGACCTGCTGACGCGTTTCGGAGACGTCGCGGAGTACTACCGGCGCCGCTTCCGCCACATCCTGGTCGACGAGTACCAGGACACCAACCACGCCCAGTACATGCTGGTCCGGGCGCTCGCGGCGGGCAGCGAGGACGGCTCGGTGAAGCCGGCGGAGCTGTGCGTCGTCGGCGACGCCGACCAGTCGATCTACGCCTTCCGCGGCGCGACCATCCGCAACATCGTCGAGTTCGAGCGCGACTACCCCGAGGCGCGCACCATCCTGCTGGAGCAGAACTACCGCTCCACGCAGCGGATCCTCACCGCCGCCAACGCCGTCATCAGCCGCAACGCCGACCGGCGCGACAAGCGGCTGTGGACCGACGCGGGCGACGGCGAGCTGGTCGTCGGCTACGTCGCCGACAACGAGCACGACGAGGCCGCGTTCGTCGCCTCCGAGATCGACCGGCTGGTCGACGCGGGCGAGGTCCGCTTCGGTGAGGTCGCGGTGTTCTACCGCACCAACGGTCAGTCCCGTGTCTTCGAGGACGTCTTCATCCGCCTCGGACTGCCCTACAAGATCGTCGGCGGTGTGCGCTTCTACGAGCGCCGCGAGGTCCGCGACGCCATGGCCTACCTCAAGGTGCTGTCCAACCCCGAGGACACGGTCTCGCTGCGGCGCATCCTCAACGTCCCCAAGCGCGGGATCGGCGACCGCGCCGAGACGGTGGTCGCCGACGCGGCCGACCGCGAGCGCATCACCTTCGCCGCCGCCCTGCGCCGCGCCGCCGCGGGCGAGGTCCACGGGCTGGCCACGCGCTCGCAGCGCAACATCGCCGACTTCGTCGAGATGATGGACGGGCTGGCCGCCACGCTGGTCGAGGGGGCCCCGGTCGACGAGGTGCTCGAGGCGATCCTCGACCGCTCGGGCTACCGCGCCGAGCTCGAGGGCTCCGAGGACCCGCAGGAGCAGTCGCGTCTCGAGAACCTGCAGGAGCTCGTCAGCGTCGCCCGCGAGTTCGTGCAGGACGCGCGCAACGCGGAGGGGCTGGACGGCTCCGCCGACGAGGACGTCCCGGCACCGACCGCCGACGGCGTTCCCGAGCCCGGCTCGCTGGAGGCGTTCCTCGAGCGGGTGTCGCTGGTGGCCGACGCCGACTCGATCCCCGACGGCGGCGACGGCGTCGTCACCCTGATGACGCTGCACACGGCGAAAGGGCTCGAGTTCCCCGTCGTGTTCGCCACCGGGTGGGAGGACGGGGTCTTCCCGCACTCGCGCGCGCTGGCCGACCCGGCGGAGCTCTCCGAGGAGCGCCGCCTCGCCTACGTCGGCATCACCCGCGCGCAGAAGCGGCTGTACCTCTCGCGCGCGGTCATGCGCTCGGCGTTCGGGCAGCCGCAGGCCAACCCGCCGTCCCGGTTCCTCGACGAGGTCCCCGCCGACGTGTGGGAGTGGCGCCGCGTCGAGCCCAGCTCCGAGCGCTCCTCGCCGGTCGGGCGCACCCGGTTCGGCTCCGGGCGCTGGGCGAGCCCCGGCACCGACCTGTCGGGCCGCTCCTCGCGCCCATCGCCGATGCGTCCGGACTGGAAGGAGGCGCCGACCATCTCGCTCGAGGTCGGCGACCGCGTCACCCACGACAAGTACGGCCTCGGCACCGTGGTCACGGTCGACGGCGTCGGCTCCCGGGCCACGGCCACCATCGACTTCGGGTCCTCGGGCACCGTGCGCCTCATGCTCATCGGCGGCGTGCCGCTGACGAAGCTGTAGCGCGCCCCTGCTCCACCCTTCGCGCGCGTGGTGCTCGCCGCGCGCCGTGTTTCTGACCGAAGGGCCCCTTCGCTCGCATAGACGGGCGAGGGGCGCCCTTCGCCGGAACGGGGCGGCGCGCCGACGCCGGGCGAGCGGCACGTTCGGCGGGCGCGCGGGCGCGTCGGTCATGCGCAGGGTGCCGCTCGCGACGCTCCGCGGTATGCACCCGGTGATCACGGGCCGTCATCCACCCCGCGCACGACGAGGGCCCCGGAGCGCGGTGCGCTTCCGGGGCCCAGGCCGTCTTGCGGGGGGAGCGGACTAGTCCTGTGGGGAACCCAGCGAGATGCCGCGCTCGGCGAGCCACGGCAGCGGGTTGATCTTGCGGCCGCCGTCCTCCCACACCTCGAAGTGCAGGTGCGGGCCGGTCGACTGGCCGCGGTTGCCGATCTCCGCGATCTCCTCGCCCGCACGGACCTGCTGGCCCTCGCGGACGTAGGAGCGGTTGACGTGGCCGTAGACGTTGACCGTGCCGTCCTCGAGCTGCACCCGGACCCACTGGCCGAAGCCGCTGGCCGGGCCGGACTCGATGACGGTGCCGTCGCCCACGGAGACGATCGGGGTGCCGATCGGGCCCGCGATATCGATGCCGCGGTGCGACGAGCCCCAGCGGGCGCCGAAGCCCGACGTGAAGCGGCCCTCGGCGGGCTTGACGAAGTCGGGGCGGGCGGCCTCGGCGGCGGCGCGGGCCGCGGCGGCCGCGCGGTCGGCGGCCTTGCTGAGCGAGCCGACCTGGTGGCCGTCGTCGGCGTCGGACGACGACGAGGACGACGACGAGGACGCGGTCTGCGTCGTGTCGCCACCGGTCGACGTCACCGGAAGGACGCCGGAGGTGGCCGCGTCGAGCCCGGTCGCGCTGCCGGCCGACGAGGGGGACGACGGCGACCCCGCCGCGCCGGTGTCGTCGCTCGTGGTGCCGCGGTCGGCGGCGAGGGCGAGCTCGGCGGTGGTCGGGGCGTCGCCGAGGGCCTCGAGGCCGGTGAGGCTGTGGCCCCCGGTCGCGAGGGCGCCGGCGGCCACCGCGGCGACCGCGAGACGGCCGCGCAGGGCCGACGGGCCGCGCTCGGCGGGCGGGGCCGGACGGAGGCCGCGACGCGGGTCGTCGTCGCGGCGCCGGGGCTGGGGGGATCGCTGCGGCGGGCCCGGCGCGGGACGGTGCTCGCGCGGGATCTCGCGGAGGGTCTCGTCACGGGGGACGTCGTGCCGCGCGGGACGACGGTGACCACCGGTGGTCGGACCGGCGGGACGGCCGGGAGCGGGGGCCTGAGGGCCCGGCGGCGGTCCGGGGCGGACCCCGACCGGTCGGCTGGGCAGCGGGCCGGGCGCGTGGGCGGGTCCGCCGACGAAGCCGGCGGCGTCACCACCGCGACGGCCGCCGCGGGCACCGAGCCCGGGCAGACCCCCGGCCAGGCCGGAGAGGTCGGGGAAGCGCGGTCCCGCCGGTCCGCCGGCACCGGCGAGCGCCGGCTGGAGACCGAAGGAACCGAAGAGGGGCGCGGACGGCGGGCGTGGGGAGCTGTTCGCCAAGACCATCCTTCCCGCGGATCGGGGCCGGTCGCGGCGACATGGGGCGGAATTTCGGGGAGTGCCCTGAGGAACGTCGGGGTCGTTCCGTATGTCGTTCGTGACCTGGCCGTGATGAGGACGGCAGGAAGGTAGCGATCAGGTCACGGGCTGAGCAAACAACAGGAGTGCCCCGAGCCGGTCGCTACGCCGTGCGTGCGGGCGTGCGCGCCGAGCGGTCGTGACCGGGTCGGGTGACACCGGTTCGCTCGGTCGGCGGCGGCCCGGGGCGGCCCGGGGCGGCTCGGGGCGGCCGCGGGGCGGCCTCGGAGTGGTTCCGGAGGTCCACGGCCCGCTCGCCGCGGATCCGCGGCCCACCGGCACGTGGCGGCGACCGTTCGACGCGCCGCCGCCCGGGTCACGCCCTCGACGGCGCGGCGTCAGCCCGCGAGCACACCCGTCCGGTCCCGGTTGCTCCGGACGGGCCGCCGGGACAGCAGCCGGGTCACGAGGTGCACCACCTCGGCGTCGACGGTCATCGACAGGTGCCCGACGTGCTCCAGCTCGATCTCGGTGACCTGCAGGTCGGGGTGGGTCAGCCGCGCCGCGCGCTGGGGGATGATCAGCTGGTCCTGACGGCTCCACACCGCCAGGAAGCGCGTGCGGCAGTCCGTGGCCGGCTCCTCGAGCTCGCGCAGCAGGTCGGACCCGGGCTGCAGCTGCACCGGCACGCGCGTGGGCGGCAGGACGTGCGCGATGAGGCTCCCCTCGTGCGGGGTCCCGAGCGTGACGAGCGTGTCCACGCGGGCGTCGCCGCCGAGGCGCTGGACGTAGTAGCGGGCGATGAGCCCGCCCAGCGAGTGCCCGACGACGTGGACCCGGTCGGCGCCGGTGCTGGCGCACAGGCGCTCGACGTGGTGGCCGAGGTCGCGGGCGGCGTCCCGGATGTCGCCGGTGAACGCCGTCAGGACGCTGAAGTTGATCGCGTGCACGACGCCGAACCCGCGGCGGCGCAGGGCGCGGGCGAGCAGCGCGAAGATCGAGCGGTTGTCGACGATGCCGTGCACGAGCAGGACCGGCGTCGTCGAGCTCTCCATGTCCGAGACGACGAGGCTGCGCTGCGCGGGGGAGAGGGTCTCGGTGCGGTGGTGGGCGAACGTGCCCAGTGGGCGCAGCACCTCGTCGACCAGGCCCCACGGGTAGAGCGAGACGTGCACGGCCGTGTAGGCGATCTCGACCGCGAGGCCGCGGACGCCGGCCGGTACCCCGAAGGTGCGCGCGACGTAGCCGAGGCCGCGCCAGACGGCACCGGCGACCGCGGCCACCGGGCGCTCGGGGGGTCCCGGCGTGTCGAAGCTCAGTGCGTCCGCCGGCGCCGCTGCCGGCGACATGACGCCCGTCACGTCCATGGCGTGGACGTTAAGCGTTGTTCACGGGGGATTCCTCTCGAGGGGGACGCCGAACCGATCAAGATCGACCCTGGGTGGGAACCGTTCGGGCCACCCCGGAAACGATTCAGGCCCCGCGCGACCTGCTCGTGTGTCAGGAGTCGCCCCCGTCGCGGCGCCCGGCGCGTCCCGGCGTGGATAGGGTCGCCCGCGCATCCGTCGGGACGTGGGCGCTCGCTGCACTGGAGGGCGCCACGCGACCTCGCCCGGCGACCGCCGTCGGCGGCGCCCGGCGAGTTGGTGAGGAGAGTTCACGAGTGGACCTGTACGAGTACCAGGCGAAGGACCTCTTCGCCGCCCACGGGGTGCCGGTGCTGCCCGGTCGCACCGTCGACACCGCCGCGGAGGCGGAGCGGGCCGCGGAGGAGATCGGCGGTCCGGTCGTCGTCAAGGCGCAGGTGAAGACCGGTGGCCGCGGCAAGGCCGGTGGCGTCAAGCTGGCGCAGAGCCCGGCCGAGGCCAAGGAGAAGGCCGAGGCCATCCTCGGGCTCGACATCAAGGGCCACATCGTCCACCGCGTCCTGGTCACCGCGGCGAGCGACATCGCGGAGGAGTACTACTTCTCCTTCCTGCTCGACCGGTCGAACCGCACCTTCCTGGCCATGTGCTCGGCCGAGGGCGGCATGGAGATCGAGGAGCTCGCGGTCGAACGCCCCGAGGCCCTGGCCCGGGTGCCGATCGACCCGATCGCCGGCGTCGACCGCGCGAAGGCCGACGAGATCGTCAAGCAGGGCAAGCTGCCCGCCGAGGTCGCCGACGAGGCCGCGCAGGTCATCGTCAAGCTCTGGGACACCTTCGTCGGCGAGGACGCGACGCTGGTCGAGGTCAACCCGCTGGTCCGCGACCCGCAGGACGCCGTGGTCGCGCTCGACGGCAAGGTCACCCTCGACGAGAACGCCGAGTTCCGGCACGAGGCGCACGCCGAGCTGGTCGACGAGAAGAGCCAGAACCCGCTCGAGGCCAAGGCCAAGGAAGCGAACCTCAACTACGTCAAGCTCGAGGGCGGCCAGGTCGGCATCATCGGCAACGGCGCGGGCCTCGTCATGTCGACGCTCGACGTCGTCGCGTACGCCGGTGAGCAGCACGGCGGCATGAAGCCCGCCAACTTCCTCGACATCGGCGGCGGCGCGTCGGCCGAGGTCATGGCGGCCGGCCTGGACGTCATCCTCGGGGACGACGACGTGCGCAGCGTCTTCGTCAACGTCTTCGGCGGCATCACGGCGTGCGACGCGGTCGCGAACGGCATCGTCGAGGCCCTGAAGATCCTGGGCGACGACGCCACCAAGCCGCTCGTCGTCCGCCTGGACGGCAACAACGTCGAGGAGGGCCGCCGCATCCTCGCCGAGGCGAACCACCCGCTGGTGACCGTGGTGGGCACGATGGACGACGCGGCCGCGAAGGCCGCCGAGCTTGCCGCAGCCTCCGGCGGAGCCGGCAATTCCACGAAGGCTGGTGCGTGAGATGTCGATCTTCCTCAACGAGAACAGCAAGGTCATCGTCCAGGGCCTCACCGGCTCCGAGGGCATGAAGCACGGCCGCAAGATGCTCGCGGCGGGCACGCAGCTCGTCGGCGGCGTCAACGCGCGCAAGGCCGGCACCAGCGTCGAGATCGACGGCACGAACGTTCCGGTGTTCGGCGGCGTCGAGGAGGCCATGAAGGAGACCGGGGCCGACGTCTCGGTGCTCTTCGTGCCGCCGAAGTTCGCCAAGGACGCGGCCATCGAGGCCATCGACGCCGGCATCGGGCTCGCCGTCGTGATCACCGAGGGCATCCCGGTGCACGACTCGGCCTGGTTCTGGGCGCACGCCACCGCGAACGGCAACCGCACCCGCATCATCGGCCCGAACTGTCCCGGGATCATCTCGCCCGGCAAGTCGCTCGCCGGCATCATCCCGGCGAACATCTCGGGCCCCGGCCGGATGGGTCTGGTGTCGAAGTCCGGCACGCTGACCTACCAGATGATGTACGAGCTGCGGGACGTCGGCTTCTCCACCGGCATCGGCATCGGGGGCGACCCGATCATCGGCACGACGCACATCGACGCCCTCGAGGCGTTCGAGGCGGACCCCGAGACCGAGGCGATCGTGATGATCGGCGAGATCGGTGGTGACGCCGAGGAGCGTGCCGCGGACTACATCAAGGCCCATGTGACGAAGCCCGTCGTCGGCTACGTTGCGGGGTTCACGGCCCCCGAGGGCAAGACGATGGGCCACGCCGGTGCCATCGTCTCGGGCTCCGCGGGGACCGCACAGGCCAAGAAGGAGGCGCTCGAGGCCGCCGGGGTGAAGGTGGGCAAGACTCCCACCGAGACCGCCGACCTCGCGCGCTCCCTGGTCAGCGGCTGACACCCTGCCGTCCCAGCCGACGCCGCCGTCCCCGGGAGGACACCTCATGAGCTCACCGACCCAGGGCCCGCCCCCGGGCGGCCCGTCCGGCCCACGGCCTGGCCAGGCGGCGTCCGGCCCTGGGGGCTGGGGCGCCGGCGGCTCGTACGGGGCGCCCGGACCTCCCGGTGGGGCTCCGTACGGGGGGTCGTCCTGGGCCGGAGCCGGCCAGCAGCAGCCCTACGGGGGCCAGGGTTACGGCGGGCAGCAGGCTCCTGGCCAGCCGTCGGGCCAACAGCCTTCGGGCCAGCCCGGCCAGGCACCCGGCTGGAGTCCGGGGTCTGGCCAGGGGTCTGGCCAGGGGTCGAGCCAGGGGTCTGGCCAGGGGTCGAGCCAGGGCTGGGGCCAGGGAGCGTCGTCCCCGCCCCCGCCCGGCACCGGCGGCTTCCCCGCGGCCACGACGACGATCACCGCCAAGCCGGAGACCGGAGGATCCGACGGCGGCGCCCGGCCCGCAGCGCCGGGCTCGCAGGCCGAGCGCGGCGTCGCGCTGGGCGCGGGGGTCCTCGCGCTGCTGGCCTACCTCTTGACGTTCTTCGGCTCGGCCGAGGCGTCGGGCGTGGCCTCCGACCTCAGCGCGGCCTTCGGCTCGCTGTTCTACCTGCCGCTGGTGCTCGCGGGCGGCCTGCTCACCGCGGCGTCGCTGCTGCCCCGCAGCCCGAACACGCTCGTGCCGGGTGCGGTCGTCGGTGTCACGGGGGCGCTGGCGATGCTGCCGCTGCTCGCCTACGCCGACGCGCTGCTCGTCGTGCAGGTGGTGCTCGCCGTGCTCGCCGCGGTCGCCGCCGTCGTGGCCGCGCTCTTCGGCACCGGCGTGATCAGCGCCCCGGCCGCCCGGCCCGCCTCGTCGGGCTTCGGCGCTCCCGCGGGTGCTGCTCCGGCGGGTGCGCCGGCGCCGCAGCCGACGGTCGCCGGACCGTGGGGCGGGCCGGCGGGACCGCCCTCGGGTGGCATGTCGTCCCCGGGCTCCGTGCCGGGTTCCGCGCCGGGGGCTCAGCCCGGTGCGCAGCAGCACCCCGGCTACGGCGCCCCGGGCTCGCACACCGGACCGGGATCCGGGCAGTTCGCGGCGCCGCGGGGTCAGGCCGGACAGCAGTCCGGACAGCAGTCCGGTCAGCAGTCCGGTCAGCCGGGCAGTCCGGCCTCGGGACCGCCGTCCGGTCCGTTCGGGTCCGGGTACGGCGCGGCGTCGACCACCCAGGTCGTGCCCTCCGCGACCGCCGCCGGCCAGGGTGGCGACGCCTCCCGCGACGAGACGACGCCGAGTGCGACCGGCGCCGCCCCCGGCTCGTCGGGGCCGCAGGGCACACCCGGCTCCCCGGACGCGGCCGGCGCCGCCGGCGCCGCCGGCGCGAGCGCCGCGCCGGCCTCCGGATTCAGCACCTACGGCTCGGGCGAGCCCAGCGGCGGCTCCGGCGACGGTCCGACCACCCCGCCGCAGGGCACGCCGCAGGGGTCGTCCTCCACGCCGGGCTACGGCATCCCCTCCCCCGGCTGGGGCGCTCCGTCGGGCTCCGGCGCGGGGGGCGGATCGACGCCGTCGAACGGCCCGGTCGCTCCGCCGCCGGGTGGCGAGCGTCGCGGCGCCCACGAGTCCGGCGAGGACCCCGGCCGCCCGGCCTCGGAGAACCCGTCCTCCGACGACCGGCGCGGCGAGTGGGGCTCGCCGCGCTGACCCTCGTCGCGCGGTGACCAGGAGAGCGGTACGCACCTCGCGAGTCGCCGAGAGGTGCGTGGCGCTCTCCTGATCTCGCCGGAGAGGCCGCCGTGCGTGACGAGCCGCTGCGGCTCGGCGTGTCGCGCACGAGCCCGTGGCGATCCTGGCGTCAGACGCCAGCAATGCCGCATCGCTCGCACTCCAACCTCACTGATCGTGGCACGTTTCCCTGACGCCGAACGTCTGCGTGGCCGCCACGCCCGGCCCGCCCGCCACGCCCACCGGCCCCTCGCCGGGGGCGCGGCGTGGCGGCGCCGTGCGGCGCCCGCGGTTTGACAGGGTCGGGAGTCGTGAGCGCCCCGACCAGCCAGTCCCCGCGACGCGGCGGTCGCGGGGAGCGCACGGCCGTCGCTGCTCCGGGCCCGCCCGGGTGGGTTCCGGTGCTCGCGCGCGTGGCGCTCCTGCCGCCGCTGACCCTCTACGGCGTGGCGGTCGTGCTCGCCGGCGTGATCGCCGCGCTGGCGTCGGGCACCACGCCCGGCGGTGAGCCCGGGCTCGGGCAGGCGCTCGCCGTCGGGATCCCGCTGTGGCTGGTCGCGCACCTCGTCCCGTTGACGGTCACGGGCGCGCCGCTGGGCATGCTGCCCCTCGCGCCCGCCCTGCTGCTCGCGGTGCTGATCGCGACGGTCGCGCGCGGTGCGGTCTCGCGTCTCGAGCCTCGCGCCGAGGGGCGGGCGGCCGGTCTCCTGCACGGGGTCGGGGTGCCGGTGGTCGCCACGGCCGCGGCGGCGCACGCGGTGATCGGGGTGCTCGCGGCCGCCCTCCTCACCCCGGAGAGCGTCGTCGACGCGTCGCCCGGCCTCGCCGGGGTCGTGTGCGGGCTGCTCGCGGGTCTCGCCGCGACGGCCGGCGTCGCGCGCCCCTGCGGCCTGCTGGCGCTGCCGCGGCGCCTGCCGGTGTGGGCGCGCCACGGGCTGCACGGCGGACTGCTCGCGACGACGGCGCTGCTGACGGCCGGCGCGGGCCTGCTGCTCGCTGTCCTGCTCGCCGACATGAGCGGGGTGCGCGGAGTGCTTGCGGACGTCGCCCCCGAGGCCGGCAGCGGCGCGGGGCTCACGCTGCTCACACTCGCGTACCTGCCGAACGGGGTCGTCGCGGCCGCGGCGTGGCTCGTCGGGCCCGGAGCGTCGATCGGGGCCGCGTCGGCGACGCCGACCGCGATCACCTCGGGGCTGCTGCCGCCCGTGCCGCTGGCGGCGCTGCTGCCGCAGAGCCCGCCGCCGACCTGGGCCGGACTGGCCTTCGCCGTGCCGCTCGCCGTCGGGAGCATCGTGGGCTGGCGCCTCGCCCCGACCGCCGCCGACGCCCCGACGCGTGTCCGCTCCACTCTCACCGCGGCGCTCACCGCCGCCGTGCTCCTGGGGCTCGCGGCCTCCCTGTCCGGCGGGCGTCTCGGGGCGGGGCCGTTCGACCCGGTCGAGGTGCCGGCCCTCCCCGTCGCCCTGGCGGTGCTCGGCTGGGTGCTCGTGCCCGGGCTGGTCGTCGCGCTGCTCGCCGTCCCGCTCGGTACCGCGCCCGGGCGCACCCGGCGCCGACCGGCGACCCGGGCCGCTCGCGCGGCCGAGAGGACCGGGAGGACCGGGAGGACCGGGAGGACCGGGAGGTCGGGGAGGTCGGGGAGGTCGGGGAGGTCGGGGAGGTCGGGGAGGTCCGGGGGGACCGGGAGGACCACCGCGGAGGCACCCGAGCGGACCGACGAGGTCGCCGACGAGCCGACCCCTGACGACGACGAGCAGGATCCCGCCGCCGAGGAGGCGACCGAGGGCGTCCGACCTGGTGGGGAGCCGCGCGGTTAACCTGGACGCCGACACCCACGGCGGCCCGGGAGCAGCGCTGACCACCACCGAGCAGCATCGGCTGAGTCTGCCCGTGCCCGCCCGCGTCGTCGTCCTGGCCTCCGGATCGGGGAGCCTGCTGCAGGCCCTGCTCGACGCGTGCGCCGGCGACGACTTCCCGGCGCGGGTGATCACCGTGGTCTCCGACCGCCCCGGCGTCGGCGCCCTGGACCGCGCGACCGCCGCAGGCGTCGACACCACCGTCGTGGCGCCGGCCGACCACGCCGACCGGACCGCCTGGGACGCCGCGCTCGCCGAGGCCGTCGCGTTCGGCGAGCCCGACCTCGTCGTCTCGGCGGGGTTCGCCCGGCTGCTCGGCACGGCGTTCCTGGCGCGGTTCGGCGGTCGCACGATCAACACGCACCCGGCGCTGCTGCCCGCGTTCCCGGGGGCGCACCCGGTGCGCGACACCGTCGCCTACGGGGTGAAGGTCACCGGGGCGACCGTGCACCTGGTCGACGCCGGCGTGGACACCGGCCCGGTGCTGGCCCAGGAGGCCGTCACCGTCGAGCCCGACGACACCGAGGACGCGCTGCACGAGCGCATCAAGGTGGTGGAACGGCGGATGCTCGTCGAGACCGTGGCCGCGCTCGCCCGCCACGGCGCCACCGTCACCGGACGAGGAGTGAGGATGCCATGAACGCGGCGACCGCCACCGAGGCCCAGGGCGCCAGCGGCGTCGAGGGCCGGCGCCCCATCCGCCGCGCGCTGGTCAGCGTGTTCGACAAGGCGGGCCTGCTCGACCTCGCCACCGGGCTGCACGCGGCGGGCGTCGAGGTCGTGTCCACCGGCTCCACCGCGTCCCGGATCCAGGACGCGGGCGTCCCGGTGACGCGGGTCGAGGAGGTCACGGGCTTCCCCGAGTGCCTCGACGGGCGCGTCAAGACGCTCCACCCGCGGGTGCACGCGGGCCTGCTCGCCGACATGCGTCTGCCCACGCACGCCGAGGCGCTCGAGTCGCTCGACATCGCGCCGTTCGACCTGCTCGTCGTGAACCTCTACCCGTTCACCCAGACCGTCGCCTCCGGCGCCTCGCCCGACGACTGCGTCGAGCAGATCGACATCGGCGGCCCGGCGATGATCCGCGCCGCGGCGAAGAACCACGAGTCGGTCTCCGTCATCACCGACCCCGGGCGCTACGCGTGGGTCCTCGAGCAGGTCGCGGCGGGCGGTGTGACGCCGGCCGACCGGCGCGGCCTGGCCGCCGAGGCCTTCCGCCACACGGCGTCCTACGACGTCGCCGTGGCCTCGTGGATGGGCAACGTGCTGACCTCGGATGCCGAGCCGGGCTCCTCGTTCCCCGGCTGGGTGGGCACCACCGCCCGGCGGCGCGCGGTGCTGCGCTACGGCGAGAACCCCCACCAGGCCGCCGCGCTCTACGGCGACCCGGAGGTCACCTCGGGGATCGCGGGCGCCACGCAGCTGCACGGCAAGGAGATGTCCTACAACAACTACGTCGACACCGACGCCGCCTGGCGCGCCGCCCACGACCACGATCGCGTCTGCGTCGCGATCATCAAGCACGCCAACCCGTGCGGGATCGCCGTCGCGACGGGTGACGACGACGTCGCCGCGGTGCACCGCAAGGCCCACGCCTGCGACCCGACGAGCGCGTTCGGCGGCGTGATCGCCGCGAACACCGAGGTCGACGTGGCCATGGCCGAGACCGTCTCGGAGATCTTCACCGAGGTGATCGTCGCCCCGTCCTACGCCGACGGCGCGGTCGAGGTGCTGGCCCGCAAGAAGAACATCCGCGTGCTCACGGCGACCTGGGCCCCGGCCCCGGTGGAGCAGCGCCCGATCTCTGGCGGCCTGCTGCTGCAGCAGCGCGACGCCGTCGACGCACCGGGCGACGACCCGGCGTCCTGGACGCTCGCGTGCGGCGAGGCGGCCTCGCCGGAACTGCTCGCCGACCTCGCGTTCGCGTGGCGGGCGTGCCGCGCGGTGAAGTCGAACGCGATCCTGCTGGCCCACGACGGCGCCACCGTCGGCGTCGGCATGGGCCAGGTCAACCGCGTCGACGCCGCGCGCCTCGCGGTCACCCGCGCCGGCGACCGCGTGCGCGGTGCCGTGGCCGCCTCGGACGCGTTCTTCCCGTTCCCGGACGGCTTCGAGGTGCTTGCCGAGGCGGGGGTCGCGGCCGTGGTCCAGCCGGGCGGGTCGGTGCGCGACGAGCAGACGATCGAGGCGGCGCAGCGGGCCGGCGTGACGATGTACCTCACCGGCACCCGCCACTTCGCTCACTAGCCCTCCGCGCCGCGGAGGGGCGCTCCGGTGGTCGGCGCGTCACCACTGCCGCCGGAGCCACTCCCCGGCGCGCGCCGTAGACGCCGACGCCGAGCTGGAAGAAGTGCTGCATCTGCGGCCAGACGTCCAGGGTCGCGGGCACGTCGGCGAGGGCCGCCGCGCGCGTGACCCCGAGGGCGTCGTCGAGCAGGACCTCGTGACTGCCGACCTGCACCAGCAGCGGCGGCCACGCCCGCGCCGCGTCGGCGGGCGACGCGAGCACCGGCGCGACCGCGGGAGGGGTCGTGACCGTTGCGGTACGGGCGCGCCGTCCGCGTCAGGCCCTCGCCGCTGCACTCGAGGTCGACCTCGCGGCGGTCCTCGAACGACGCGGAGGCGCACCGCAGGTCCGCCCACGGCGACATCAGGTAGGCCGCGGCCGCACGCGGCAGCCCGGCGCGGGCGGCGGCGAGCAGCGTCTCGAGCACGAGCCCGCCCCGGAGGACTCGCCGACGAGCACGAGCCGCTCAGCCGGGACGGGCTGCAGCTCGAGCAGCCACCGGGCGGCGTCGACGGCGGCGTCGACATCGTGCGGGTACGGGTGAGCATGACGCTGCTGCCCTCCGCGGTTGCGCACAGGCGGTCACACCGAGACCGTCATCACTCTGTGTCGATCACGTGCCGGTGAGTGTCGGCGTTCGGTCCGTCGGCGGGCGCTCCGTCCACCTCGTCCACCTCGTCTTCGACGTCCCGCGGCCGGGCGGCGACGAGGCCCGCCACGAGCTGCACGCCGACGCTCGCGAGCACCAGACCCAGCGGGACCGACCAGCCGTCGGTCAGCTCGTGGAGCCCGCCCATGGCCAGCGGGCCGATCGCGGCGATCAGATAACCCCCGGTCTGGGCGAAGCGGCTGAGCGCGAGGGTGGTCGCCGCGTCCCGGGTGCGCAGGGCGATCAGGGCGACGGCCAGCGGGTAGGTGCCGTGGGCGCCGGCCAGCAGGAGCGCCCACAGCCAGGGCACCGCCCCGGGCGCCAGGAGAAGGCCCGCGTACCCGAGCGCCACCGGGACGGTGACGGCGACGACGAGTCGTCGCTGGCCTGCCGCCCGGGCGGCGAGGAGGGGAACGGCCAGGGCGAGCGGCACGGCGACGAGCGCGGTGAGCGCGAGGAGGCCGCCGGCCGCGGACGCCTCGACGCCGGCGTCGACGAGCACGCTGGGCAGCCACGCCATGAGGGCGAACGCGCTCAGCGACTGGAGGCCGAAGAAGCCCAGCAGCGCCCAGGCGGTCGGGCTGCGGTGCAGGGGGAGCCGGGTGCGCTGCGGACGACGACTCGCGTCGGGGCGTCCCAGCTCGAGGACCCACGGCGCGACGGCCAGCGCGGCGACGACCGCCCAGAGGCCGAGACCGGCCCGCCAGTCCGCCCCGACGGTCTCGGCGAAGGGCAGGCTGACGGCGGCCGGGAGCGCGACCCCGAGGCTCACGCTGACCGAGAAGGCGCCGGTCACGAGGCCGACCCGATCGGGGAAGTGCTCCTTGACCAGCGGTGGGAGCAGGACGTTGGCGAGTGCGATCCCCGCCAGCGCGAGCAGGGTGCCGGCGACGAACACCGCCGTGCCCGGAGCGAGCGCGCGCACGCCCAGGCCGGTCGCCACCGCCAGCGAGGCGCCGGCCAGGACCGGCGGCGCGCCGACGCGACGCCGTAGCCGCGGGGCCGCGGCGCCGATCGTCGCGAAGCACAGCACGGGCAGGGCGCTGAGCAGGCCCGCCAGGCCGGCCGAGATCCCCAGCGCGGCGCGCACCTCGGGGAGCAGGGCGCCGAGGCTCGTCACCGCGGGCCGGAGGTTGAAGCCGGTCACGACGATCGCGACGGCCACCAGGAGGCGTGTCCGAGGGCGAGCTTCAACCATCAAACATTGGTAGCAGGTTGGCACCAACCGGTCAAAGGGCTTCGGTGGTAGGTTCAGGTCTGTGGCCGGACTCGCCGGCGCCGACCTGCTGCGCGCCTTCGTCAACACCCGCGGCATCACGCGGGAGCAGCCCTACGCCCGCGAGGAGCTCGGCTCGACGGAGGCGTTCGCGCAGTGGTGGCGCGAGCACGTCGACCCCGAGGCGACGTGGCGGGCGTCGTCCGCCGACCTCGAGCGAGCGCACACGGTGCGGGAGGGCCTGCGCGGGCTCGTCGCGATCCACCACGACGTCGCCCTCGACGGTGACGCCGCGGCCGTGGCCCGCCTCGAGGAGGTCCTGGCGGACACGCCGCTGCGCGCCACCACCGCGGACGGGGTGGTCGAACCGGATCGGTCGGACTCGGCTCTCGGGGTGCTCGCGGCGGCCCTGGTCCTCGTGCGCGCCCGCGGCGACTGGGAGCGTCTGAAGGTCTGCCGTGACCCGGACTGCCGGGAGGCGTTCGTCGACGCGACCAGGAACCGGTCACGCACCTGGTGCTCGATGCAGGTGTGCGGTGCGCGGGCCAAGCAGCGCACGTTCAGCGAGCGGCACCGACCTCAGTCGGGGGCGTCGTACGACGCCCCCGCGAACTCGCCGCCCACGTAGCCGTCGGTGTCGGCGGTGCGGTCGCCGACCTCGGAGGCGAAGACCTCCGCGTCGTCCTGCGGGCGGTAGCCGATCTCGTGTGCGCCGGCCAGTGACCAGGCCCGGCGGGTGTTGGCCGAAACGCCCCAGACGACGCGGAAGCCGGGAGAACGGCAGGTCAGGGCGGCCTCGACGAGGCGGCCGCAGTCGTCGGGCGAGAGCCAGGTCGCGAGCCCGCGGGCGTTCGGCGGGCTGTCGCTGCAGGTGCCGATGCGCAGGCAGACCACGTCGAGCCCGTAGCGGTCGTGGTAGAGGCTGCCGAGCGCCTCGCCGGTCACCTTGCTCACGCCGTAGTAGGTGTCCGGGCGGGTCGGGAGGTCGTCGGGCACGGGGTCGAGTGCGGGCTGGAACCCGGCGGCGTGGTTGCTGCTCGCGAACACGACGCGGCCGACGCCGGCACGTCGCGCGGCCTCGAACGTGACATAGGTGCCGTGGATGTTCGTGGCGAGGATGTGGTCCCACGCCGCCTCGCCGCTCTGTCCGCCGAGGTGGACGACGGCGTCGACGCCCGTGCACGCGGCGACCATCGCGTCGAGGTCGGTGACGGAGGCGGTCGTCGCCTCCTCGTCCGCGCCGAGATCGTCCGGGATGGCGATGTCGAGCAGTCGCAGCGTGCGTCCGGGGCGAGACAGACGGGCGCGGAGGTAGCCGCCGATCCGCCCGGCGGCTCCGGTGACGAGGACGAGCTCGGGCGCGGGAGACGGAGCGTCGAAGGGAGCACGCCGAGAGGGGGGCTCGACCGTTGTCATGGGTCTCCTTCGTTCTCGTGACCTCGGCCCCGGAGGGCTCGGCGGCTGTCGGGGGTGTGGGTTAGCGTTCTCGGTGTTCGAACACGTGTTCGAGGAGGACGCTCATGGGTGGTGCGTCGTCGTTGCTCGACGAGCAGGGTTCCCCGTCGCGGCGGTGGTCCGACCTCGGGGTGGTGCGGGCCTCGGAGCTGCGGGGCCGGCGGGCGGGCCCTCGTGCCCCGGTGCCGGAACCGGAGAAGGTCGAGCCCCTCGTGGAGCCGCCGCGGGTCGACCGCGAGGGCAGTGCGGTGCTGCCGGTGGCCGGTCCGTTGGCGGGTCTGCTGCCCGACGGTGGGTTGCGGCGCGGGTCGACGGTCGCGGTGTCCGGGTCGACGTCGTTGCTGCTCGCGGTGCTGGCCGAGGCCTCGCGGGCCGGGTCGTGGTGCGCGGTGGTGGGGCTGCCCGACCTCGGGGTGCAGGCCGCGGCGGAGGCGGGGCTCGATCTGGCGCGCACGGCGCTGGTGCCCCGGCCCGGGCCGCGCCCGGCCGCGGTGGTGGCGGCGCTGGTCGACGGGGTCGACGTGGTCGTGCTCGACACCGCGCTGCCCGGTGTGCGCTGGCCCGCGGGCGACCGGCAGCGGCTCGGTGCCCGGGTCCGCCAGAAGGGAGCGGTGCTGGTGCCGGTCGGCGGGCCGGGCACGTGGCCGGGCGCCCAGGTCGAGCTGCGGGCCGAGGGCGGCGCCTGGGCCGGGCTCGGTGGCGACGGCGCGGGTCGCCTGCGCTCGCGGCGGGTCCGGGTGCGCTCGGCGGCCCGGGGCCGGCCGGGCGAGCAGGAGGAGCCGCTGCTGCTGCCCGGGCCGGCCGGGACGTGCCTGCCGGACGGGGAGCTGCCGGTCGGGGCACCGCTGACGGGTCCGCCGCAGCCGATGCCGGAACCCGTGCCGGAGCCGGCACCAGCACGCATCGGGGTGGCGGGGTGAGCGCGCCGGCGCGGGTGCTCGCGCTCTGGTGTCCCGACTGGCCGGTGGTGGCCGCCGCCGCCGAGGCGGGGCTGCCGCCCGCGCGGCCTGCGGCGGTCCTGGCGTCCCACCGGGTGGTGGCCTGCTCGGCGACGGCGCGGGCGCAGGGGATCCGGCGCGGGCTGCGGCGGCGCGAGGCCCAGGCCCGCTGCCCGGACCTCGCGGTGCTCGCCCGCGACCCCGACCGCGACGCCCGCGGCTTCGAGCCGGTCGCGGCGGCGGTCGAGGAGCTCGCGCCGGGGGTCGAGGTGGTGCGCCCCGGGCTCGTCGCGCTCTCGGCGCGGGGGCCGGCGCGGTACTTCGGTGGCGAGGAGGTCGTGGCCGAGCGCCTGGTCGACCACGTGGCGGGGCGCACCCGCGTCGAATGTCAGGTGGGCGTGGCCGACGGGCTGTTCGCGGCGGGTCTCGCCGCCCGCCGGTCGCTGCTGGTGCCGCCCGGCGGGAGCCCGGCGTTCCTGGCGCCGCTGCCGGTCACCGAGCTCGAGCTCGAACCGGGCGTCGAACCCGACACCGCCGGCGCCGGCGGCGACGCCGGCGCGACCCGCGCGGAACTCATCGGTCTGCTGCGCCGGCTCGGGCTCACCACGCTGGGCGCCTTCGCCGAGCTGTCGGCCACCGACGTGGCGTCGCGCTTCGACGCGGCCGCGGTCCGGGCCCACCGGCTGGCCCGCGGGCTGGACGAGCGCCCGCCCTCGCGGCGCCGGATCCCCGACGAGCTCACCGCCGAACTCCCGCTCGACCCGCCGGTCGACCGGGTCGACGCCGCCGCCTTCGCCGCCCGCTCGCTGTCCGAGCGGCTGCACGAGGCGCTGGGTCGGGCGGGCCTGGCGTGCACGCGTCTCGGCGTGCAGGCCCGCACCACCGAGGGCGACGAGCTCGCCCGGGTCTGGCGCTGCGCCGAGCCGCTGACTCCGCACGGCACGGCCGATCGCGTGCGCTGGCAGCTCGAGGGCTGGCTGTCGCGGCGGGGTCGGAACAGTCGCGACGGTGGGCTCACGGCGCTGCGCCTGGTTCCCGAGGAGGTCGTCGACGCCGGGCGCCTGCAGCTCGGGCTCTGGGGCGAGGTCGGCGTGGCCGACGAGCGGGCCGGGCGGGCGCTGGTGCGCGTGCAGGGCCTGCTCGGTCCCGAGGAGGTGCTCACCGGGGTGCCCGACGGCGGCCGCGGCCCCGGCGAGCGGATCCGGCTGGTGCCCTGGGGCGACGAGCGCGCCCCCGCGGGTGGCGATCCGGAGGCGCCGTGGCCCGGGGTGCTCCCGGCGCCCTCGCCGGCGCGGGTGCCGCCCGAGCCGCTGCCGGCGCGGGTGCTCGACGCCGGGGGTGCGCCGGTGCAGCGCGCCTCCCGCGGCCGGCTGACGGCCCCGCCCGCCCACGTGGCGCTCGGCACCGACCCGTCGGCCCCCACCGCGCCGGTCCGCGCGTGGGGCGGCCCGTGGCCCGACCCCGGCCGCTGGTGGGACCCGCGGGCGGTGGCCGGCGGCAGCCTGCGTGTTCAGGTCGTGTGCAGCACCGACGCCGACGAGATCGCCGCCGGCCGCGACCCCGAACCCGACCCGGCGGCCGACCTCGCCCCCGACCCGGTCGCCTCCGGCGCCGACGCGGTCGGGCGGGCCCTGCTGCTGGTCCACCGCGACGGCCGCTGGGCGGTGGAGGGGATCTATGACTGACAGTCGAGCACCGCCGTGGCCTCGAGCTCGACCAGGACGTCGGGCTCGAACAGGCGGTCGACGCCGATGAGCGAGGCCGGCGGCAGGGGCCGTGGCAGGCCGACCTCGTCGGCGACCTTCTCGACGCCCGCCATGAAGTCGCCGATCCTCTCGGGCGACCAGGCGGTGACGTAGAAGGTCAGCCGCACCACGTCGTCGAACGTCGCGCCCGCTCCGGCGAGACCGGTCGCGGTGTTGCGCAGCACCTGGGCGACCTGCCCGGCGAGATCGCCGGGGGCGACCGGCGTCGCGTCCGCGAGGCGGGCGATCTGGCCGCTGACGTGCACCTGGCGGGTGCCGGCGCCGACGGCGACGTGGTGGTACGGGACGGGCTGCATGAGGCCCTCGGGGGTGAAGCGCTGGACGGTCACGGGATCCTCTTCCGCTGCAGGACGCTAGGGATACCGGTGATACCTGGTTGCTCCAGGACACTTCAACGAGACTAGGTGTCGTGCCGGAAACCGACCTCGTCATCGCCGCGCCCCATCGCGAGCTGCTCGACCAGGTGCTGGACAAGTGGTCGCTCGCCATCCTGGGCGAGCTGTGCGAGCGGCCCTGCCGCTTCAACGAACTGCGTCGCGCGATCCCGGCGGTGACGCAGAAGTCGCTCACGGCCACCCTGCGGCGCCTGGAGCGCAACGGGATCGTCGAGCGCATGGTCGTCAGCTCCCGGCCGGTCGCCGTCGAGTACCGGATCACGCCGCTGGGCAAGACGTTGCGCCACCCGCTCGACGTCCTCCTGGAGTGGGCGGCGACCCACAGGCCCGTGATCGAGCAGGCCCGCGCACGGTTCGACGAGGCCTGAGCAGCTCGGAGATCACGAGCGCCGGGTGCATGCGATCGCGACCCGTCACGGCACGACACGCCCCTGATCGCCGACCTCACGCGCTCGGCACCGACAAGATCGCTCCAGGTGCTCCGCACCTGGGCGGATCATGAGCGGCGCGTGCTCTCGGGAGGTGAGCGACACCCTCGGCCTGCCAGCGCGCTGTTCGATCATGCGCGCTGTCGGGCCCGTCGTCTATCGTGTCGAACACGTGTTCGAGGGACGGCTCCGGAGGTGCGGATGGGATGGGGCAACCCGCCGGTGAGCTGGTCGGAGATGGAGCGCCTGCTGGCGGGGCGCCCGGCCGACGGGCCCAGTCTGCAGGGGCGGGGCAACGGGACGCGCCGGGCGGTGCAGGGAGACGCAGCGGAGCGGAGCTCGACCCGGCGGGAGGGAGACGCAGCGGAGCGGAGCTCGACCCGGCGGGAGGGAGACGCAGCGGAGCGGAGCTCGACCCGGCGGGAGGGAGACGCAGCGGAGCGGAGCTCGACCCGGCGGCAGGAGCCGCACGAGGGGCACTGGCCCCCGGACGACTTCGTGCGCGATCCCCTCGCCGTCGACGACGGCGACCGGGTCGACGGCCCGGGGACCATCCGCGCGCCGCGCGAGGAGCACTTCCCCGGCGACGGGGGCGACAGTCCGGCGTGGAGCCGGCACCGCATGCCCTACCGCCCGCCGACCGGGACGCGGTCCACGGGCACGACCGTCCCGTACGCCGAGCTGCACGTGCACTCCAACTTCAGCTTCCTCGACGGCGCCTCGCACCCGGAGGAGCTGGTCGAGGAGGCGGCGCGCCTGGGGCTCGAGGCGATCGCGCTGACCGACCACGACGGCATGTACGGAGTGGTGCGCTTCGCCGAGGCCGCGCAGGAGCTGGGGGTCCCGACGGTCTACGGCGCCGAGCTCTCGCTGGGCCTGTCCGCGCCGCAGAACGGCGTGCCCGACCCCGAGGGGGATCACCTGCTGGTCCTCGCCCGCGACCCCGAGGGCTACCGGGCGATCTCCCGGGCGATCACCGAGGGGCAGATGCACACCCACGGCGAGAAGGGTCGCCCGGTGTACGACCCCGAGCGCGTCGCGTCGACGCTCGGGGGGCACGTGCAGGTGCTCACGGGGTGCCGCAAGGGGTCGGTTCGCCGGGCGCTCGCGGCGGGCGGGGCGGAGGCGGCCGCCCGTGAGATCGACCGTCTCGTCGCGCTGTTCGGGGCCGAGAACGTCGCGGTCGAGCTCACCGACCAGGGCCTGCCGGACGACACCGAGCGCAACGCGGCGCTGGCCGAGCTCGCCGCACGGGCCGACGCAGGACGGGGCCTGCGCATAGTGGCCGCCACCGGCGCCCACTACGCGACGCCCGACCGCGCACGGCTCGCGGCCGCGCTCGGGGCGGTGCGGGCGCGGCGCAGCCTCGACGACGCGGAGGGTTGGCTGCCGCCGGGCCCGTCGCACCTGCGCTCGGGGGCGGAGATGGCCGAGCGTTTCGCGCGCCACCCGCAGGCCGTCGCCCACGCCGCGACGCTGGGCCGCGAGTGCGCGTTCGGCCTGGAGCTGCTGGCGCCCGAGCTGCCGCCGTTCGCGGTGCCCGAGGGGGAGACCGAGGCGAGCTGGCTGCGCCGCCTGACCTGGCTGGGCGCGGGGGTGCGCTACGGCGACCGGCTGCGCTCGCCGCGGGCGTACGAGGTGATCGACCACGAGCTGGACGTCATCGAGCGTCAGGGCTTTCCCGGCTACTTCCTCATCGTCGCCGACATCGTGAAGTTCTGCGACGACCACGACATCTACTGCCAGGGCCGGGGGTCGGCGGCCAACTCGGCGGTCTGCTTCGCGCTGGGCATCACCCACGTCGACGCCGTGGCGATGGGCCTGCTGTTCGAGCGCTTCCTCTCCCCGGAACGCGACGGCTACCCCGACATCGACCTCGACATCGAGTCCGACCGCCGCGAGGAGGCCATCCAGTACGTCTACGCGCGCTACGGGCGCGACCGCGCCGCGCAGGTCGCCAACGTCATCACCTACCGGCCGCGCTCGGCGGTGCGCGACGCCGCTCGCGCGCTGGGGTTCTCGCAGGGTCAGCAGGACGCGTGGAGCAAGCAGATCGACCGCTGGGGGCCGGGCGCCGAGCTGGCCGGCCAGGTGCCCGAGATGCCTCCGGCGGTGGCGTCGCTCGCCGAGCAGATCGCGGGCTTCCCGCGCCACCTGGGGATCCACTCCGGCGGCATGGTCATCTGCGATCGTCCGGTCGACCAGGTGGTGCCCGTGGAGTGGGGGCGGATGCCGGGACGCAGCGTCATCCAGTGGGACAAGGACGACGCGGCGGCGGTCGGGCTGGTCAAGTTCGACCTGCTGGGGCTGGGGATGCTCTCGGTGCTGCACTACGCCGCCGACCTCGTCGCCGCACACCACGGGGTGCGGGTGAAGCTGCACGACCTGCAGCCGGTGGACGAGAACGTGTTCGCCATGCTCGCCGAGGGCGACTCGGTGGGCGTGTTCCAGGTCGAGTCCCGCGCCCAGATGGCGACGCTGCCGCGGCTGCGGCCCCGGACGTTCTACGACCTGGTGGTCGAGGTCGCCCTCATCCGGCCCGGGCCGATCCAGGGCGGGTCGGTGCACCCCTACATCCGGCGCCGCAACGGGCTGGAGCGCGTCGTCTACGACCACCCGCTCTGCGAGCAGGCGCTGGAGAAGACCCTCGGGGTGCCACTGTTCCAGGAGCAGCTCATGCAGCTCGCGGTGGACGTGGCCGGCTTCTCCGCCGCCGAGGCCGACGAGTTGCGTCGCGCCCTGTCGGCCAAGCGCTCCAGCGAGCGCATCGAGCGGATGCGCGCGCGGTTCTACGAGGGCATGGAGGCCAACGGGATCACCGGCGACCTCGCGGACACGATCTTCAACAAGACCAAGGCGTTCGCCAACTTCGGCTTCCCCGAGAGCCACTCGATCAGCTTCGCGTCGCTGGTCTACGTCAGCGCCTGGTACAAGCTCTACTACCCGGCCGCCTTCTGCGCGGCGCTGCTGCGGGCCCAGCCGATGGGCTTCTACTCGCCCCAGTCGCTCACCGCCGACGCCCGCCGCCACGGGGCGGTGGTGCTGGGGCCCGACGTCCAGGTCGCCGCCGACATCCCGGGCCTCGAGCCCCACGAGGGCAGCGCCGGCGGGGTCGCCGTGCGGCTGGGGCTCGCCGGGGTGCGCGGTCTGGGCGACGAGGTGGCCGCGCGCATCGTGGCCGAGCGCGACGCCTGCGGGGCCTACCGCGACGTCGCCGACCTCGCCCGCCGCGCCGAGCTCACCACCGCCCACGTCGAGGCCCTCGCGACGGCCGGGGCGCTGGGCTGCTTCGGGCTCGAGCGCCGCGAGGCGCTGTGGGTCGCCGGCGCGGCCGCCGCCGGGGTCGGGGTGGTGCGCGACGGCGTGCGCCACGACCGGCTGCCCGACACCGCGGTGGGGCTCGAGGCGCCGGCGCTGCCCGGCATGAGCGCGGTCGAGCTCACCGTCGCCGACGTGTGGGCCACCGGCCTGACCCCCGACAGCCACCCGGTGACCCACCTGCGCGCGGCCCTCGACGAGCGCGGCGCGTTCTCGGTGGCCGCGGTCGCCCGCGTGCCCGAGGGTGAGCGCATCGAGGTCGGCGGGGTGGTCACCCACCGCCAGCGACCCGCGACGGCGGGCGGCACGACGTTCCTCAACCTCGAGGACGAGACCGGCATGCTCAACGTCGTGTGCTCGGAGGGCCTCTGGGCGCGCCACCGGGTGGTGGCTCGCACCAGCGCCGCGCTCGTGATCCGTGGCCGCGTCGAGCGCGCCCACGACGCACCCACCGTGGTCAACCTCGTCGCCGACCGGGTCGAACGCCTCGAGCTGCGGGTGCCGTCCACCTCCCGCGACTTCCGCTGATCTGCGATGAGCGAGGGACGTCCCCGCTGCGTCCGACGCAGCGAGGGGGCCCCTGGCGCTCGGCGGGTGTTGTGCGCTGGATCAGCCGCCGATGATCGGCTTGCCCATCGGCATCGGCCTGCCGCCGGTCGCCTGGCCCAGGGCGTCCACGAACATGTAGACGCCGACGAGGGCGAAGGCGAACACCACGATGCCGCCGAGGAACAGCAGCCCGGTCGAGCCGCTCGAGGTGCCCAGCAGCACGATCAACAGGGCGGCGTCGATGAGGACGAACAGCACGGTGAACATCGACGGCAGGCGCAGCGACGCGATGGTCAGCACGACGATGCCGATCAGCCAGGTGAGCAGGAACGTCTCTTGGGCGCCCGTGGCCACGGCGGTGTCGGTGGAGGTGGGCCCGAACCAGTCCGCGCCCAGCGAGGTCGCCAGCACGGCGAAGCTCAGCCAGAAGCCGGTGAAGATGCCGAAGATCGCCGCTACCGCGCCGTTCCCCGTGCGAGCCGCCCAGACGGTGGCCACCAGCTGACCGATGCCCGTGCACATGAACAGGATCGGGAGCATGCCCACCAGCGCGGTGCTCGCGGCGCCCGTGAACCCGATCAGGTACAGCCCGAGCGCCACCGACCCGATGACGAAGGTCGGGACCCCGACCAGTGCCGGGTTCGCGCCGGCCGCCGCGGCCGCGTCCGTGGCGGCGGTGTCGGTCGCGGCGTGCGCGCCACCGGCGTCGGCGGACTGCTCGTCGATCGTGGTCATCCCGACTCCTTCGCGTGTCCGACCGGGATGCACGCATCGAGGCTCGCCCCCTGGGCGCTACACGGCACAACAACGTGAATCCGGTGCGAGACAAAGTGTGGTGTGGGACACGGTCTGGACGTCACCGGACGAACGGAGGGGGACGAACGGAGGGGGGGACCTCTCCATCCGCATCGTGAACCGATCCAGGGCATGCTTCCCCTATGGCCGCACGGCGGGAGGGTGCACGGGTGCTCCGCGAGGCCGCACACGGAGTGCTCGGCGGCGCCGTGGGCACCGCGGCGATGAGCCTCGCGGCCCGGTGTCGCCGTCGGCGCTACGTCTGCCGGCACGGGGTCACCCCCGAGAGCGCGGACGAGATCCTCGACTACGACGACAGCGAGCACGTCGTCGTCGCCGCGTCGACGCTGCTGCGTCACGTCATCGGCTGGGCGCCCCGGTCGCCGCAGGGGCGGCGGGCCCTGTTCTGGCTGGTCCACTGGGGCTACGGCTCGGCGGTGGGCGCGACCCACGTCGCCCTGCAGCACGCCCTGCGGCGCGGGAGACGGAACAGTCAGGCGAGCACGCCGACAGGGGAGCCCGACCGGGGAGTCGAGCCGGCGGCCGGGCTGATGTTCTTCGCCGGGTCGCAGGCCATGGCGCTCGCCCTCTTCCCGGTTCTCGGCGGGACGCCGCCGCCCTGGCGCTGGGAGCGTCGCCTGCTCGTCACGAGCTTCGTCCAGCACGCGATCTACGCGGGCGGTGTCGCCGTGACGAACACCGCGACGGCCCGGCTCGGTCGCCCCACCGGTCCACGCGCGACCGCCCTGTCGGCGTGCTCACCGGGAGGTTCCCTGCATCACAGCGGGTGATCGGTCGCGGCGCGGGAGGGCCGGACGCGCGCTAGGTTCCCGTGACCGTGGCTGCACCCTCGTCGCGCACGGCGCTCGGCCTGGCCGGGGCGTTCGTCACCGGTGCGTTCATCGTCGCGCAGGCCCGGGTCAACGCCGAGCTCGGCACCGCGCTCGGCAACGGTCTGATGGCCGCGGTGATCTCCTTCGGGCTCGGTCTGGTCCTGCTCCTCGTGCTCCTGGCCCTGCTGCCCGCCGGGCGGCGCGGACTGGGGCGTGTCGGCGCGGCCCGGCGTCGCGGACAGCTGCGCACCTGGCAGCTGCTGGGCGGACTCGGCGGCGCGCTGCTCGTCGCCGGCCAGGGGCTGACCGCGCACGTGCTGGGCACGGCGCTGTTCACCATCGCCGTCGTCGCCGGCCAGTCCAGCGGCGGCCTCGTCGTCGACCGCGCCGGGCTCGGCCCGGCCGGCCCGCAGGCCACGACCCCGCCGCGGATCGTCGGCGCGGTGCTCATGCTGGGCGCGGTGGTGCTCTCGGTGGCCCCGTCGATCAGCACCGACGCCCCGGTGGCGCTGGCCCTGCTCCCGCTCGCCGCCGGTCTCGCCGTCGCGACCCAGCAGGCCCTCAACGGGCGGGTGGCCGCGGCCGCGGGCGGGTCGCGCAGCGGGTCGTCGCAGGACGAGAGCGACTCCGTCGTGGCCTCGGTGCTCCCGGCGGCGACGATCAACTTCGTGGTCGGGTTCACGGCCCTGGTGGTCGCCGCGATCGTCGCGGTGCTCCTGTTCGGCCCGCCGAACCCCCTGCCGGGCGCCTGGTACCTCTACCTCGGCGGGCCGTTCGGGGCGCTCTTCATCGGGCTCGGGGCGTGGGTCGTCGGGCAGGTCGGGGTGCTGCTGCTCTCGCTCGGCGCGGTCGCGGGACAGATCGTCGGCGCGCTGGTGCTCGACCTCGTGCTGCCCTCGGCAGCCGGTGTCCCTGGTCTCACCACGGTGCTCGGTGCGCTCCTCACCCTCGTCGCGGCGGGGGTCGCGTCGGCGCCGTGGCCGCTGCGGCGGTCAGCTGCACGGGACGCGCGGTCCGACCTGCCATCATGAGGGTGTGACCGCGACCAAGCTGGACGGGAAGGCCACTCTCGCCGCGATCCTCGAGGACCTGCGGGCACGCGTGGAGACGCTGACCGCCGCCGGCCGCACGCCGGGCCTGGGCACCGTGCTCGTCGGGGACGACCCGGGGTCGCACTCCTACGTGAAGGCCAAGCACAACGACTGCGCCAAGGTCGGCATCGACTCGATCCGCCGCGACCTGCCGGCCGACGCCACCCAGGCCGACGTCGAGCGCGCGATCGACGAGCTGAACGCCGACCCGGCGTGCACCGGGTACATCGTCCAGCTCCCGCTGCCCGGGGGCCTGGACTCGGGCGCGGTGCTGGAGCGGATCGACCCCGACAAGGACGCCGACGGGCTGCACCCCACCAACCTCGGTCGCCTCGTGCTCCAAGAGCCCGGCCCGCTGCCGTGCACCCCGCGCGGGGTGGTCGAGCTGCTGCGCCGCTACGACGTCCCGCTGAACGGCGCGAAGGTCACCGTGCTGGGCCGTGGCGTCACCGTGGGTCGCCCGCTGGGCCTGCTGCTCACGCTGCGCTCGGTGAACGCGACCGTGACCCTGTGCCACACCGGCACCAAGGACGTCGCCGCCGAGCTGCGCGCCGCCGACGTGGTCGTCGCGGCCGCCGGTGTGCCCGGGCTGGTGACCGCGGACATGATCAAGCCCGGCGCCGCCGTGCTCGACGTCGGTATCACCCGCGGCGAGAACGGTCTCGTCGGCGACGTCGCCCCGGAGGTCGCCGAGGTCGCGTCCTACCTGGCCCCGGTCCCCGGCGGCGTCGGCCCGATGACGCGCGGGATGCTGCTCACCAACGTCGTCGAGCGCGCGGAGCGCCAGAGCAACGGATGAGCAGCCGATGAGCACCGGACGCCAGGCTGGACGTCGGGGATGACCGCCGTGACCCCACGACCGGGACGACCGCCCGCGCCCCCACCGGCCGGGGCGCCATCCGCCCCGCCGCGCGCTCAGCCGCCTGCCCCACCGCCTGCCCCACCGATCCAGCCGCCCGCCCCGCGCCCCTCGCCGCGCTCCGGCTCCGGGCCCCGGCAGGCGTCCTCGGACGCCCCGCAGGCGGCGTCACGCCCCGGTGTGCCCCCGCCCGACGAGAGCCCCACCGAGATGCTCCCCGCGGGTCGGCACGCCCGGCCGGCGCGCACGCGGGCGGAGACGCTGCGCAAGCTCCGCGGGCACCTGGCGTTCCTCGCGGTGATGGTCGTCGTGGCTGTCGCGTTCACCCGGATCGGCCTGCAGCACTGGCGCGAAGGCACCACCGAGCTGGGCCTCGCGCTGCTGCTCGCGGGAGCGCTGCGCGCGAGCCTGACCCGGACCGCGGCCGGCCTGCTCGCCGTCCGCAGCCGGCGTGTCGACATCGTCACCTATGTCCTGTTCGGGCTGGTGATGATCCTCGTCGCGCTCACCATCACCGGGGGACCGCTCGCGACCCGGTGACACCGCCCACCTGGGTATTCCTCGGGCGTCGCCGTCCGCGCCCGCGTTGATAGCGTGCGGACAAGCCAGCCGGCGCCGGTGGTCGGCGCCCCATGAGGAGGTCTCTCGAGTCGTGGCGAAGATCAAGGTAGAGGGCACCGTCGTCGAGCTCGACGGTGACGAGATGACGCGGATCATCTGGCAGTTCATCAAGGACAAGCTGATCCACCCGTACCTCGACATCGATCTCGAGTACTACGACCTCGGCATCGAGCACCGCGACGAGACCGACGACCAGGTCACGGTCGACGCCGCGAACGCGATCAAGCGCCACGGTGTCGGCGTCAAGTGCGCGACGATCACCCCGGACGAGGCGCGCGTCGAGGAGTTCGGCCTCAAGCGCATGTACCGCTCGCCCAACGGGACGATCCGCAACATCCTCGGCGGCACGATCTTCCGTGAGCCGATCGTCTGCTCGAACATCCCGCGCTACGTCCCGCACTGGACCAAGCCGATCGTCGTCGGCCGTCACGCCCACGGCGACCAGTACCTGGCCCAGGACTTCAAGGTCCCCGGCCCGGGCACCGTCACGATCACCTACACGCCCGACGGCGGTGCCGACGGTTCCGGGGCCGAGCCGATGGAGTTCCAGGTCGCGACGTTCCCGGAGGACGGGGGCGTCGCGCTGGGCATGTACAACTACAAGGACTCGATCGTCGACTTCGCCCGCGCCTCGCTGCGCTACGGGCTCGACCGCGGCTTCCCGGTCTACATGTCGACCAAGAACACCATCCTCAAGGCGTACGACGGCATGTTCCGCGACACCTTCGAGGAGATCTTCTCCTCGGAGTTCAAGGCCGACTTCGAGAAGGCGGGCCTGACCTACGAGCACCGCCTCATCGACGACATGGTCGCCGCGGCGCTCAAGTGGGAGGGCGGCTACGTCTGGGCCTGCAAGAACTACGACGGCGATGTGCAGTCCGACATCGTCGCCCAGGGCTTCGGCTCGCTCGGCCTCATGACCTCGGTGCTCATGACACCCGACGGCACCGTCGAGGCCGAGGCCGCTCACGGCACGGTGACCCGGCACTTCCGCCAGCACCAGCAGGGCAAGGAGACGTCGACCAACCCGATCGCGTCGATCTTCGCCTGGAGCCGTGGCCTGGCCCAGCGCGGCCGCCTCGACCACAACGACGCCCTCGTCGACTTCGCGCAGAAGATCGAGGACGTCTGCATCAAGACCGTCGAGGACGGCAAGATGACCAAGGACCTGGCGCTGCTGATCGGCAAGGACGCGCCGTACCTCAACACCCAGGACTTCCTCGACGCCATCGACGAGGGCCTGCAGAAGGCCGTCGCGAGCTAGGTCGCGCACGACTCCCGGGCCCCTTCCCGCCGCGCGGGGAGGGGCCCTCGTGCGTCACGGCACCGGCAGGGGGTAGGACGCGGTGCGGCCGGGCACCCGGGCGCGACCATGTCACCGCGCGCATCCCTCCGGAGCTCCCCGATCGCTGACAGACTCGACGCCATGGACGAGGCCCCCGCGTCGCGGGACATCGCACACGGGCGCACCCCCACCCGCGGACACCTGATCGGTGAGGGGCTCTCCTGGACCGCCCGGTGGAGCCTGCGGTTCCTGCTGGTCGTCGCCGCCATCACGGTCGTGGCCTACCTCGTCGTCTCCCTGTGGGACGTCATGTTCCCGGTGTTCCTCGGGTTGGTCATCGCGACGGTGCTCGAGCCGGCGGTGACGTGGCTGCGCAATCACCAGTGGAACGGGACGCTCGCCACCGCGGTGGTGCTGCTGCTCGGGCTGGCGGTGATCGGCGGGATCATCGCGCTCATCGCCCCGTCGGTGGCGGGGCAGGCCCCGGCGATCGCGCAGGGCGCCGTCGGCGGCATCCAGCAGATCCAGGGCTGGCTGCAGGGACCGCCGTTCAACCTGGGCGCGAGCCAGATCGGTCAGTACGTGCAGGCGGCGGTCGAGCGTCTCCAGCAGAGCGCGGGGCAGATCGCCACCGGCGTCCTCACCGGGCTGACGACGGTCGCCAACAGCGTCATCAACGCCGTGCTCGCGCTGGTGCTCGCGTTCCTGTTCGTCAAGGACGGCCCCACGTTCCTGCCGTGGCTGCGCCGTGTCGCGGGCCCGACGTCCGGCGGTCACCTGGCCGAGGTCGGCGCCCGCGCGTGGCTGCGGCTCGGCGGCTTCATCCGCAGCCAGGCGTTCATCGGATTCGTCGACGCGCTGTTCATCGGCATCGGCCTGGTGATCTTCGGCGTGCCGCTCGCCCTGCCGCTCGCGGTGCTGACGTTCTTCGGCGCCTTCATCCCGATCATCGGTGCCCTCGTGGCCGGGGCGCTCTCGGTGCTGATCGCGCTCGTCGTGCAGGGCATCGGGACCGCGATCGGGGTGCTGATCCTGATCCTGGCGGTGCAGCAGATCGAGGGGAACCTGCTCCAGCCGCTGGTCCAGGGACGCGGCCTGGGGCTGAACTCGGCGATCGTCATCCTCGCGGTCACCGCCGGGTCGAGCCTCGCGGGCATCGCGGGCGCGTTCCTCGCGGTGCCGGTGGCGGCGGTCATCGCGGAGGTCCTGCGCTACATCGGGGAGCAGATCGATCTCCGCACCGGGCACCAGGACGAGCCGAGCGAGGACGCCGTCGCGGAGATGACGGAGGACGACCCGGACCTCGAGGGGGACTCCCACCCGGATACGGACTCCGACTCCGACTCGGACTCCGACACGGATACGGATACGGACACGGACACGGACTCGGACACGGACACGGACTCGGATGTCGCCGCGACCGTCGACGTGCCCTCCCGCGGGGACACGTCGGATGGTCGGGGCGGCTGAGCCCTCGCGTCCGCTCCGAGGAGAGCAGGCGCGTGCTGCTGCGCCGGAGGGCCCGGACGGCGACGAGCAGGGCGACGACGGTCAGCGGGGTGCCCATCGCGATCCGGGTACGTGCGGCACCCTCGACGCGGTGTTGCAGGCGTCACCTCCGTGGCGAACGGGTGACGCGGGGGACGGGACGGCGGCCTGTCACCCCGCGGCAACATCGGTCGCCTCTACTGGTTGCCCGCGACCGCCACCAGGAGGTGCGCCGTGATCGAGCGCGTGTCGACCCACGTGCTGGACATCGCGACCGGCCGACCCGCGGCCGGTGTCCCGGCGGTGCTGCGCACGGACGACGGGGCCGTGCTCGGCTCCGGGACCACCGACGACGACGGCCGCATCGGTCGGCTCAACGACGAGCCCTTCGGGCCCGGTGACGTGACCCTGACCCTCGATGTCGAGGATCACGTGACCCGGACCCACGGCACGGTCTTCCACCCCCGGATCACCGTGCACGTCCGGCTGGACGGGGCGCGCGCGCACTATCACCTGCCCGTGCTGGCCGGACCGTTCTCCCACACGACCTACCTGGGGAGTTGATCGGGCGTGGGCATCGTTCTGGGCACCAACCAGTACGGGAAGGCCGAGGTGCGGCTGGTCCATGTGGACCGCTCGTCGCCGCGGCACGTCATCAAGGACCTCAACGTCACCAGCCAGCTGTTCGGCGACTTCACCGAGACGCACACGACGGGCGCGAACGGCGCAGTGATCGCCACCGACACGCAGAAGAACACGGTGTACGCGCTGGCGCGCACCGGCGGCGTCGGTGCGGTCGAGGAGTTCGCGCTGCGCATGGCACGGAACTTCGTCGACAGGTACGAGCAGGTCACCGGCTCGCGACAGGAGATCGAGGAGTACTCGTGGGGGCGGATCGAGACGAGTGCCGGCGGCCCGCACGACCATGCGTTCGTGCGCTCGGGCACCGAGACGCGCACCGTCGTGGTCACCAAGCGCGGCGACACGGAGACGGTCATCTCCGGGCTGACGGACCTGACCGTGCTGAAGAGCACCGGCAGCGAGTTCTGGGGCTTCCCGCAGGTCGAGTACACCTCGCTGGTCGAGACCACCGACCGCATCCTCGCGACGGCGGTGTCGTCGCGCTGGCGCTACGTGGGCACGGGCCACGACCATGATCACAGGGACTGGGACAAGTCGTTCGCCGCGGTCCGGCAGACGATGCTCGACCTGTTCGCCGGCACCCACAGCTACTCGATGCAGCAGACGCTTTACACGATGGGCCAGGGGGTGCTCGAGGCGCACCCGGAGATCGCCGAGATCCGGTTCTCGATGCCCAACAAGCACCACTTCCTCGTGGATCTCTCGGGCTGGGGCCTCGAGAACCCGAACGAGGTCTGGTACGCCGCCGACCGTCCCTACGGCCTGATCGAGGCGTCGGTGACCCGCGACGACGTGCCCGCCGACGACGCGGCGTGGGCGGGCATCGCGGGGTTCTGCTGATGAGCGCGACGGAGGAGGCGGCCGGCTCCGCCGACACCGCCGTCCGTCCCGAGGACGAGAGGTCCGGCGTCGGGAGGTCGCTGCTCTACGGCCTGCAGCACATCCTCGCGATGTACGCGGGCGTGGTCTCGCCGCCGATCATCATCGGCGCCGCGGCGGGCCTGTCGGCGACCGAGCAGGCGCTGCTCGTCAGCGCGGCGCTGTTCGTCTCCGGGCTGGGGACGCTGCTGCAGTCGCTGGGGATCGGGCCGTCGGGACGCAGCTGGATCGGCTCGCAACTGCCGCTGGTGCAGGGCGTGTCGTTCGCGGCGGTCGGCACGATGACGGCGGTGGCCACGGACGACTCGGTCGGGCCGCCCGCGGCACGGATGGCCACGATCTTCGGCGCGGTGATCGTCGCCGGCGTGATCGGCTTCGTCATCGCGCCGTTGTTCGCCTCGCTGGTGCGCTTCTTCCCCCCGGTCGTCACGGGCACGGTCATCACCGTCATCGGGCTCTCGCTCTTCCCGGTGGCACTGCGGTGGATCCGGGGCAACCCGACGATCACGGTGAACGGCCAGTCGGTGCCCAATCCCGCCTACGGCTCGGCGTCGAGCCTGGCGCTGGGCGCGCTCACGCTGGCGGTCACGCTGCTGATCGCACGGTTCGCGCCCGGGCTCTGGTCGCGGATGGCGGTGCTGCTCGGGCTCGTCCTCGGCACGCTCGTCGCGACGCTGTTCGGGCTCGTGGACTGGAGCCGCGTCGGGCAGGGCCCGGTCGTCGGCTTCCCGACCCCGTTCGCCTTCGGCCTTCCGATCCTGTCGATCGGCGTGATCGTCTCCATGACGATCGTGATCCTGGTGATCATGGCCGAGACGACGGCGGACATCCTGGCCGTCGGCGAGATCGTGGGCACGAAGACCGACAGCAGGCGGATCGCGTCGGGCCTGCGCGCCGACATGGCCGCGACCGCGGTCTCGCCGGTGTTCAACGGCTTCCCGATCTCGGCGTTCGCCCAGAACGTGGGCATGGTGGCGATCACCGGCATCCGCTCGCGCTACGTCGTCGCGGCCGGCGGCGGGATCCTCGTGGTGCTGGGGCTCCTGCCCGTGCTCGGACGGGTCATGAACGCCATCCCGCAGCCCGTGCTCGGCGGCGCCGGGATCGTGCTGTTCGGATCGGTGGCCGCCGCTGGCATCCGGACGCTCTCGCGGGTCGAGTTCACCAACGCCAACATCCTCATCGTCGCGGCGTCGATCGGTCTGGGCGTCGTCCCGATCACCGTGCCCGAGGTCTACAACCACATCCCGGACTGGCTGGGCCACATCCTGGAGTCGGGCATCAGTGCGGCCGCGATCACCGCGGTGGTGCTCAACCTGCTGTTCAACCACCTCGGGAGCTCCCGGGACGGCGAGGACACCCCGGAGGAGCGTGCGGGGCCGGCGCACTGAGCCCGTGCGAGCGATGCGGCGTCGCTGGCATGTGACGCCAGGCTCGCCACATCCTCGCTCGCGCGACACGCCGCCGCGCCCGGTCGACGAGGTCGGCCGGGCGCGCCGGCGGGCTCAGCGCCCGTTCAGCGTGCGCCGCGGGTGCCGGACCAGCGCCAGGGTCTCGTGGCGCCGTACCCATGCCACGACGGCGACGCACACGAGCACGACCGCCGGCAGGAGGACCAGCGAGCCGCCGAACGTGACGGCGGTGCTCACGACCGCGCCGATCATCAGGGCGACGCATCCGGTGGCGGCGAGGCCGGCGATGCGGGGGATGAGCAGCCCGATCGCCGCGGCGAGCTCGATGACGCCGATCGTCACCGTCAGTCCGGGGCCGATCCCCATCATGGCGAACCCCGCGACGACCGTCGGGTCGAGCGAGATCTTGCCGCTCGCCGAGAACAGGTAGACCGCGGCCAGCAGGACCTGGAGGACACCGAGTGCCCGTCGTCGCGTCCGGGGGCGCGGGGCGGTCGGGGCGTCGGACGGTGCCGTGGCGCTCATCTTCATCTCTTCGGTTGTACAACCATCTGATTGGATATGAAAACAGGACGAGAAGATACGGTCAAGGGGGGACGTCGGGAAGGCCACCTCGGCGCCTCGCGCCGTCCGCGTCGCTCTAGGGTCGGCGCCGATGGACGTCGATCTCGTGGTGCGCGCCCGCCGTGCGGTACTCCCGGACGGCGAGAGCCCGGCCGCCGTGGCCGTGCACGGCGGGCGGATCGTCGCGGTCGGCGCGCCCGGCGACGTGCCGGCGGGCGCGGACGTCGTCGACCTCGCCGCCGACGAGGTCCTCCTGCCCGGCCTCGTCGACAGTCACGTCCACATCGACGAGCCCGGACGCACGCACTGGGAGGGCTTCGCGACGGCCACCGCCGCAGCAGCCGCCGGTGGTGTCACCGCGCTCGTGGACATGCCGCTGAACAGCGTTCCGCCGACCGTGACCCGGGCGGCGTTGGCCGCGAAGCGCGACGCCGCCCGGGACCGGATCGCCGTCGACGTCGCCTTCTGGGGCGGAGCCGTGCCGCTGCGCGACGGGGAGCCGGACCCGGCGGGACGGGTCGACCCGGACGGCATGGCCGACCTCGTCGCCGACGGCGTCGCGGGCTTCAAGTGCTTCCTCACCGACTCGGGCGTGCCCGAGTTCCCGCCGGTCGGGTCCGACGACCTGGCGCTGGCCGCGCGCACGTGCGCCGAGCTCGACGTCCCGCTCGTCGTGCACGCGGAGGACGACCGCGTCCTCGCCGCCGCCCCGCCCGCGTCGACCGACTACGCGGGCTTCCTCGCCTCCCGCCCCCCGGAGGCCGAGGTGGCCGCCGTGCGCCGGCTCGCGGACCTGGCCGCCGCGACCGGTGCCCGCATCCACGTCCTGCACGTGTCGGCGGTCGAGGCGGCGTGGGTGATCGCCGACTCGGAGCTCACCGGCGAGACCTGCCCGCACTACCTGTCGCTGGCCGCGGAGGCCTTGGCGAGCACGGCCGGCAAGTGCTGTCCGCCCGTCCGCGACGCCGCGAACCGCGAGGCGCTCTGGGCGGCGCTGGCCGACGGCGCCCTGACGATGGTCGTCTCCGACCACTCGCCCTGCCCACCCGAGCTCAAGGCCGGCGGCTTCGACGCCGCGTGGGGCGGGGTGTCGTCGCTGGAGCTCGCGCTGCGCGTGGTGTGGACCGGCGCCGCGGTGCGCGGCCTCGGTCTCGCGGACGTCGTGTCCTGGACGGCCGCGCGTCCCGCCGCCCTCGCCGGGCTCGCCGGCAAGGGCGCGCTCGCGGTCGGCGCCGACGCGGACCTCGTCGCGTTCGCGCCCGACGCCACGACCGTCGTCGACCCCGCCCGCCTGCACCACCGCCATCCCGTCACGCCGTACTCCGGCCACGAGCTGCGTGGTGAGGTACGGCGGGTCTGGCTGCGCGGGGACGCGTCGGGCGCGGGGCGCCTCCTGACCCCCACCACCCGGGAGCGCCGGTGAGTCTGATCGATCTCGCCGTCCGTGCCGTCGGCGGCGGCGTCGTCGCCGCCAGCGACGAGACGTTCGCCGAGAAGGAGAACCTCGTCCGCACGGCGGCGCCGACCCATGCGGCGCACACGTTCGGGCACAAGGGCCAGGTCTACGACGGGTGGGAGACCCGTCGGCGCCGCGACGACCGCGCTCCGGGCGGGGACGACTGGGCGGTCGTGCGGCTCGGGGTGCCGGGGCTCGTGCACGCCGTCGTCGTCGACACCGCGTTCTTCGACGGCAACCACCCCGTCTCCGCGCGGGTCGAGACCGCCTGGATCGAGGGGCACCCGACCGCCGCCGAGGCGGCCGCGGGCCCGTGGACGCCGCTGTGCGAGGGACCGCTGTCGGGCAACGCCGCGCACCGGCTCGCGCCGGACACGCCACGGGCGGCCACCCACGTCCGGTTGCTGATCCACCCCGACGGCGGGGTCGCGCGGCTGAGGGTGCTCGGCGAGGCCCTGCCCGACGCGCGGCGCTGGCGCTCGCTCGGTCTCGACCTCGCGGGCATCGTCAACGGCGGACGAGTCCTCGACGCCTCCGATCGGCACTACTCGCCACCGGAGAACCTGCTGCTCCCGGGCTCCCCGGCACACATGGGCGAGGGCTGGGAGACGCGCCGACGGCGCGACGACGGCTTCGACTGGGTCGACGTCGGCCTCGGCGCGGCCGGGCACGTGCACCAGGTCGTCGTCGACACCACCCACTACCTGGGCAACGCGCCCGGCTCCGTGCGCCTGGTCCGCGTCGACGGCGCCGAGCTGCTGCCCGAGACCCCGCTGCGGCCGGACACCGAGCACTGGTTCGGTCCTCAGGACGGCCTCGACACCGGCCTGCTCGTCGAGCGGGTGCGGGTGGAGGCGCGGCCCGACGGCGGGTTCGCGCGGCTGCGTCTGCTCGGGCGGCCCACCGCGGACGCGGTCGCGGCGGTGGGCGTCCGCCGGTTCGACGCCCTGCCCGCGCCGGAGGCCGAGGCGGTGCTCCGCGCGTGCTGTGCCGCGCCTCGCTGGGCGGTCGGCGTGGCGGCGGCCCGCCCGTTCGGCGACCTGGACGCGCTCGTCGCGACGGCCCTCGCGGGGGTCGCGGCGCTCGACGAGGACGAGCTGCGGGCGGCGCTCGCCGGGCACGCGCGCATCGGTGAGCACGCCGACGGAGCCGGCGCCCGGGAACAGGCCGGGGTGCTGGCCGCCGACCGCGCCGCCCTCGCCGAGGGCAACCGCTCCTACGAGGAGCGCTTCGGGCACGTCTACCTGGTGCGCGCCGCGGGACGGTCGGGGTCCGAGATGGTCGCGCTCCTGCACGAGCGGCTTGCGAACGATCCTGCGACCGAGGCGGAGGTCGTGCGCCACCAGCTCGCCGAGATCACCGAGCTGCGGCTGCGCGATCTGTGGGTGCCGTGAGCTTCGTCGACCGTCTCCACCGTCTCCACCGTCTCCAGGACCAGGCCGACGCGGCGCTGGTCGACGTCGACGCTGCGCTGGCCGCCGACGAGGCCGCGCGGGTCGCGGGGGCCGCCCGGGGGCCGGAGCCGGTACACGTCTGCTACGTGCCCGCCGACCGGGTCCACGCGGGGACGGCGGGGGAGTGGGGGGACTCCGCCACGGAGGTGCTCGCCCGTCACGAGGAGCTGCTGGGGCAGATCGGCGACGACCTGCCGGCCGTGCTGCCCCGGGTTCGCCGCGTGCTCGACGCGTGCCCGGTCGCCGACCTGCGTGCCGATCTCGAGGACGGCTACGGACACCGGGGCGACGTCGCCGAGGACGCCGACGCCGCCGGGGCGGGCGCCGCCGTCGCCGCGGTGCTGGCCGGGGAGCGGGCGCCGTGGCGGGCCGGCCCGAGGGTCAAGGCGATGGAGGCCGCGACCCGCCGTCGGGGGCTGCGGTCGTGGGCGCTGTTCCTCGACGCCTACCTCGACGCCGGCGGCGACCCGGGACGGCTGCGGGTGACGCTGCCGAAGGTGTCCGCGCCCGAGCAGGTGTCGGCGTTCGTGCGGGCGTGCGCTGCTCTCGAGGGCGCTCGCGGGATCGGCCCGGTGCCCCTCGAGATCCAGGTGGAGACGCCGCGGGCGGTGCTCTCGGGGGCCGAGCCGCTGATCGCGGCGGCGGACGGGCGCTGCGCGGGCCTGCACTACGGCACCTACGACTACTCCGCCGCGCTCGGCATCGCCCCCGAGGAGCAGCGCGCCGACCACCCCGCCGCCGAGCACGCCAAGGCGGTGCTGCAGGTCGCGGGCGCCGTGGTCGGCGTCCCGGTGTGCGACGGCTCCAGCGCGCTGCTGCCGGAGGGGTCCGTCGACGACGTCCAGCGCGCCTGGCGGGCGCAGGCCCGCATCGTGCGCCGCGCGCTGGAGCTCGGCATCGGTCAGGGCTGGGACATGCACCCCGGCAACGTCCCGGTCCGCCTCGCCGTCGTCCACGCCGTGCACCGTGCCGGCGCGCCCCGCGCCGTCGAGCGCCTGCGGGCCTACCGTTCCGGCGCGGCGTCGGGCGTGCTCGACGAACCCGCGACCGAACGCGCTCTGGTCGCGTTCCTGCGCCGCGGCCTCGCCTGCGGCGCCCTCGACCCCGGTGAGGTCGGCGAGCTCTGACCGTCAGCGGCGTGGCGTCGCAGACACTGAGTGTCCGTCACGCCACGTCGATCATGGAGCGCCGAGCGCCAGCTCGTAGGACTGGCCGAGCGCCTCGACACCGAAGTCGGTGTGCCACTGCTCGCCGGTGAGGGCGAAGCCGGCCTCGAGGTAGAGGCGCCGGGCGGCGGCGAGGGGCTCGTTGGTCCACAGGAGGAGGCGCGCGTAGCCGGCCTCGCGGGCGAAGTCGACGCACCGCGCCACGAGCCGGCGACCCACGCCGTGCCCGCGGGCGTCGGGGTCGACGAGCAGCAGGCGCAGGCGAGCGGTCCGCTCGTCCTCACGGACGCACAGCACGCTGCCGACGCGCAGGCCGTCGAGCTCGGCGATCCAGCCCGCGTCCCGCCCGGGCGTCGCGTGCCTTGCGAACCCGGCCACGATCGGCGCCGTGACCGCCTCGACCGACCATCCGTACTCGGCGGCGTAGCGCTCCCCGTGGGCCATCAGCACCCAGCCGAGATCGCCCGGCGCACCCAGCCCCCGGATCGTCACCTCACCCATCACGACCTCCTCACTGAAACGTTTGTTTCAGTGAAGCACACTGAGCGGGTGGATCCCCCGACGTTCGCCGTCAACGCCTCTGGCGCGGCAGCTCCGCGGCGCTACCTACCGCCGGTGGCCGCCGGGCCCACGGCACCGTGACCCCGAAGCAGGGGTCGGCGCAGGGGTCGGCGCAGGGGTCGGCGCAGGGGTCGGCGCGGCAGCAGGAGTTGCTCGAGGCCGCGTACGCGTGGGTGCTCGAGCACGGGTGGTCGGGGATGAGCCTGCGCCCGCTGGCCGAGGCCATCGGATCGAGCCCGCGGGTGCTGTTGTTCCTCTTCGGCAGCAAGGACGGGCTGGTGAGGGCGCTGCTCGCGCGCTCGCGCGCCGACCAGCTCGCCGTCGTCGACCTCGTCGGCGAGGCCGGCGACCTGGCGTCGCTCGGCGGGCGCGTCTGGGCCTGGCTCGCCGCGCCGGAGCACCGCGCGCTGCTGCGGCTGTGGCTCGAGGCCTACACGCACTCGGTCAACGACGCCGGCGACGGGCCCTGGGCGGGGTTCGCCGCGCGCACCGTCGACGACTGGGACGCCCTGCTCGCCGACCACCAGGCCGTCGACGACCCCGCCGAGCGCGCCCTGCTCCTCGCGGTCCTGCGCGGGGCCCTGCTCGACCTGCTCGCCACCGGCGACGCCGACCGTCTGGGCGCCGCCGTCGCCGCGCACCTCGCCAGGATCTGACCCACGCCCGTCACACGCGACGCCTATCCTCTCTTCGCCCCGGGCAGCGCCGCCCAGCGAGCGAGCGAGGGAGGCGTCGTGGACGAGGCAGACGACCGGTGGCTGGCCGAGGCGATCGCGCTGGCCGAGCAGAACGTCGCCGAGGGCGGTGGCCCGTTCGGGGCCCTGGTGGTCCGCGACGGCGCGGAGCTCGCCCGCGGCCAGAACCGCGTGACGCGCGATCTCGATCCGACGGCCCACGCCGAGGTCCAGGCGCTGCGCGCGGCGTGCCGGTCGACCGGCGACTTCGCCCTGCCGGGCGCGACGCTCTACACCTCGTGCGAGCCCTGCCCGCTGTGCCTGTCCGCGGCGCTGTGGGCCCGGGTCGCGCGTGTCGTCTACGCCGCCGACCGGCACGACGCGGCGCGCGGTGGGTTCGACGACCTCGCGTTCTACGAGCTGTTCGACCGCCACCCCGAGACCTGGCCGGTGTCGATCGAGTCCCGGGACGTCGACACGAAGACCGCGCCCTTCGACACCTGGCTCGCGACCGCGGACCGGGTGGAGTACTGAGTGGACCTGTCGACGATCACCCGGCTGGAGCGTCCCACCGACGACACCGCGTTGGTCCAGGCGCTGCGCCGGGTCCCGCGCGGTGCCACGACCGCGCTCCTCGGCGGCGGTACGTGGCTGTTCTCGGTGCCGCAGCCGCACCTGGACACGCTCGTCGACCTCACCGGCCTCGGCTGGCCGGCGCTCACCGTCACCGACGCCGGTCTCACGATCGCCGCGACGGCCACGTTGGCCGAGGTCGCGGCCGCCGGGACGCCCGCGGGCCGGACCGGGGCGGCCCTCCTGCGCGAGCTCCCCGACGCCCTCGTCGGCGACCACGCCGTACGGACCCAGGCGACGGTCGGCGGCAACATCGCCCTCGCCCTGCCCGCCGGCCCGATGACCACCCTGGCCGCCGCGCTCGACGCCGACGTCGTCGTCTGGCCCGCCGGCGGCGGCGAGGAGCGGCGCCCGATCACCGACGTCGTCGTCGGCGCCGGGCGCACGGCGCTGGCACCCGGCGACCTCGTCCGCGCCCTCGAGCTGCCCGCCCGCGCCCTGCGCGCCCGCGCCGCGGTCCGCAAGGCCTCCCGCAGCGACCGCGGTCGCTCCGCCGCCCTGCTCGCGGGCCGGCGCGACGCGGACGGTGCGTTCACCCTCGCCGTCACCGCCGCCCTCGACCGTCCCGCCGTCCTGTGGTTCCCCGCGCCTCCGGGACGGGCCGAGCTCGATGCGGCCGTCGACGCTCTCGGCGACGGGCCCGCGGTGTGGTTCGACGACCCCCACGGCACCCCCGACTGGCGCCGCGCGCTGGCCCGGCACCTGGCCGCCACGCTGCTCGCGGAGCTCACGTCGTGATCACCGTCAACGGCCGCGCGGTGCCCGCCCGGCCCCGCCCCGGCCAGTGCCTGCGCACGCTGCTGCGCGAGCACGGGCACGTCGAGGTCAAGCGCGGCTGCGACGCCGGCGACTGCGGCGCGTGCACGGTGCTGGTCGACGGGGCGCCGGTGCGCTCGTGCCTCTACCCGGCGGTCCGCGCCGTGCACCGGTGCGTCACCACGGCGGCCGCCGGCGAGCTCTCCGACACCGCCGGCCGGTTCGCCGCGGCCGGCGGGTTCCAGTGCGGCTTCTGTACACCGGGGATGGTGGTCACGGCCTCGACGGCCTCGACGGCGTGCCCGGGCGAGGACCGCGTACGGGGTCTGCAGGGCAACCTGTGCCGCTGCACCGGCTACCGCTCGATCGTCGACGCACTCGACGGGCGGGCACGGACCGCGCCGGGTGCCGGCCTCGGCGGGTCGGAGCCCGCGCCCGCCACCGCGCGCGTGGTCACCGGCACCGAGCCCTACACCCTCGACGACGTCCCGCCCGGCACCGCGCACCTCGCCGTGGTGCGCTCGCCGCACGCCCACGCGCGCATCACCTCGGTCGACACGACGGCCGCGCGGGCGGTCCCGGGCGTCCTCACGGTGCTCACCCACCACGACGTGCCCGCGACGCGGTTCTCCACCGCGCGGCACCACCACCGCACCGACGACCCTGACGACACCCGGATCCTCGACGACGTCGTGCGCTTCGCGGGCCAGCGCGTCGCCGCCGTCGTCGCCGAGACCCCCGCCGCGGCCGAGCTCGCGTGCCGCGCCGTGGTCGTCCACTACGAGCAGCGGGAACCCGTCCTCGACCCGGAGACCGCCCGCGACGCCCCCGGCATCCACGACGACGCGGACGGCACCGCCCGCATCGCCGACGCCGCCCGCAACGTCGTCGCCGCGCTGCACGACGGCGTCGGTGACGTCGCCGCCGGGTGCGCGCAGGCCGAGGCGGGGGGCGGCGCGGTCGTCACCGGGACCTGGCACACCGGCCGGGTCGCCCCGAGCGCGATGGAGACCCACGGCAGCGTCGCGTGGGTCGACGAGGCCGGACGCGTCGTCGTGCGCACCAGCACCCAGGTGCCGTTCCTCGTCCGCGACGAGCTCGCGCGCCTGCTCGGTCGCGAGCCGGCCGGCGTGCGGGTGCTCACCGGCCGCGTCGGTGGCGGCTTCGGCTCGAAGCAGGAGCTGCTCACCGAGGACCTCGTCGCCCTCGCGACGCTGGCGACCGGCCGGCCGGTCCAGTGGGAGGTGACGCGCACCGAGGAGCTCACGGCGATGCCGGTGCGCCACCCGATGCGCGTGCACGTCACCGCCGCCGCCCGTCCCGACGGCGAGCTCACCGCGCTCGGCATCGACGTGCTCGTCGACGCCGGCGCCTACGGCAACCACTCGCCCGGCGTGATGTTCCACGGCTGCCACGAGTCGATGGCGATCTACCGCTGCCCGAACAAGCGCGTCGACGCCGAGGCGGTCTACACGACGACGATCCCGTCGGGCGCCTACCGCGGCTACGGGCTCGGGCAGGTCCAGTTCGGCATCGAGTCCGCTCTCGACGAGCTCGCCCGCCGCCTGCACCTCGACCCCTTCGACCTGCGGCGCCGCGCCGTCGTCCGGCCCGGTGAGCGGTTCGTCGCCTCCCACGACCCCGACGAGCAGCCCGACGACCTACGCTTCGGCAGCTACGGCCTCGACGCCTGCCTGGACCTGGCGCAGGGGGCGCTCGCCCGGGGCGGGGACCCCGCGCCCGACGGGTCGACGTGGTGTATCGGCGAGGGGATGGCTGTGGCCATGATCGCCACGATCCCGCCGCGCGGGCACCACGGCGAGGCACGCGTGGGCGTCGGTCCCGACGGGCGCTTCACGCTGCACGTCGGGACCGCCGAGTTCGGCAACGGCGCCGCCACCGTGCACGCCCAGCTCGCGGCGGAGGCCCTCGGCACGACCGCGGACCGCATCGCGCTGCGGGGCGGCGACACCGACGCCGTCGCGCACGACACCGGGGCTTTCGGGTCGACCGGCACGGTCGTCGCCGGGACCGCCGTCGCGCGCGCGGCCGCCGACCTCGCGCGGCGTCTCGAGGTCGCGGCGGCCGAGCGCACCGGCGACGACCCCGCCCGCGTGGTGCTCGGGCGGGACGCGGTCCACACCCCCTCGGGGCCCGTTCCCCTCGCCGCGCTCGCCCCGCTCGAGAGCCACGGCAAGCACGACGGCAGCCCCCGCTCGGTGTCGTTCAACGTGCACGCCGTCCGGGTCGCGGTGGACACGGCGACCGGGGAGGTCCGGATCCTGCGCTCGGTGCACGCCGCGGACGCCGGGCGCGTGGTCAACCCGGCGCAGTGCCGCGGGCAGGTCGAGGGCGGCGTCGCGCAGGGCTACGGGGCCGCGCTGTTCGAGGAGGTCCTGCTCGACGACGCCGGCGTGGTGCGCACCGCCGTGCTCCGCGACTACTGGCTGCCCCGGTGCGGCGACCTGCCGGAGACCGAGGTGCTCTTCGCCGACACGGTCGACGACCTGGGGCCGGCGGGGGCGAAGTCGATGAGCGAGTCGCCGTTCAACCCGGTCGCCCCCGCGGTCGCCAACGCGATCCGCGACGCGACCGGCGTGCGCCTGCGCCGCCTGCCGATGACGCGCGACCGGGTCTGGCGGGGCGCCACGCAGGCGCAGCACGCCCGAAACGTCCTCGACACGTCCCGTTCCTAGCGTTCCGGGCGCCCCGCTGCCCACCGTCCCGGGAGGCTCCGTGCCCCTGTCGGTCGATCGCCGATCCTTCCTGCGCTGGTCCGGACTCGCGGTGGGTGGTGCGGCCGGGTTGGCCGCCCTCGCGGCCTGCGGCGAGAGCGGGGGCGACCCGGCCGCGCCCGGGAGCAACTCCTACGGCCGCGAGGCCCTGCAGCTGTCGTGGATCAAGAACACGGAGTTCAACGGCGAGTACATGGCGGACGCGCGCGGCTACTACCGCGAAGCCGGGTTCGAGGGGATCGACCTGCTCGCGGGCGGGTCGGCGTCCACCGGTGTCGAGGCCAACCTCGTGTCCGGCAACTGCTGGGCGGGCCTGTCCGCCCCGGTGATCACCGCGCCGGCGATCCTGCAGGGCGCGCCGTTGAAGATCGTCGGGGCGACGTACCAGAAGAACCCGTTCTGCATCGTCTCCCGCACCACCGACCCGCTGCCCGAACCGCGCGCCATGATCGGCAAGCGGATCGGGGTCCAGGACTCGAACGACCAGGTGTGGGGCGCGCTCCTGCGCGCCAACAACATCGACCCGGGGCAGATCACGCGGGTCCCCGTGCAGTACGACGCGACGCCACTGACGACCCGTGAGATCGACGGTTACCTCGGGTACATCACCAACGAGCCCAACGTGCTGCGCGTGCGCGGGTTCGAGACGCAGTCGTTCCTGTTCGCCGATCACGGCCTGCCCCTGGTGGCCGAGACGGTCACGGTGCTGCAGGAGACGATCGACACCGAACGCGCGAAGCTCAAGGCGTTCCTGCGCGCCGAGATCCGCGGGTGGAACGACGCGGTGCTCGACCCGGCCGCGGCGACCCGGCTGGCCGTCGACACCTACGGCCGCGACCTGGGGCTGGACTACGACGAGCAGCTGCTCGAGGCGAACGACCAGAACGCGCTGGTGCTCACGCCCGACACCCGCGCCAACGGTCTGTTCACCATGACCGACCAGCTCGTCGAGGAGAACCTGGCCGCCCTGCGCCTGGCCGGGTCGGCCGTGACGCGAGAGCAGCTCTTCGACCTCTCGCTGCTCAGCGAGGTGTACGCCGAGGACCCGGCGTTGCGGGTGCAGTTCCCGTGACAGCCGGGGGCACGGAGGGCATCACGGAGGGCATCGCGGAGGGCATCGCGGAGGGCATCGCGGAGGGCATCGCGGAGGGCATCGACGTCGCGGGCCTGACCAAGTCCTTCCGCAGCCGACGGCGGGTCGTCGAGGCGCTGGCCGGCGTCGACCTGCACACGCGGGCGGGCTCGTTCACCTCGCTGCTCGGACCGTCGGGGTGCGGCAAGTCGACGGTGCTACGGGTGCTCGCCGGTCTCGAGGAGCCGACCGCGGGCACCGCGACCGTCACCGGTCGGACCCCCGAGGAGCTGCGTACCTCCGGTGACCTCGGCGTCGCGTTCCAGGACGCGGCGCTGCTGCCCTGGCGCAGCGTCGACGCGAACATCAGGCTGCCGCTGCAGGTCGCGGGCGTGACGCCCGACCGCGAGGTGGTCGACGAGCTGATCGGGCTGGTCGGCCTCGAGGGGTTCGAGGACGCCCGCCCGGCGGCGCTGTCGGGCGGGATGCGCCAACGGGTGTCGATCGCCCGCGCGCTCGTTCTCGACCCGGCCGTGCTCCTGCTCGACGAGCCGTTCGGCGCTCTCGACGACATGACCCGACGGCGGCTGAACCTCGAGCTGCAGCGCATCTGGACGGCGCGGTCGTCGACGACGCTGATGGTGACCCACGGGATCGACGAGGCCGTGCTGCTCTCCGACGAGGTGGCGGTGATGAGCCCCCGCCCGGGACGCGTGCTCGAGGTCGTCCCGATCGACCTGCCGCGCCCGCGCACGCCGGAGATGATGCGCAGCCCCGAGTTCCACGCGCTGCACGACCGGCTCTCGGAGCTGCTGTTCGGGCGGTCCCGCGAGGACGTGCAGGCGTGACCGGCGCGGTCCTCACCCGCGGGCGCCCCGCCTGGGTCGGTCCGGTGGTGGCGGCCGTGGTCGTGCTCGGCCTGTGGTGGCTGGTCGCGGCGACGGTGTTCGCGACGAGCGGGGCGGTCCCGACGCCACCCGCGGTGATCGGGGCGCTGGTCGCCGACGGCTGGGGGTTCTACGCCCCGAACGTCGCGGCGACGGTGTCCGAGGCCGCGCAGGGCTTCCTGTGGGGCAACGGCATCGCGATCCTCCTCGCGCTGCTCGTCGTCGCCCTGCCGTGGCTCGAGTCGCTGGTGGTCAACATCGCCGTGGTCAGCTACTGCCTGCCGGTGGTGGCGGTGGGGCCGATCGTCGCGGTGGTCTTCGGCGGGCGGACGCCGATGATCGTGCTCGCGGCGATCTTCTGCTTCTTCTCCACCACGGTCGGCGCGCTGCTCGGCCTGCGATCGGCGGACCGGGCCGCGCTGGACGTGGTCACGGCGTTCGGCGGCGGGCGCTGGGAGCGCATCCGCCACGTGCAGGTCATCGCCGCCGTGCCGGCGGTGCTCGCCGCGCTGCGCATCGCGGCGCCGTCGGCCGTGCTCGGCGCGATCATCGGCGAGTACCTCGGCGGCGTCGACACCGGTCTCGGCGTGGCGATGACGATCTCCCAGCAGCAGTACCTCGTCGAGCGGACGTGGGGCCTCGCGCTGGTCGCCGGCGTGATCTCCGGGATCGGCTACCTGGCGGTCGGGCTGCTCGCGCGTGCCGTGGCGCCCTGGACACGGGGCGACGCGACGTGACCGCGCCCACGGCCGAGCGGCGCTCCTGGCTCGCCGAGGCCGCGTCGGTCGCCGCCCGACGCCTGGCCCCCGTGGGTGTCGCGATCGTGGCCATCGGCGTGCTCTGGACGCTCTTCCTCGAGGTCTTCGGCATCCGGCGGGTCATCGGGAAGACGCCGTGGGACGTGGTCGAGTGGCTCGTCGTGCTCCCGTCTGCGCCGCAGAACCGGGCCCTCGTGTTCGGCGACCTCGGGGTCACGCTCGTGGACGCCGGCATCGGGTACGTGTTCGGGCTGGTCGCGGCGACCCTCGTCGCGATCGGGTTCGTGCTCTCGCGCCCGGTGGAGCAGGCCCTGATGCCGCTCGCGACCCTGCTCCGGTCGGTCCCGCTGGTGGCCATGACGCCGCTGATCGTCCTGGCCTTCGGGCGGAACCTCACCGCGACCGGCGTCATCGGCGGGATCGTCGTGTTCTTCCCGTCGCTGGTGACGACGGTGCTCGGCCTGCGGTCGGCGTCGCCCTGGGCGCTCGACCTGGTCGCGGCCTACGGCGGCGGCCGCCTGGCCCGCCTGCGCCGGGTGATGCTGCCGAGCGCCGTGCCCGCGTTGTTCGCCTCGGCGCGCCTGGCCGTGCCCGGCGCGATGATCGGTGCGCTCATGGCCGAGTGGCTCGCGACGGGGCGCGGCAGCGGCGCGACGATGATCAAGGCGGTCGGGGGCTTCCGGTACATCGAGATGTGGGCGTCGGTGGTCGTCGTCACCGGCGCCTCGATCGTCCTCTACGCGCTGGTGGGCATCGTGGAGTCGCTCGTCGTCGCCCGCATGGGCCTGACCACCGACCACGAGGACTGATCCCGGCGGAGCCGCCGCACCGGAGGCGGACGGCTGACGAATCCACCACGGCACGCCGACGGGGTCGGGGAACCGTCACGACCACGCGACGGTCAGACGACGAGACCGACCAGCGCCGCGACGACCGTCGCCCCACCCAGCAGGAGGAAGGCCGTCGGGAACCCGCCGACGATGCCCGCGACGGCCGCGCCCCCGGCCGGCGCGATCGCGACCGCGAGCGTCAGGGGCGCGGAGAAGACGCCGTTGATCCGGCCGAAGGCGCGCGTCCCCCAGCGGTCGGAGACGGTCGAGGCCTGCAGCAGCGTGTGCAGGCCGCGCCCGGCGCCGGCGACGACGGCGAGCGCGATGAGGAGCACCGCCGGCCCGGGGACGAGGGCGAGCGCGATGACGCCCGCGCTGCCCAGCAGCAGCGCCGCAGCGAGGCGCGTGCGCGGCGTCGACCGTCGTACCAGCGGCACGAACATCAGCCGTCCGGCGACCTGACCGACGCCCGTGAGGCCGAGCGCGAGCGCGGCGAGGCCGAGGTCGAGGCCCCGGCCCTCGAGCAGGGGGACGAGGTTGATCGTCGACGCGTAGAGCCCGAACGCGCTCAGCGCCATCACCGCGGTCACCAGCACGAATCGGGGGCTGCGCAGCACCTCCGAGGCGTGGTCGCGATCCACGGTCTCGCGGGCCACGGTCTCGCGGGCCACGGTCTCGCGGTTGGGGGCCTCGTGCGGACGCCACGGCGGGGTGAGGACGAGTGCGTGCAGCGGCACGGTGACGACGGCGAGCACCACCGCCAGGACGCCGAACGTGCCCCGCCAGCCCACCGGCCCGAGCAGGGCGGCGGTGAGCGGCGCGAACACCGTGCTCGCGAACCCCCCGACCAGGGTCAGGGTCGTCAACGCGCGCACGCGTTGCTCGCCGTACCAGCCGGTCAGCGCGGCGAACGCCGGCGGATAGAGCGTCGCGGACTGCCCCACCCCGGCGACCGCCCACGCGGCGTGGAACAGCGGCAACGTCGGCGCCGTGGCGATCGCGACGACACCGAGGACGCCGACGACCGAGCCCGCGGTCATCACCAGCCGTGGTCCGCGCCGGTCGATGAGCCGGCCGACCACGATCCCGGCCCCGGCCGAGACCAGGGCGCCGAGCGAGAACGCGCCGGTCGCGGCGCCCACCGACCAGCCGGTGTCGGCGCTGATCGACGTCACGAGCACCGGGAACGCGTAGTAGAGGACACCCCAGCTCACGATCTCGGTCACACACAGCGCGGCGAGGGCGCGGCTCCGGACCTCCACCTCGCCCACCCTGGACCACCGGGGACCGGCTCGGGCGCGCAGCACCGCCTCGCTTCGTGCCGCAGGGTGGCCGCCACGCTTGACCACCCCGCACACGGCGTGTCGCGAATCGAGGATGTGGCGATCCTGGCGTCACATGCCAGCGATGCCGCATCGCTCGCACGGGGCGTACGTTCGGGCGCGTGGCCGTCCCCGCCGATCTCCCCGCTCCCGTGTCGCTGCCGCGGCCGCTGGTCGAGCTCCCGGAGCCGGCGGAGCCCTCGCGCACCGAGGTGCGGGTCGCGCTCGGGCGCGCCGCGGACGGGGCGCTGTCCGACGACCCCGAGCACCCGGCGACGCTCTCCGACGCGACGACGCTGCTCGCGGCGCGGGGCGAGGAGCTCGAGGGCCTGCTCGGGCTGGCCGCCGCCCGTCGCGACGAGCACCTCGCCGGCGAGGGGCGCCCGGGCGTCGTCACCTACAGCCCCAAGGTCTTCGTCCCGCTGACCCGCCTGTGCCGCGACCGCTGCCACTACTGCACGTTCGCGACGGTCCCGGGCCGGCTCCCCGCCGCGTACCTCGAGCGCGACGAGGTCCTCGACATCGCCCGGGCCGGCGCCGAGCAGGGGTGCACCGAGGTGCTGTTCACCCTCGGCGACCGCCCCGAGGAGCGCTGGGCCGCGGCCCGCGACTGGTTGGGCGCGCGGGACCTGACGACGACCCTCGAGCACGTCGAGCAGTCGGCCCGGGCCGTCCTCCACGAGACCGGCCTGCTGCCCCACCTCAACCCCGGCGTCATGGACCTGCTCGAGCTCCAGCGCCTGCGCGGGGTCTCGCCGTCGATGGGGATGATGCTCGAGACCACCGCGACGCGGCTCTGGTCGCGGCCGGGCGGCGCGCACTTCGGCTCCCCGGACAAGGAGCCCGCCCTGCGCCGGCGGGTGATCGACGACGCCGGCCGCGCGCGCGTGCCTTTCACCAGCGGGATCCTCGTCGGCATCGGCGACCACCGCGCCGAGCGCGCGCAGTCGCTGCTCGTGCTCGCGGAGTCGGCGCGCCGGGGCGAGCACCTGCAGGAGGTCATCGTCCAGAACTTCCGCGCCAAGCCCGACACGGCGATGCGCGGGGAGCCCGACGCCGAGTTCGACGCGTTCGTCGCCGCCGTGGCCGTCGCGCGCCTGATCATGCCGCTCGGCGTCAGCGTCCAGGCCCCGCCGAACCTGGCCGGCGAGCTCGACGACTCCCAGAGCGCCGCCGACGACCAGGCTCTGCTCCTGCGCGCGGGCATCGACGACTGGGGCGGCGTCTCGCCCGTCACCCCCGACCACGTCAACCCCGAACGCCCCTGGCCCGGCCTCGACGCGCTCCGCGCCGTCACCGGTGCCGCCGGCTTCACCCTCGCCCCCCGGCTGACGATCTACCCGCGCTACGTCCGCGACCCCAACCGGTGGCTGCACCCGGACCTCGTCGACCCCGTCGTCGCCCTCGCCGACCAGCAGGGGCTGGCCCAGGTGCGCCGACCGGCAGCGGCGCGGTGAGCCTCGGCGCCCCCCTCGCCCGCGCCGAGGCCGATCCTGCCGGCCTGTCCGACGCGGCCTACGTCGACCTGCTCGGCGCCGACGGCGACGAGCTCGACGCCCTGAGCGCGCTCGCCGACGACCTGCGCCGTGACGCGGTCGGCGACGAGCTGACCTTCGTCGCCAACCGCAACCTCGACACCGCCGTCGTCCGCGATCCCGACCACGCGAACGCCCTGGTCGACGAGGCCTGGGCGCTCGGCGCGACCGAGATCTGCGTGCAGGGCCCGCTGCCCGCCGACGTCGCGGACCGCGCGCCGCTCGACCTCGTCGCGCTGATCACCGGGCGGGTGCCGCTGCACCTGCACGGCTTCCGCCCGGCGGAGGTCGCCGACGCCGCCGAGCGTCTGGGCCTGAGCCCCCGCGAGTTCCTGACCGCCGCCCGGGAGGCCGGTCTCGGGTCGGTGCCGGGCACCGCGGCGCGCATCCTCGACGACGACATCCGCGCGGTGCTCACCGGCGGCTCCGACATCCCCGCGACCCGCTGGGTCGAGCTCGTCACCACCGCGCACGAGGTGGGCCTGCGATCCACCGCGACGATGGTCTACGGGCACGTCGAGACGCCGGCCCAGCAGGTCGCGCACCTGCGCGCGCTCGCCGCGATCCAGGACCGGACGGGCGGGTTCACCGAGTTCATCGCCATGCCGATCCTCCCCGAGATGCTGCCGCCCGAGCTGCGGCGTGGCGCGGATCGAGGATGTGGCGATCCTGGCGCTGGACGCCGGCAAAGCCGCATCGCTCGTACGCGGAGCGCGCCCGACGGGCGGGAGACGCGCGCGCTGCACGCTGTCGCGCGGCTGCTGCTGCACGGGCGCATCGCGCACATCCAGGCCGCCTGGCCGAAGCTCGGGCCGGAGCTGACGACCGCCGTGCTGCGCGGGGGTGCCGACGACGCCGGCGGGCTGCTGCTCGACGGCGCGCTCGACCCCGCCGCCGGGGCGGAGGCGGGCCGGCAGCTCTCGCTCGCGCAGGTCGAGGCACTTGCCGCCGACCTCGGGCGCACGCCCCGCCAGCGCACCACCGTGTACGGCGACCCGCCCCCCGAACGGATGGCGATCCTCCGCGCCTGACCGCGAGCGGCACCCACCACGGCGTCGCCTCGCCGCAGGAGGGGCAGCCGCAGGAGGGGAAGCGGCGCTCGGACGCGACGGCGCGGGTCGACGGCGACACCGGGCGTGCGCGGCTGTGGTTCGCGCTGGTCCTGCTCGCCATCCTCGCCGTGATCGGCGTGGTCGGGGTCTTCTGATGCGTGGCCGGAGTCGCCGATCCGGGCGTAGGTTCGGGTCGTGGCTGATCACGGCGGGTCGCGGTGACCGCAGCGGTCGACGTCGACGTCGCCGTGGTCGGTGCCGGGTTCGCCGGCATCGGCCTGGGTGTGCGGCTCGCCCGCCGCGGGCGTGAGTCGTTCGTGCTGCTCGAGCGCGCCCACGGCGTGGGCGGGACGTGGCGCGACAACCGCTACCCCGGCGTGGCCTGCGACGTGCCCTCCCATCTCTACTCGTTCTCGTTCCGTCCCAAGCCCGACTGGTCGCGGGTGTTCGCGCCGGGCGGCGAGATCCACGACTACCTGCGCGAGTCCGCCCGCGACGAGGGCCTCGACCCGCACCTGCGCCTGGGTACCGAGATGCAGCGCGCCCGGTGGGACGGCACGCGGTGGCGGATCGCGACGTCGTCGGGGACCTACCGCGCGCGCGTGCTCGTCGTGGCCGCGGGACGGCTGTCCGAGCCGCGGATCCCCGAGATCCCCGGCCTGTCCGACTTCGACGGCCCCGTCTTCCACTCCGCGCGCTGGGACGGTGCCGCCGCGCTGGCCGGGCGCCGCGTCGGCGTCGTCGGCACCGGTGCCTCGGCCGCGCAGATCGTGCCCGCGCTCGCCGGCGCCGCGGCCCACCTCGTCGTCTTCCAGCGCACCCCGCCGTGGGTCGTGCCGCGCGGCGACCGCGCCTACACCGAGCAGGAGCGCCGCGCGTTCGCGCTCGACCCCGCCGCCGAGCGGGCCCTGCGCGAGGAGCTGTTCGAGGAGGCCGAGGGCGCCATCGGGGCGCGTCGGCGCGTCCGCCCCGACATCGACCGGCTCCGTGATCGCGCGCTCGCCCACCTCGCCGACCAGGTGCCCGACCCGCGCCTGCGCGCCCGCCTGCGCCCGGACTACGAGATCGGCTGCAAGCGCATCGTCGTCTCCGACGACCTCTACCCGGCGCTCGGGCGCGACGACGTCACCCTCGAGCCGAGCGCGCTGGAGCGCGTCGAGAAGACCACGGCCGTCGCGGCGTCGGGCGCGCACCACCCGCTCGACGCGCTCGTGCTCGCCACCGGCTTCTGGACGACGCGGCTGCCGTTCGCGCAGCGCATCGAGGGCCGGCACGGCCTGCTCGCCGACCGCTGGGCCGACGGCATGACCGCGCACGCCTCCACCGCGGTGCACGGCTTCCCGAACATGTTCGTGCTCAACGGGCCCAACGCGAGCCTCGGGCACAACTCCGCCGTCTACATGATCGAGGCGCAGATCGACCACGTCCTCGGAGCGCTGGATCACCTCGCCGAGACCGAAGGACGGCCCCTCGAGGTCACCGCCGAGGCCGAGGAGGCCTACACCCGCGAGATCGACGCGATGAGCGCGGACACCGTCTGGCTGCAGGGCGGCTGCCGCAGCTGGTACGTCGACGAGAGCAGCGGGCGCCTCACGCTGCTCTGGCCCGGCACGGCCCGGTCGTTCCGCGCGCGCAACGGGACGTTCGACCCCCGGCCCTACGGACAGCCACCGCTCGTGGGCGGCGCGTGATCGGCGAGTGACGGGCGGCCACTCGGGGTAGCTACGGGCCACGCGGGCCCGACACACGGGTCCGCGAGCAGTCGGGGACCGCGAGAGGAAGCGCGCCAGCATGACGAGCGCCAGCACGACCGACACGGACGACGGGTCGACCGCGCCGACGCAGCTGGAGAAGCTGCGGGCCCGGTACCACTGGCTCGATCACCTCATCCGGGCCGCCTCGCGGTACACCGAGAAGCACGGCGACCACTACGCCGCCGCCATCACGTTCTTCTCGATCCTCGCGCTGGTGCCGATCCTCATGGTCGCCTTCGCGGCCGCGGCGTTCGTGCTGGCCAACAACCAGGCGCTGCTCACCGAGCTGCAGCAGGGCATCACCAGCGCGGCCCCGGCGGGCCTCGGCGACCTGCTCAACCAGGTCGTCGACCAGGCCATCGCCCAGCGCAACGCGGTCGGCATCATCGGTCTGGCGGGTGCCCTGTTCTCCGGTCTCGGCTGGATGGGCAACCTGCGCGAGGCGCTCTCCGAGCAGTGGGACCAGCGCGGCGACCCGCCCAACATCGTCAAGCGCTACCTCGGCGACCTGGGCGCGATGATCGGGCTGGGCCTCGCGTTCGCGCTCTCGTTCGCGATCACCGCCATCGGCACGGGGCTCGCGAGCACCATCCTCGACTTCCTCGGGCTCGGCGGGCAGGCCTGGGCGAGGTTCCTGTTCTTCCTCGGCAGCCTGGCGATCACCCTCGCCGCGAACTGGCTGGTGTTCCTCTGGGTCATCGCCCGGCTGCCCCGCGAGCCGGTGACGCTGCGCTCGGCGGCCCGCGCCGCCCTGCTCGCCGCGGTCGGATTCGTGATCCTGCAGCAGATCATGACCGTCTACATCGGCAGCGTCACCAGCTCGCCCGCCGGCGCCGCGTTCGGCCCGATCATCGGTCTGCTGGTGTTCGCGAACTTCGTCTCGCGCTTCATCCTGTTCGTCACCGCCTGGGCGGCCACACTCAAGGAGAACGAGCGCGAGGAACTCCCCGAGCCCGCACCGGTGATCGTCCGCCCCGCCGTGACGGTCGGGCGCACCCCGGGTCCGCGCGCCGCGGGCGCCCTGCTCGGCGCCGGCGCGCTGCTCGGGGTGCTCGGCCTCGGGCTCGGCGGGCGCCGCCGCAGCCGGTCGGAGTAGCCGGGACGCCTCGCTAGTCCGCCGGACCCAGCCACGCGCACGCCAGCAGCGCGAGCTCGACGTCGAGGCGGTCGTCGCCCAGCGGCCGGCCCCGGACCTCGTGGGCCCGGGCGACGCGGTACTTCACGGTGTTGCGGTGGACCTGCAGGCGCCGGGCCGCCGTGGCGAGGCTGCCGCCGGTCGCGAGGAACACCCGCAGGGTCTCGCGCAGCCGCCCGACGCCGGGCTCGGGGTCGGCGAGCGGCCCGAGGACCCGGCGCACCCACGCCCGCGCGCCCTCGCGGTCGGCGCACAGGAGCGCGACCGCGCCCACCTCGTCGAACAGCGTCACCGCGGGCGCCCCGGTGCCCGAGGCGAGCGCGACGTCGCGGGCGCGGCGGGCCTGGTCGTGGGTCATGCGGAACCCGGGGACGCCGGCCAGCGGGGCCCCGCAGGCGACGTGCAACCCCTCGCCGTGCCGGGTCACCGCGCGGGCGAGGGCGTCGCGGGCCGGGGCGCCCTCGTCGCGGCGCGTGACCCAGACCCAGGCGCTGCTCGCGTCCCACGGCACCACGAGCGGGCGCCCGACCGCGTCGAGGGCGGCCCCGAGGTCCAGTGCGACCCGTTCGAGCCCCGCGAGGTCGGTGTCGGCGGGCGGGTCGTCGAACCAGACCACGAGCCCCAGGTGCACGGGCGCGAGCCGGTACGCGAGCGTGGTCTCGACGGCCAGCTGCTCCTCGGGGTCGGCGGGGGTGCGCCCGGCGAGGACGTCGCGGACCCGCGCCAGACGCAGCGCGTGCCGGCCCTGGCGCCAGTGCTCGCGCTCGGACTCGTAGGCGCCGATGACGTGCTGGGTGACGTGGTCGACGTAGTCCATGACCACCAGCACGATGCGCTGCGACGCCGCCGCGGCCGCCTCGCCGGGCCGGCGCGCGGCCTCGGCGAACGCCCACTCCATGAGGTGCGACTGACCGACGCGGTAGGCGCGCACGAGCGCGTTGACGGGCACCTCGCGCTGGGCCAGGCGCCGCGCGTAGGCCATCGCCGCGGCGGGGGGCTCGACGTCGCGGGGGTCGAGGTCGTGCCGGAGCACGTGCAGGATCGTCTCGACGTTGCCCTCGACGCTCGCGGCGAGGAGGTCGAGCAGGGCGGGGTCGCCGCGCAGGTCGTCGATGCGGCTGGCGAGCACGTCGGTGATCGACGCGCTGACCTCGGCGCGGTGGGGCGCGAGCGCCGCCGCGACGTCGGCAACCGTGGAGACCGCGTCCTCCGGAGTGGGGGAGGGCTCGATCATCACCACCCTGTGATCACCACCCGAGTGCACCAGCGCCGACCCCCGTCCAGCGACCGTAGCCGCCCCAGGATGTGACGACCAGCACTCGCGGCGACGCTCCACCGTGGGACGTCGGCGGGGACGTCGGCGGGGACGTCGGCGGGGACAAGGCGGCGTGGAGCGTTTCGTCCCGGGCGCACAAGCGGCGGCCGTGTGTTCTGCATCACGCTCGGTGGGACCCCTTCCCCGACCTCACGGGAGCCCCCCATGGCCGTCCACCCCGAGGCGCAGGCACTCCTCGACGCGCTGGTCGAACAAGGCATGCCGCCGATCGAGTGCATGACCGTCCCGCAGGCCCGCGCGGCCGCCGGGGCCTTCATCGACCTGCAGCCCCCGGCGGAGGAGGTCGGGACCGTGTCCGACCGGGCGATCCCCGGCCCGGCCGGTGACATCCCCGCGCGCATCTACGTGCCGCACGGCGGCGGCAGCGGCGGGGTGCTCCTCTACTTCCACGGCGGCGGCTGGGTGATCGGCGACCTCGAGACCGTCGACCGGCCGTGCCGGCAGCTCGCCAACGCCACCGACGTCACCGTGGTGTCGGTCGACTACCGCCTCGCCCCCGAGCACGTCGCGCCCGCGGCGTTCGACGACTGCTACGCCGCCACCGTATGGGTCGCCGAGCACGCCGAGGAGCTCGGCGTCGACGCGTCGCGCCTCGCCGTCGGCGGCGACTCCGCCGGCGGTCAGCTCGCCGCCGCGGTGAGCCTCGCCGCCCGCGACCGGAACGGCCCGGCGATCGCGTTCCAGCTGCTGATCTACCCGGTCGTCGACTTCGACTGGACCAGCCCCTCGATCACCGAGAACGGCGAGGGCTACCTGCTCGGGCGCGCCACCATGCAGTGGTTCTGGGCGCACTACCTCGGCGCGACCGATCCGGCCGACGACCCGTACACGTTCCCGCTGCGCGCGACCGACCTCTCCGGGCTGCCCCCGGCGTTCGTCGCGACCGCCGAGTACGACCCGCTGCGCGACGAGGGCGAGACCTACGCCCGCAAGCTGGCCGACGCCGGGAACAGCGTCACCGCGCAACGCTACGACGGCATGATCCACGGCTTCTTCTGGACGCTCGGCGCGACGCCGTCCGCGGCCCGGATGGTCGACGACGCCGTCGCCGTGCTGCGCCCGGCCCTGACCCCCACCGTCGCCGCCTGACGCGAGGAGGACCCGTGACGGTCACCGAGAGCAGCCCGACCACCCGCGCCGGCGGGGGCGACGACGTCGAGCACGTCGACGTCCTCGTCATCGGCGCCGGTGTCTCCGGCATCGACGCCGGTCACCACCTGCGCGAGCGCTTCCCCGACAAGACGTTCGCCATCCTCGAGAAGCTGCCCGGCCGGGGCGGGACATGGTGGACCCACCGCTTCCCGGGCGCCCGCTCGGACTCCGACCTGTTCACCTACGGCTACGCCCACAAGCCGTGGCGGGGTCCGTCGATCGCGACCTCGGAGGAGATCACCAACTACCTCGACGAGGTCATCGAGGAGGACGACCTCAAGGCGGTGATCCGCTACCGGCACACGGTGACGGCGGCGAGCTGGTCGTCGGCCGAGCAGCTGTGGACCGTCGACGTCCACCGCGACGACACGGGCGAGACGCTGCAGATGACCTGCGGCTTCCTGTGGATGTGCCAGGGCTACTACAACCACCAGGAGCCCTACCGGCCGGAGTGGCCGGGCATGGAGCGCTTCCAGGGGGTCATCGCCCACCCCCAGACGTGGCCGCAGGACCTCGACTGGACCGACAAGCGCGTCGTCGTCATCGGCAGCGGGGCGACCGCGGCGACGGTCGTGCCGGCGATGGCCGAGACGGCCGCCCACGTGACGATGCTGCAGCGCACGCCGACGTTCGTGGCCGCGGTGCCGAAGACCCACGAGCTCGCCGTCGCGCTGCGTGCGCTCGACATCCCCGAGGACTGGACGCACGAGATCCTCCGCCGCGCCTACATCGAGCAGTTCAACGAGCTGACCCGGATGTGCCAGGAGACGCCCGAGGAGGCGCGGACCTGGCTCCTCGACGAGATGCGGCCCTACCTGCCCGAGGGCTACGACGTCGAGAAGGACTTCAACCCGGGCTACCGCCCGTGGCAGCAGCGGATCGCGGTCGTGCCCGACGGGGACATCTTCACCGCGATCAGCGAGGGTCGGGCCTCGGTGGTCACCGACACCATCGACACCTTCACCGAGACCGGCATCCGGACCTCGTCGGGCCAGGAGCTCGAGGCCGACATCGTCGTCTCGGCGACCGGGTTCAACCTCAGCGCCCTCGGAGACATCCCGTTCACCGTGGACTCCGAGCCCGTCGACGTCTCGCGGCAGGTCACCTGGCGCGGGATCATGATCTCGGGCATCCCGAACATGGCCTACGTCTTCGGCTACTTCCGGCACAGCTGGACGCTGCGGGCCGACCTCGTCAGCGACCTCATCTGCCGGCTGCTCACCACGATGGAGAGCCGGGGGGCCCGCTCGGTCACCCCGACCCTGCGCGACGAGGACGCGGACATGGAGATCCGCCCGTGGTCGGACCCGGAGAACTTCAACTCCGGCTACGTCATGCGCAGCCAGGACAAGATGTTCAAGCAGGGTGACCGCGTGCCCTGGACGCACATGCACGAGTACGCCGAGGAACGCCACACCCTGCCCGCCGCCGACCTCGACGACGGGTCACTGCGGTACCGGTGACCACGGGTCGAGCTCCCGCTCCGCTTCCGGAGATCAGCGGAGCGACGAGCGCCGGACCTTGCCCGCGTCGTCGCGCAGCGCCTCGGCCGAGCGCCGCCACGCCCGTGGCCGCTTGGCCGGGGACAGTCGCGCGGCGACGTGGGCGTCCAGGTCGGCGTCGGTGACGTCGCCGTCGGTCTGGACGACCGCGTGCGGCACCGAGCCGAGGTCCTCGTCGGGGGCGGGCACGACGACGGCGGACACGACCGCCGGGTGCTCGAGGATCGCCGCCTCGATCTCCGCCGGGTACACGTTCTGGCCGCCGACGACGATCATGTCGGCGGCGCGGTCGGCGAGGTAGAGGTAGCCGTCGGCGTCGAACCAGCCCATGTCGCCGAGGGACTCCCAGCCGCCGGGACGGGCGCGGGCCTCGGCGCCGATGTAGCGGTAGGTCGTGCGGCCGGGCTCGGGGCGCAGCCAGAGCTCGCCGACCTCGCCGACGTCGCACCGCCGCTCCCCGTCGAGGGTGCGCGCCTCGATCTCCCCGCCGGTCACCCGACCGACCGAGCCGGGATGCTCCAGCCACTCGCGGCCGGTGATCGACGTGCGGGCCTGCGCCTCGGTGCCCGCGTAGCCCTCGTGCACGCGGTCGGGGCCGAGCCAGTCGATGACCGCGCGCTTCACCGCGGGCGGGCACGGGGCGCCGATGTGGAACAGCGTGCGCAGGGCGGGGAGCTCGGGCAGCTGCGCACGTCGGGGCGAGCTCCCCTGCCCTAGCTTGATCATCCGTCCCATCATCGTCGGCACCGCGTAGATCCAGGTGGCGGCGTGCTCCTGCGCGAGCGCCAGCGCGCGGGCGGCGTCGAACCGGCCCATGAGCACGACGTGGTGACCCGACATCAGCCCGAGCAGCGAGAACAGGTACGGCGCGTTGTGGAACAGCGGCGCCGTGCACAGCAACGTCCCGTCCGGCTCGATCCGGTAGACCGCCGCCCGCGACGCGACGATGTCGATCGTGCCGGGCTCGGCGGCGACGATGACCTTGGGTCGGCCGGTCGAGCCGCCCGAGGTCGGTGCCTTCCACGCCGGCGGCGCCGGGGCGGGCGGTGGCGGGGTGTCGGGTCCCTCGGGCCGGTGTCCGACAGGGAGCGCCGTGGTGCCGTCCGGGGCCCGGACCTCGGTGCCCGGGGCGAGCCCGGCGACCACGGGCGGGCGCACCACCTCGAGCACCGCGGCGAGCTCGCCGACGGACAGCTTGTGCGACAGGGGCTGCGGGACCGCGCCGAGCTTCCACGCCGCGAGCGTCAGCGCGTAGTGCTCGGCCACGTTGGGCAGCGCGATCGAGACGAAGTCGCCGGGCCGGACGCCGCGGCCGGCGAGGTCGTGGGCCCAGCGGTTCGCGTGGGCCTCGAGGTCGGCCCTGCTCCAGGTCGTCTCGTCATCGGTCACCGCGGGCCGGTCAGGGCGCTCGCGCGCCATGCGGGTGAACGCTTCCCCCAGGGACTCGATCGCCTCGACCATGTCCCCGATCCTCCGCTCAACGGCGCCCGGAGCGCAGCGCGACCAGGCCGCCGACGCCGGCGACGACCGCCAGGAGCAGCAGCGGCGTGCTCCACGACGACGTCGCGCCGGACTCGGGCGGGACGGCCCCGGCGTCGTCGCCGCCGTTCGGCTCGGGGATCACGCTGACCTGCGGGCCGGACTCCTCGGCGGGTCCGTCGGTGAGCGTGCCGACGCCGCGCAGGTCGGGCAGCGCGAAGCCGTGGTCGAGCAGTGCCGCCGCCTGCTGGTACATCGGGGTGGGTCGCTGCTCGCCGCGCATCAGCACGACGACCAGCCGCCGGCCGCCCTGCTCGGCGGCCCCGATGAACGTGTGCCGCGCGTCGTCGGTGAAGCCGGTCTTCCCGCCGAGGAAGCCCTCGTAGCCCGAGGTCAGCAACCTGTTGTCGTTGACGACCTCGAACGGCGGGTTGGTGCCCCAGCCGGGGAAGGGGATGCGCGCGGTGGCGACGGCCTGGGCGAACGGGGGCTCGCGCATCGCGACGCGGAAGATCGACGCGAGGTCGTAGGCGGACGTCTGCATCCCCGGGCCGTCGAGTCCGGACGGCGTCGCCGCGCGGGTGTCGAGCGCACCGAGCTCGCGGGCCGTCGTGTTCATGAGGTCGACGGTCGCCGGGACGCTGCCGGTGAGTCGCACCGCGAGCGCATGGGCGGCGTCGTTGCCCGACGCCATCATCATCGCGTCGAAGACCTGGCGGATCGTGTACTGCCCGCCGGGCCCCATGCCGACCCGCGTGCCCTCCTGGTCGGCGTCCTCCTGGGTCCCGGTGATCGTCTCGTCGAGGGGCAGCCTGCGGGCGACGAGCAGGCCCGTCATCGTCTTCATCAGCGACGCCGGGCGCAGCCGCGCGTGGGCGTTGCGGGCGGCGAGGACCTGGCCGGAGTCGAGGTCGGCGAGCACGTAGGACACGACGCCGACCGCGGGCGCGGGCGGTGCCCCGGCGGGGACGACGTCGCCGCAGCCGCCCATCGCCGCGCCGCCGACCGGCGGGTCGGGCACCGGGAGCGGCGTGGGCGCGGGCCGGCCGGGCTGCGGCACCTCGGACTCGTCGACCGGCGGGCCGGGCGCGGTGCCGAAGGGGCAGGAGGCGCCGGCGGGGAGGGCCGGTCGGGCGACCGCCGCCCCGGGCAGGGCGCCCAGGGTGAGCGCGAGGAGCACCGTCACCGTCGCGAGGCGTCGTCGGGAACGCACCGGGGCGACCCTAGACGCCGGGGCCGCGCTCGCGAGGACCGACGGGCCGCACGGGAGTGGCACGGCGTTCCGGCGGAGGGGCAGCCTCAGTCCTCCGCGGTGATGTTCTCGGTGGGGAGTTCCGCGCCGTTGTTCTGCGTCTCGCGGGTGGCGGGCTTGCGGCTGCCGCGGCGCTGGGTCGGGCGGGGCGCCGGCATCGGGCCGGAGGAGCCGCCGCCCGGGCCGAGGATGATCTCGGCGAAGGTCGCCATGGCCTCGTCCAGGTGGCCGGCGTTGCGACGCTCGGACTCCTCGTTGGCCTGGCGCACCAGGGCGACGACCGCCTCGTGGTCGGGGCGGCTGACCAGCGTGCCGTCGAGGCGGTCCAACCCGTTCTCGACCGACGTCGACAGCGCGCCGACGCGGTCGCCCAGGCCGGTCTCGACGCCGTCGAGGCGGGTGCCGACCTGGTCGAGCCTGCTGGTCAGCGTCTCGAGGCGCGCGGTCAGCTCGCCGACCTGGTTCGTCGTCTCGGTGCGCGTGGTGTTCGCGTCGGTGCGCGCCGCCTCGCGGGTGCCGGTGATCTCCTCGGAGACGCCGCGGGCGAGGTCGTCGAGGCGGTCGCGCAGCGAGGAGTCGACGGCGTCGACGCGCTCGCGCACCGGCCCGGTGACCGCGGCGGGCAGCCCGTCGAGGCGCATCTCGTGGCGGTCGAGGCGGTTGTCGAGGTCGTCGAGGCGCTTGTGCAGGCCGGCGATCCGGTCCTCGAGCCCGTCCATGCGGCCGGCGACGCCCTCGAAGCGGCCGCTGACACCGTCGAGCCGGCCGTCGAGCTGGGCGAACGGGGTGGCCAGGCGGTCCGCGACACGGTCGACGAGCCCCTCGACCAGCCGGGCGAGGGAGGAGACCGAGGACTCCTGCGCGTCGAGCTTGGCGACGGTCTCGTCGAGCCGCTCGGCGAGCACGCTCATCTCGGTGCGGTCGGGCACGTCGGAGAGGCGCTTGCGCATCGCGCCGAGGGTGTCGAGAGCCGCGAGGCGGCCGTGGATCTCATCCAGCGAGTCGAAGATCTGCTGCTGCTCGCTGTCCCGGACCTCGGCCGCCCGCACGAGCATGCTGCGCATGCGGTCGAAGGACATGGTCTGGCTGTTGTCGATCACGCGGCGCCCAACTCTCTGCGACGGTTCCGGCCCCGGGGACGGTCGGACTCGGCGGGGCCGAAGCGTAAACACCTCCCGAGTGGCCACCCCATCCGGGTGATGCACGGCGCGGGGGTGTCCGCCACATGCGCACCATGCGTGCGCTCCGGTTCAGTGCCGGCGCAGGCGCCCCAGGAAACGGTCCTCGATCCCGCGCCATGCGGCGGCCTCGCGGTCGAAGGGCGGGGACGGCGTCAGGCGCGTCGGGTCCGGGCGCACGACGAACGACACGAGCCAGCCCAGGCTCTGCGAGGGCGCCAGCGCCTCGCGCGTGCGGCTGTCGTTCGCCCAGTCGGCGGCATCGGTGACCAGCTCGACGGCGAGCTCGAGCTGCTCGGCGTCGACGACGTCGGGACCCTCGGTGATGTCGTCGGCGATGCCGGCGAGCACGTAGCGGTTCTCCGGTGCGACCTCGATCTCCAGGTCGCCCCCGGTCGCCGCGCCGACCACCTCGTCCCAGGTGGCGACGTTCGCGAGGTCGTGGCCCTCGGCGCCGTCGTTCGCGATCCACGTGCGCAGGGCTCGCGCCGAGCCGAAGGTCTCGATGGTCCCGCCGCGGCCGAGGAACACCGGCTCGTCGTCGAGGTAGCAGCGCAGGGTGACGACCTCGCCCTCGGTGGTCGTGATCGCGATGGGGTCGATGCCGACCTCCTCCCAGAAGCTCTGCTCGGGCTCCTCGGCCTCGTCGACGAGGTCGCTGCGCAGCGACTCGCCCGCGGTGTCCTCGCGCAGGTCGTCGGGCGCGTCGGCCAGAGGCCCCGATGCGGCCGCGTCCTGCGGATCGGACGCGACCGCCTCCGGGTCCTCCGGGTCGCCGTCGGCGTTCTCGGCCGGTGCGGCCTCCTCGCCGGCCGGGTCGTCGTCGGAGCCGGTCTCCCTCGGCGTGGCCGTGGCCCGCAGGCGGGTGGCGAGGTCCTCGTCGACCTCGGGTGTGCTGATCATCGCGTCGAGCGCGTCGACGACCTCGTCCCAGCGCTCGTCGACGACCTCGCCCAGCTCGGCCCACAGCGCCTGGCCGTCACGGCCGGCGAACGCGGTCGGGCCGGCGGTCAGCGCGGCGAAGGCGGGCGTCGCGTCGAGCACCTCGTGCACGACCTCGAGGTCGCAGGCGTCGGCGAGCGAGCGGCACATCGCGGCGACCTCGGCGAGGTCGTCGAGGGTCCACGTGTCGGGGTCGCCCGCGACCAGCTCGGGAACGCCGACGACGTCGTAGCGCTGCACGTCCTCCGGGGTCAGCTCGTCGACCGAGAGCTTCACGACGACGGGCCAGGCCGGGTGGTCGGCGAGGTCGTGCTCCAGGCCGGACTCCTCGGCGGTCGCGACCCACGCGGCGAGGTCGGCGGCGTCGCCGAACGCGAAGAGGGCCTCGTCGTCACCGAGGAAGGCCTCCCACTCCTCGCCGTCCTGGCGCCACCGCGGGGCCCAGAGCGTGACGAGGTCGCCGGGCGTGAGCGCCAACGTGATCGGGATGATGTCCTGCGCCATGCCGAGCGGCCTCCGCGAGCCTGGGTGACGGGTGCGCGGCGCACCCTATGAGAACGGTCGTGACCTGCCCGTACCGGCAAGGATCCATGCCGGTGTCCGCAGGTGCCGACGGGTCGAGCTCCGTCCCCCGGAAGTGACAGGCTCCCGCCCATGGACGTTCTCCGCACGCCGGACGACCGGTTCGCCGACCTCCCGGGCTTCGCGCTCGCCCCGCGGTACGTGGAGGTCGACGACCCCGACGGCGGACCACCGGTCCGGATGGCGACGTACGGCTCCGGGCCGGACGCGGCACCGACCGTGCTCCTGCTCCACGGCGAGCCGTCGTGGAGCTTCCTCTACCGGCACGTGATCGACGCCCTGGTCGGCGCGGGCCTGCGGGCCGTCGCGATCGACATGGTCGGCTTCGGGCGCTCCGACAAGCCCGCGCGGACCGCCGACCACAGCTACGCCCGCCACGTCGCCTGGACCGCGCAGGCCGTCGACGCCCTCGGGCTGCGCGACGCCGTGCTGGTCGGCCAGGACTGGGGCGGGCTGATCGGGCTGCGCCTGGTGGCCGCCGAGCCGGACCGCTGGGCGGGGGTCGTCGCGGCGAACACCGGACTGCCTACCGGCGACGTCGACATGCCCGCGGTGTGGTGGCGGTTCCGCCGCGCGGTGGAGAAGGCCGAGACGCTCGACGTCGGTCGCCTCGTCGCCTCCGGCTGCACCCGCGGGCTCGCGCCGGGAGACCGCGCCGCCTACGACGCCCCCTTCCCCGACGAGACGTTCAAGGCCGGCCCCCGGGCGATGCCCCTGCTCGTCCCGACCCGCCCCGACGACCCGGAGAACGGCCCCAACCGTGCCGCCTGGGACGCACTCGGGCGCTACGACCGCCCGTTCCTCACGGCGTTCTCGGACTCGGATCCGATCACCGGGGCGATGGCCCCGGTCCTGCGCGCGCACGTCCCCGGCGCGACGGGCCCGGAGCACCCGGTGATCACGGACGCCGGGCACTTCCTGCAGGAGGACGCGGGCGACGTCGTGGGCCGCGTGATCGCGGAGTTCGTCGCTAACCTGCCGCCCCATGGCTGATCCACGGGTCGTCCGCCATCCGCTGGTCGACGTCCGGATGACCACCCTGCGCGACGCGTCCACCGACCGCCCGACCTTCCGGGCCGCGGTGCGCGAGCTGACCGCGATGGTCGTCTACGAGGCGATGCGAGACGCGGCGACGGCGCCGCTCGAGGTCCGCACGCCGGTGGCGACGACGACCGGCGCCGTCCTCGCGAACCCCCCGGTCCTCGTGCCGGTGCTGCGCGCCGGGCTGGGCATGGCCGAGGCGGCGCACGCCCAGGTGCCGGGGGCGGTCATGGGGTTCGTGGGCGTCGCCCGCGACGAGGAGACGCTGCAACCGACGCCGTACATGGAGTCGCTGCCCCGGAGCCTCACCGGCATCCCGGTGTTCGTGCTCGACCCGATGCTCGCCACCGGCGGCTCGATGGCCTACACGATCGACCTGCTGCAGGCCCGCGGCGCCGACGACGTCGCCGCCGTGTGCCTGCTGGCGGCCCCGGAGGGCGTCGACCACCTGGCCGTGACCCACCCGGACGTGCCGGTCTACACCGCCGCCCTCGACGAGCGGCTCAACGAGCACGGCTACATCGTCCCGGGCCTGGGTGACGCCGGTGACCGGCAGTTCGGGGCCATGACATAGGCCACCGACGTAGCCGCTGCGGTAGCCACTGCGGTCGTCGCTGCGGTAGCCACTGGCGTAGCCGTTGGCGGGGCTGTGGAGGATGGACGGTATGAGCATCCCCGTGCTGACCGCCGTGGCGTGGCCGTACGCCAACGGTCCGCGGCACATCGGCCACGTGTCCGGGTTCGGTGTGCCCTCCGACGTCTTCTCGCGCTACCAGCGGATGGTCGGCAACCGGGTGCTCATGGTCTCGGGCACCGACGAGCACGGCACGCCGATCCAGGTGCAGGCCGACGCCGAGGGCACGACGCCCCGCGAGCTCGTCGACCGGTACTCGCGGGTGATCCAGGACGACCTCGTCGGGCTGGGCCTGTCGTACGACCTGTTCACGCGCACGAGCACCGACAACCACCACCGCGTCACCCAGGACCTCTTCACGGCGCTGTGGCACAACGGCTACGTCAGCACGGAGAAGACGCTCGGCGCGATCAGCCCGTCGACCGGGCGGACGCTGCCCGACCGCTACATCGAGGGCACCTGCCCGATCTGCGGCTATCCGAGCGCCCGCGGCGACCAGTGCGACAACTGCGGCAACCAGCTCGACCCGGCCGACCTGATCAACCCGCGCAGCCGGATCAACGGCGAGACGCCGCAGTTCGTCGAGACCGAGCACCTGCTGTTCGACCTGCCGGCGTTCTCCAAGTCGCTCGCGTCGTGGCTCGACACCCGGACCCACTGGCGGCCGAACGTCCTGAACTTCAGCCGCCGCCTCGCCGAGGACCTCAGGCCGCGCGCGATCAGCCGCGACCTCGACTGGGGCGTGCGCATCCCGCTCGACGGCTGGCACGACGCCCCGATGAAGCGCTTCTACGTCTGGTTCGACGCCGTCATCGGCTACCTGTCGGCGTCGGTGGAGTGGGCTCAGCGCACCGGTGACCCGGACGCGTGGAAGCAGTGGTGGTGCGACCCGGACGCGCAGTCCTTCTACTTCATGGGCAAGGACAACATCACCTTCCACTCGGTGATGTGGCCCGCGATCCTGCTCGGCCACAACGGCGAGGGCGATCGGGGCGGCGAGGTCGGCGCGTTCGGTCGGCTCAACCTGCCCACCGAGGTCGTCAGCTCCGAGTTCCTGACGATGAGCGGCTCGAAGTTCTCCACCAGTCGCGGCACCGTCATCTACGTCGGCGACTTCCTGCGCGAGTTCGGGCCGGACGCGCTGCGGTACTTCATCTCGGTCGCGGGCCCGGAGAACCAGGACACCGACTTCACCTGGGACGAGTTCGTGCGCCGCACGAACTTCGAGCTCGCCAACGAGTGGGGCAACCTGGTCAACCGCTCGGTGTCGATGGCGGCCAAGAACGTCGGCGCGGTCCCCGAGCCGGCCTCGCCGGACCCGGCCGACGAGGCCCTCCTGCAGCAGTCCCGCGCGGCGTTCGCGACCGTCGGCGCCCACCTGGCCCGCTCGCGGTTCAAGCAGGCGATCACCGAGGCGATGCGGGTGGTCGGCGAGGCCAACGCCTACCTGAGCCACCAGGAGCCGTGGAAGCGCAAGGACGACCCGGCGCGTCGGGACACGATCCTGCACACCGCGCTGCAGGTCGTGCAGGACGCGAACACGCTGCTGACGCCGTTCCTGCCGCACGCGGCGCAGAAGGTGCACGAGGCCCTCGGCGGCACCGGCGTCTGGGCGGAGCAGCCGCATCGGGAGGAGGCGGGCACGGCAGCGTCGACGGCCGAGCTGGGCACGAGCCACTCGGTGCTCACCGGCGACTACGCCTCCGAGCAGGCCCGGTGGTCCTCGACGCCGATCCCGGTGGGCCGTCCGCTGGCCCGCCCGACCCCGCTGTTCGCCAAGCTCGACCCGTCGCTGGGCGAGACCGGGCCGTCGTGGGCGCCGATCCGGACCGATGAGTGACCCGGACGGTGAGTGACAAGGGCCGCGTCCCGCCCCCGGTGCCCGAGCCCCTCGGCTCCGGGGTCGTCGACGCCCACACCCACCTCGACGCCTGTGGGGCCCGGGAGCCCGAGGTCCTCGCGCAGGTCCTCGACCGCGCCACCGAGGCCGGGGTCACGGCGATGGTCACGACGGCCGACGACCTCGGGTCCGCGCGCTGGGCGGCCCGGGCGGCCGACACCGACCCGCGGGTGTTCGCGGCGGTGGGCCTGCACCCGACGCGCTCGCTCGACCTCACCGACGACGCGCGGCGGGAGATCGAGGCGCTGACGGCCCTGCCGCGCGTCGTCGCGGTCGGCGAGTCCGGGATGGACGACTACTGGACCACGCGCCGCGAGGACTGCGCCCCGGTCGACGTGCAGCGCGAGGCCTTCGCCTGGCACATCGACCTCGCCAAGCGCACCGGGCTGCCGCTGGTGGTGCACGACCGCGACGCCCACGACGCGATCCTCGACGTCCTCACCGCCGAGGGCGCGCCGCCGACGACGGTCTTCCACTGCTTCTCCGGTGGGCCCGAGCTCGCGCGCCGCTGCGCCGAGGAGGGCTGGTACGCCTCGCTCTCGGGCACCGCGACGTTCCGCAACGCGAACGCCGCCGACCTGCGACGAGCGGCCGCCTGGATGCCCGCCGGGCTCGTCCTCGTCGAGACCGACGCCCCGTTCCTGACTCCGCATCCGTACCGCGGTCGGCCGAACGAGCCCTACGTCGTCCCCCACACGGTGCGCGCTCTCGCGGAGCTGCGTGACGAGCCCGCGGAGCGGCTGGCGGAAACCAGTGCCGACAACGCCCGACGGGCCTTCGGTCTCGCCGAACAGCCTCAACCTTCACGTTCCGTCGCACGAGAGAGCACTCAGTAACTACGCTCGTCGTCGTCCGCGTGCCGTTCGGCGCAACACGGTCGTGTCGGCTTGATGGTGCCGACACCCAACTCGTTACCGTGCTGTGACTCGCCGGGATGGAACCACCCCCGAGGCCCGCGTGACGGAGGACTTCCCCAGGTCCGAAAGCACAGGGAGAACGGCACGAGGTCGTGACGGTCTCCCAGGGCGCGGTTCCTGCCCGGATGTACGGACGAAGTGGACTCCCCTGTGCTTGTGCGCTCCCTGAGGGCCCTCCCGCTCGTCGTGCTCCCCGCCGGAGCCGGACGATGAGCGCGGACACCGCCACCAGCCGCAGCCGCGCCGGATACGACGGCGAGACCGACACCGCCGGGCTCCCGGTCATCGGTCACGACCCCTACGGCACCTACGGGTACGGGCAGGATCACGGCGCCGGCACCTGGGCCACCGACTACGGGTCGGACTACGCGTCGGACTACGGCTACGACGCCGCCCACGAGTTCGGGTACGACACCGCGTACGGCGCCCGTGGCTTCGACGGCCGGGCGCCGGCCTGGTTCGACGACATCACCGGTCCGCTGCCGGTCCAGGACGCGCACGGCGCGAGCGGCGACATCGCCCTCACCGACCTCGACGAATGGAACGACCTCGAGTCGCTCACCGGCGAGCAGGACCTGGCCTCCGACGAGCGTGACGCGGACCCGCACGGCGACCTCACCGCCGCCGCCCCCGCCGGCCTCACCTCGTTCGACGACCCGGACCGCCTGGCACCGGACACGAAGCGACGCTCGAACGCGGTCAAGGGCGGCGTCGCCGTCGCCCTGCTCGCGGTCGCCGCCGGCGGCAGCACCGCGGTCGCGCTGGACAAGGAGGTCACGGTCACGGTCGACGGCGTCGACCAGGTCGTGCACACCTTCTCCGGGGACGTCGCCGGCGCCCTCGACAGCGGTGACATCGAGATCGGCCCGGGCGACCAGCTCGCCCCGGGGCCGAACGCCGAGGTCAACGACGGCGACCACCTCGTCATCAACCGCTCGCGGGACGTCTCGCTGATGGTGGACGGGCGCCCGCAGACGTTCCAGACGACGGCGCGCACCGTGTCGGACGCGCTGGCGCAGCTCGGTCTGCCCGTCGACGGCCTCGCCAGCTCGGCGCCGATGAACGCCAACATCCCGGTCAACGGGATGAACCTCGACGTGCGGACCCCGAAGACGGTCACGCTCGTCGACGGCGGCGCCGCGCCGCGCCAGGTCACCACGACCGCGCTCAACGGCCCGGAGCTGCTCGCGCAGAACGGCCTGGCGCTCAGCCCGACCGACACGCTCGCGGGCGGCGAGGGGCTCGTCAACGGGTCGACGATCACCGTCACCCGCAACACGGTCAACCAGGTCACCGAGACCCGTCCGGTCGCGCCGCCCATGCGCACCGTCGACGACCCGGACCTCGAGGAGGGCGAGACCCGCGTCGAGGAGCCCGGCCAGGCCGGCGAGGAGATCGTCACCTGGACGGTCAACGCCACCAACGGGCAGGAGACCGGCCGCACGCAGGTCGGCGAGTCGCAGGTGACGCGCCAGCCGGTCGGCGGCGTGATCCACCGCGGCACCAAGCCGAAGGCCACCGCGCCGGCCGTGAGCAACGGCGGCAAGTGGGACCGCATCGCCCGCTGCGAGTCGACCGGCAACTGGTCGATCAACTCGGGCAACGGCTACTACGGCGGCCTGCAGTTCGACCGCCAGACCTGGCGGGCCTACGACGGCGACCAGTACGCCGCGCTGCCCCACCAGGCCAGCCGCGAGGAGCAGATCGCCGTCGCCGAGCGCGTCCGTGAGGACCGCGGCGGGTACGGCGCCTGGCCGGTCTGCGGGAAGAGGTAGCACCGCGGGCACACTGGTTCCCGTGACGGAACCGGTCCGCCTGCTCGGCCCCGCCGACGTGCGGGGTCTCGCGGCGGAGCTGGATCTGCGTCCGACCAAGCGGCTGGGACAGAACTTCGTCCACGACGCCAACACCGTGCGCCGCATCGTCCGCCTCGCAGGGGTGGGCCCGGCCGACGTGGTGCTCGAGGTCGGGCCCGGCCTCGGCTCGCTGACGCTGCCCCTGCTCGAGGCCGCGGCGGGCGTGGTGGCCGTGGAGATCGACCCGGTGCTCGCCGGACGGCTGCCCGCGACGGCGGCGGAGCGGGCGCCGGGACGCGACCTCCGGATCGTCACCGCCGACGCCCTGCGCCTGGCCCCTCACGATCTGGCCGCGGGCGACCTGTCGCCGCCCCCGGACGTCCTCGTCGCCAACCTGCCCTACAACGTCGCCGTGCCCGTCGTGCTGCACCTGCTCGCCGTGCTCCCGGGACTGCGCCGGGGGTTGGTGATGGTGCAGTCGGAGGTCGCCGAGCGCCTGGCCGCCCGCCCCGGCGAGAAGGCCTACGGGTCGCCGTCGGTCAAGCTCGCCTGGTATGCCGACGCGCGCCGGGCCGGGCCGGTGCCGCGCGCGGTGTTCTGGCCGGTCCCCGGGGTCGACTCGGGGCTGGTCGCGTTCACCCGCCACGACCGCGCGCCCGCCGATGTCGACCGCGCCGCGGTCTTCGCGGTCGTCGACGCCGCCTTCGCGCAGCGCCGCAAGTCCCTGCGGGCCGCCCTCGCGGGCTGGGCGGGCTCGGCGCCCGCGGCGGAGGCCGTGCTGCGGGCCGCCGGGGTCGATCCGGGCGCGCGGGGGGAGTCGCTGGACGTGGGCGCGTTCACGGCGGTTGCGCGGGCACTCAGGACACGGAGCGTCGACCAGAGCACGCCGAGAGGGGAGCTCGACCATCGATGACGCCGGTGGAGCCGGACGCCCCGACGCCCTGAGCGCGAACGGACGTCATCCGTACCCTGGACAGGTGCTCTCTGCCGTCGGACCGCCGGTCACCGTCCGCGTTCCGGCGAAGATCAATCTCCATCTGTCGGTGGGGGACCTGCGCGACGACGGCTACCACGACCTCGTCACCGTGTTCCAGGCGCTGAGCATCGCCGACGAGGTCAGCGTCACCCGCGCGGTCAAGGACGCGATCGAGCCGGGCGTCACCGTCTCGGGTGCCGACGGCGTCGACGTCTCCGAGGTCCCCGACGACACCACCAACCTGGCCTGGAGGGCGGTCGAGGCGCTCGCGCGCCGCGCCGACCGGAAGCCCGACGTCCGCATCGGGCTGCACAAGGCGATCCCGGTGGCCGGCGGGATGGCGGGTGGCAGCGCGGACGCCGCCGGAGCGCTCCTCGCCGCCGCGAGCCTGTGGCGTCTGGACACGGGCCGCGAGGGCCTCATGGAGATCGCCGCCGAGGTGGGCTCGGACGTCGGGTTCGCGCTGCACGGCGGCACGGCGCTGGGCACCGGGCGCGGCGAGCGGCTCGTGCCCGTGCTCTCGCGGCACACGTTCCACTGGGTCGTCGCGGTCGCCGACCACGGGCTGTCGACCCCGACGGTCTTCGGCGAGCTCGACCGCCTGCGCGCCCGGCCGGAGGCGCCGCGACGGGTCGGCGACGTCGAGCCGGTGCTCGAGGCGCTGGCGTCCGGCGAGGCGCGCTCGCTGGCACTCCTGCTCGGCAACGACCTCCAGGCCGCCGCGGTGAGCCTGGACCCGGGGCTGCGCCGCACCCTGCGCGGCGGCGTGGACGCGGGCGCGCTCGCCGGCGTGGTGTCGGGCTCCGGCCCGACCTGCGTGTTCCTCTGCGACGGCCACGACGCCGCGGTCCGCGTGGCCGCCGAGCTGGCCGGCGCCGGGGTGTGCCGCACCGTCCGCGTCGCCCACGGCCCCGTCGCCGGTGCCCGCGTCGTCGACGGCGACGGCGGCTCTCCGGGCCCGCCGTCCCCACCTCGCCCCGACCCCGGTCCCGGCGCCTACGCCTGACCCCGCTGACCTTCTTGGCAGCGAACGTGGTGTTCGCTGCTTCTATGCGCGCGAAGTCCCCGCTCGCGCTCCCTGGAGACTGGAACCGTGCCCAACCTCGTCAACCTGGAGTCGGTGTCGATCGGCTTCGGCGGCCCCAAGCCGGTCCTCGACGGCGTCTCGCTCGGCGTCGACACCGGCGACCGGATCGGCGTCGTCGGCCGCAACGGCGGCGGGAAGTCGACGCTGATCTCGGTGCTGGCCGGCGCGCTGACCCCGGACGCCGGGCGCGTGAGCCCGGTGCGCGGGCTGCGGATGGCCCTGGTGACCCAGCAGACGCAGCTGTCGGGCGAGACCGTCCGCGAGGCGGTCCTCGGCCAGGCGGGATTCAGGGCGAGCCCCGTGCCCGACCACGAGTGGGCCGCGGACCCGCGCAGCCGCGCGGTCGTCGAGGGCCTGCGCCCCGGCGGCGACCGGGGGTTCGACGCTCCGGTCGACGGCCTGTCCGGCGGGGAGCGCCAGCGGATCGCGCTGTGCGCGGCGCTGGTGCGCGAGCTCGACCTCCTCGTGCTCGACGAGCCCACCAACCACCTCGACGTCGAGGGCGTCGGATGGCTCGCCGAGCACCTGGTCGCCCGCCGGACCGCGCTCGTCGTCGTCACCCACGACCGCTGGTTCCTCGACACCGTCGCCTCGCGCACCTGGGAGGTCGTCGACGGGCACGTCGAGCAGTACGAGGGCGGCTACGGCGACTGGATCTTCGCGCGGGCGGAGCGGGCGCGGCTCGCCGACGCCGCCGAGCAGCGCCGCCGCAACCTCGCCCGCAAGGAGCTCGCGTGGCTGCGGCGCGGGCCGCAGGCGCGCACGTCCAAGCCGCGCTACCGCGTCGAGGCCGCCGAGGCCCTGATCGCCGACGTGCCCGAGCCCCGCGACACCGTCGAGCTCGTGACCATGGCCAAGCACCGGCTCGGGCGCACGGTGGTCGAGCTCGAGGACGCGACGTTGACCGTCGGCGGCCAGGAGGGAGGTGAACACCGCACGCTGGTCGACCGGCAGACCTGGCGCATCGGCCCGGGCGAGCGGATCGGCATCGTCGGGATCAACGGCTCCGGCAAGACGACGCTGCTCCGGGCCGTCGGCGGCGAGCGCCCCCTCGACGGCGGCCGGCGCGTGCAGGGCACCACGGTGCGGCTGGCCCACCTGTCCCAGGATCTCTCCGACCTGCCGATGCACCGCCGCGTGCTGCAGGCCGTCGAGGACATCGCCGAGCGCGTGACCATCGGCAAGCACGAGCAGACCGCCTCGCAGCTCGCCGAGCGCTTCGGCTTCCCGGCGTCGCGGCAGTGGACCCCGGTCTCCGACCTCTCCGGCGGCGAGCGCCGGCGCCTGCAGCTCGTGCGCCTGCTCATGACCGAGCCGAACGTGCTCCTGCTCGACGAGCCCACCAACGACCTCGACGTCGACACCCTCCAGCAGCTCGAGGACCTCCTCGACGGCTGGCCCGGCACGCTCGTCGTCGTCAGCCACGACCGCTATCTCACCGAGCGCGTCTGCGACCGCGCCGTCGCGCTGTTCGGCGACGGGAAGATCACCGACCTGCCCGGCGGGATCGAGGAGTACCTGCGCCGCCGCGCCTCGAGCGAGGGACGCCCCGACTCCGCGGGACGCAGCCAGGGCGTCCCTCGCTCCACCACCACCACCGCCACCGCCACCGCCACCACCGCCACCACCACCGCGGCGCCCGACGCCGGCCGCTCCGAGGCGGAGCGGCGGGCCGCGCGCAAGGAGGTCGCGCGCATCGAGCGCCGCCTGGAGCGGATCGCCACGCAGGAGGCGACGCTGCACGAGAAGCTCGCCGCCGCGGCCACCGAGCCCGGGCGCCTCCAGGAGCTCGACGCCGAGCTGCGCGCGCTGCTCAGCGAGCGGGAGCGGCTGGAGGAGGCGTGGCTGGAGAACGCGGTCGACTGACCCGTGCCCGGCGCCCGACGACGACCGCCACGTGCTCGCGGTCCCTGGCGTACCCGCGGAGCTAATGGATGCGGTTCTGGGCGGGCTCGAGGCCCTCGGCGGCCAGCGCCTCGACGGCGTCGGCGGCCAGCTCGACCGAGACGTCGAGCTCCTTGCGCTCGGCCGACGACCAGCGCTTGAGCACGTAGTCGGCGGGGTCCTGACGCCCCGGCGGGCGCCCGATGCCGAAGCGCACGCGCAGGTAGTCCTTGGTGCCCAGCGACGTCGAGATCGAGCGCAGCCCGTTGTGCCCGCCCTCGCCGCCGCCGCGCTTGAGGCGCACGACGCCGAACTCGAGGTCGAGGTCGTCGTGGACGACGATCACGTCGGTCGGGTCGACCGAGAAGAAGCGGGCGGCGCCGGCCACCGGGCCGCCCGAGAGGTTCATGTAGCCGCGGGGCTTCGCGAGCACCGCGCGGCGTCCGGCCAGCCGGCCCTCGGCCACGTCCGCGCCGGAACGCTTGTGCGGCGAGAACCGGCTGCCGAGGCGCGCGGCGAGGACGTCGGCGACGACGAACCCGACGTTGTGCCGGGTGCCCTCGTAGTCGGGGCCCGGGTTGCCCAGCCCGACGACCAGCAGGGGGCCGTCGGGCCGGGCAGCGGGGGAGCTCACGTGGGCCGGTCAGCTCTCGTCGGAGGACTCGGACGCCCCGGAGGAGCCCTCGGCGGGCTGGTCGCCGTCGGCGGCCTCGGAGGACTCGCCGGTCTCGGCGGCCTCCTCCTCGGAGGCATCCTCCTCGACACCCGCACCCTCGGTGTCGATCTCCTCCTCCATGGCCTCCTCGGTCGGCGCCTCGGTGACGTTCACGACCAGGAGCTCGGGGTCGGAGATCAGCTCAGCGCCCTCGGGCAGCCGGATGTCGCCCGCCAGGAACTGCGTGCCGATCGCGGCGTCCTCGATGACGACCGTGATCTCCTCGGGGATCTTGGTGGCGTCGGCCTCGACGGTCAGCGTGTCCTCGTTCTGGAACACGAGCGTGCCGGGGGCGGCCTCGCCCATGATCACGACGCGGACGTCGACCTGGACCTTCTCGCCGCGGCGGACGAGGACGAGGTCGACGTGCTCGAAGAAGCCCTTGATCGGGTCGCGGGCAATGCTCTTGGTCAGCGCGAGCTGCGGCTGTCCGCCGAGCCCGGTGATGGTGAGCAGCGCGTTGCGCCCGTTCTCGCGGAGCGCCGCGGCGAACTCGACCGTGTCGAAGGCGAGGTGCACGGGGTCGGTGCCGTGCCCGTACAGCACGGCGGGCACCTTGCCGGCGCGGCGCGTGCGCCGCGCCGCGCCCTTGCCGAACTCGGTGCGGGACTCCGCCGCGATGCGGACCTCGTCGGCCATGGTGGTCGTCTCCTGGGTGTCGTCCACGGGTCGGCGCGCCGCGCGCGGCCTGCCCCGGACGCCCGAGTCGACCGCACCGCGTCGATCACGGCCGGCCCATGGGGGACGGCCCTCGCCGAAGTGCGCCCACCACCCTACCTCGGCCGGGCCGGTGACCCTCGACCGGGACAGAGGCCCACAGGACAGAGGCCCAGAGGATGGAGGCTAGGCGTTCCCGTCGAAGAGGTTCGTCACCGAACCGTCCTCGAAGACCTCCCGCACCGCGCGGGCGATGACCGGCGCGATCGACAGGACGGTGAGCGACGGGAAGCGCTTCTCGTCCGGGATCGGCAGGGTGTTGGTGACGATGACCTCGCGGGCGCCGCAGGTCGAGAGCCGCTCGACGGCGGGGCCCGAGAGCACGCCGTGCGTGGCGGCGATGACCACGTCCGACGCGCCGTCGGCGAGCAGCGCCTCGGTGGCCTTGGCGATCGTCCCGCCGGTGTCGATCATGTCGTCGACGAGTATGCAGCAGCGCCCGGCGACGTCGCCGACGACGCGGTTGGCGGCCACCTCGTTGGGGCGGGTCTTGTCGCGGGTCTTGTGGATGAAGGCCAGCGGGACGCCGCCCATCATGTCCGCCCACTTCTCGGCGACGCGCACGCGACCGGAGTCGGGGGCGACGACGGCGAGGTCGTGGTCGGCGTAGGTGTCGCGCAGGTGCTCGGCGAGGACCTTGTTGGCCAGCAGGTGGTCGACGGGACCGTCGAAGAAACCCTGGATCTGGTCGGTGTGCAGGTCGATCGTCATGATCCGGTGCGCGCCGGCGGTCTTGAGCATGTCCGCGATGAGGCGCGCCGAGATGGGCTCGCGGCCGCGGTGCTTCTTGTCCTGGCGGGCGTAGCCGTAGAACGGCACGACCGCGGTGATCCGCTTGGCCGACGCCCGCTTCAGGGCGTCGATCATGATGAGCTGCTCCATGATCCACTGGTTGATCGGCGCGGTGTGGCTCTGGATCACGAACGCGTCGGAGCCGCGGACCGACTCCTCGAACCGGACGAAGATCTCCCCGTTGGCGAAGTCGTAGGCCGCCTGCGGGGTGATGGTGACGTCGAGCTCCTTGGCGATCTCCTCCGCGAGCTCCGGGTGGGCCCGCCCGGAGAAGAGCATGAGGCTCTTCTTCGGCGTCGACGACATGCTGACGGTCACGGGTCCTCCTGCTCGGCCTTCACTGCTTGTTCGGCGGCCTGCGCCGCGGCGGTGCCCGGGCGCTTCCGGGTCACCCAGCCCTCGATGTTGCGCTGCGGCCCCGAGGACACCGCGAGGGCCCCGGGGGGCACGTCCTCGCGGACGACGGTGCCCGCACCGGTGTAGACGCCGTCGCCGATCGTCACGGGGGCGACGAACGTGTTGTCCGAGCCGGTCCGGACGTGCGACCCCACGACCGTACGGTGCTTGGTGACGCCGTCGTAGTTGACGAACACCGACGAGGCGCCGATGTTGCTGGACTCGCCGATGGTCGCGTCGCCGACGTAGGTCAGGTGCGGGACCTTGCTGCCCTCGCCGATGTGCGCGTTCTTGACCTCGACGAACGTGCCGATCTTGCCGCGGGCGTCGAGCTCGACGCCGGGGCGCAGGTAGGCGAAGGGGCCGACCGAGGTCTCCGGACCGACGCGCGACGAGGACCCGTGCGTGCGCACCACGGCGGCCCGTGCGCCGACGGTGACGTCGGTGAGCGTGGTGTCGGGGCCGATCGTCGCGCCCTCGGCGACGCTCGTGGTGCCGTGCAGCTGAGTGCCGGGGTGCAGCGTGACGTCGCGCTCGAGGCGGACGCCGACGTCCACCCACGTCGAGCGGGGGTCGACGACCGTGACCCCGACGCGCATCCAGCGCTCCAGCAGCCGGCGGTTGAGCTCGGCACCCAGCTCGGCCATCTGCACACGGTCGTTGACGCCGGCGACCAGCCAGGGGTCGTCGGTCTCGACGGCGCCGACCCCGCGGTCCTCGCGGGCGGCGGTCGCCACGACGTCGGTGAGGTACAGCTCGCCCTGGGCGTTGTCGGTGGTCAGACGGCTCAGCGCGTCGCGCAGGAAGGCGAGGTCGAAGGCGTAGACCCCGGAGTTGACCTCGTTGATCGCGAGCTGGGAGAGCGAGGCGTCGCGGTGCTCGACGATCGCGGTGACCTGGTTGGCGTCGTCGCGGACCACGCGGCCGTACCCGCGCGGGTCGTCGAGCTCGGCGGTCAGCAGCGTCACGGCGTAGTCGCCGGAGGCGTGCTCGGCGATGAGCGCGCGCAGGGTGGCCGCGTCGAGCAGCGGCACGTCGCCGTAGGAGACGAGGACGGTGCCGGTCAGGTCGGCGGGCAGGCGGGCCACACCGCAGGCCACCGCGTGCCCCGTGCCGCGCCGGCGGTCCTGCACGGCGGTGAGCACCGTGCGGTCGAGCTCGCCGGCGAGCCCGAGCGTGTGGGTGCCGACCTGCTCGCGCTCGTGGCCGACCACGACGACCAGGTGCTCGGGGCTCGTACCGGCGGCGGCGTGCACGGCGTGACCGAGCAGGGTGCGGCCACCGACGGGGTGGAGCACCTTCGGCGTCGCCGAGTGCATCCGGGTGCCCTCACCGGCGGCCAGGACGACAACGGCTGTCGGGCTGGCGGTCGGGCTCGGCGGCATCGGCTCGGTGACTCCCACTCCTGCCGTTCCTGCGCGGACCGGCCCCGGGTCCGGGGCTCGACGCACCGATCCTACGACCGCGTCTCCGGCGTCCGGCCGGGGCGTGCGCCGGGCGCCTTCACCCGCGGCTCACGGGGAGGGCTCCGGTCGCGGGCCCGTCGTGGGTGCGGACGGCGTCGCCGCCTGCCCTCTTCGCGGCGTACATCGCGGCGTCGGCGCGGGCGAGGACGTCGTCCGGGCCCTCGCCGCTGCGGGCCGCGACCACGCCGACCGAGAGGGTCACCGGCCGTCCCTGGGCGGCGGGGAGCTCGGCCACCGTCGCCCGGGCGCGGCCCAGTGCGGCGGCCGCGTCGGCGACCGCGGTGTCGGGCAGGACGACGACGAACTCGTCGCCCCCGTAGCGCGCGACGAGGTCCGGGGCCCGCAGCGAGGACCGCAGCGCCGTCGCCACCCCGCGCAGCACCTCGTCGCCGCGGGCGTGGGAGGTGGTGTCGTTGATCTGCTTGAAGCGGTCCACGTCGATCATCGCGACGGCGGGGGACCCGGCGAGGACCTCCTCGAGGTGGCGGTCGAGCGCGCGGCGGTTGGGCAGGCCGGTCAGCGGGTCGGCGAGCGCGAGGGCGGTGACCTGCCCGTGCTCGCGGCGCAGGCGGTCGTGCGCGAGCCCGGTGTGCAGGGACAGCGCCCGCGCGCGGTGCAGCGCCCACAGCTCGGCCTCGAGGTCGGCGACGTACTCGCCGAGCGCGGTCTCGGCCGCCTGGCGGGGGCCGCCGGAGGTCGCGATCCGGGTGCGCAGCCGCGCGAGCTCACGGGTGACCGCGAGCATGAGGCTCGCCTCGCCCCGGGGCGGGCACGCCCGGCGGTGCGCGAGCACGGCGACCGCGGCGTCGTCGTCGCCGGCGCGCTCGAGCGCGCGGGCTCGGGCCAGCTCGACGATCAGGCGGTCGTGCTGGGAGGGCACCACGTTGCCGGCGGCGAGCGCGGCGGCGGCGCGGCGCGCGACCCGGCGCTCCTCGGGGGTGCGCGCCGGCCCCCGGCTCGGGCGCGCGAGCACGCCGGCGGCGGCGAGCAGCGGGCGCTGGGTACCCGCCGCGTGGTGGCAGAGGCGTCCGGCGACGGCGAGGGCGTCGCGGAGGCGCTCGCCGCCGGGCCGCCCGGCGCGCTCGAGGCGCAGGCCCCAGGACACTCCCAGGCGCACGCGGTCGTACCCGCCGGTCCCGTCCTCCCCGGGCTGCTCGACGAGCGTGTCGGCGAGATCGTGCAGGCCCAGCGACACCAGCGTGCCGGCCGCGAAACGCCGGGAGCACCGCACGTTGTGGTGGTGCTCGACGAGGGTGGGGGCGTGGTCGACGAGCACGGGCTCCTCGAGGTGCGCCAGGCCGGTCGCCACGGCCGAGAGCGCGGCCTCCTCGTCCCCGACGAGCAGCGCGCGGCGGGCCCGCAGCATCTGCGCGTCCGCGCCGAACAGCGACAGGCCGTGCGCGGCGACGAGCTCGAGCAGCTCGTCGAGCTGGGCGTCGGTCTTCGTGTCGGTCTCGGTGTCGGGTGCGACCGGGACGGAGGTGCCGCCCGGCTCCGCGGCGAGCAGCACGCGGGCGACGAGGCTCTGGCGCAGCAGCAGCGCGCGCAGGCCGGGCTCACCGGTGCGGGCCACGGGGGCGGTGAGCACGGCGTCGAGCTCCGCGGCGCTGCCCCGCGGGTCGGGGGAGGGGACGAGGGTGGCGGTCACCACGGCATGGTTCGTCCGCTCGAGCAGGGCGGCACGGGCGTCGGCGCGGGCGAGCGACTCCGGGGCGACCGGGTGGATCGTGGTCGTGCGCTGCGGGTCGGTGCCGTGATCCGCGGGCATGCCCACCTCCGGCGCTGGCGCACCGGACCCCTCCGGACGGGGTCCGGTTCCGACGATCGAGCTTCGACGATCGAGCAGGGCCCCGCGCCAGGATGGTGATGCGGTGCCGACCGTGGGGGTCACTCTGCCCCGTCCCGGGGAAGCTCCCGGCACCGGCCCGGTGAACGTGCATGGTGTACGCCCGCGCCGGCCTCGACGACGGGCACGGCACCCACTCCCACGCGTCCCACCGGAGACCACGATCCAGGTGGTGTTCCCGCCGCCGGGCACACCCGGCGCACCACGCTCGGCGGCGTCACGGTGACGCCGTCCACGGAGCGGGAGCTCTCGGACTCGTCCGGGTCCGCCGTGCGCGCGGGGCCACCCGGGACGGCGCCTCCCCATCCGTCCGGCGGGGTCGGGTGTCCTCAGCGCGCGGGCGCGTGTGCCGGCGTCTTGTCCGTCCCCACGCGGTCGCGCACGCGGGCCAGGAAGGGCCGCGGGTCGCACGCGTCGAACGTCGCGAAGACGCCGCTCGACACGTAGGGCCGCAGGCCGCGCAGCCAGGGCGTCCGCCCGTCGCGCCACCGGTCGAGCAGGGTGGCGCTGTCCTTGAACTCGTTCACCCAGTGCACCCCCTCCGGCCAGGACGGCGCGCTCGGCACCTCGCCGTGCACCAGGTGGCGGTAGGTCAGCAGGGGGAAATCGACGCCGCATCGCACGGCGAGCCGGCCGGACATGTTGGGCCGGCCGTTGACCTCCATGAGCTTGTACCGGCCGTCGCGCTCGTCCTGCTTGAACTCGACGTTGGCGAAGCCCTCGAGACCCATGGCGGCGACGATCGCGCGGCCCGGCTCGATCACCTCCGGGACGTATCGGCTGACGACCGCGCACGGGTAGCCGAAGTCGGAGGGCGACAGGCGCAGCTTGCGAGAGGTCATCTCGACGCGGGGCTCGCCGTCGACGACATAGACGTTGTAGTTGACGCCGCCGGTCTCCGGGCCCGGGATGAGCTCCTGGATCATCGTGCCGATCCCGAGCTCGTGGGCCTCGCCCCACGCGCTGCGCAGCTCGTCGGGCGCGTGGACGCGCTTCATCTTCACGCCGAACGCCCGGTTGTAGCGGTAGCTCTCCGCCGGCTTCACCAGGCACGGCAAGCGCAGGCGCTCGAGGAGCGACTCGAGCTCGCCGTACGAGCCCGGCGACACCGTGCGCGGGGCCTCGACACCCGCGCGGTCGGCGAGCTCGCTGGTGATCCGCTTGTCGAGGAACGTCTGCGCGACGGGCTCGGTCGGGCCGGCGACGGTGTGCCGCGCGGCGAGCGTGGGGTGATGGGCCGAGACGGCCTCGAGGGCCTCGTCGGTGGTCGGGATGACGACGCCCGATCCGTGGGTGTCGGCGAGCCGCAGCAGCGCTCCGACGTACCCGGTCGGGTCGTCGGCCGGATCCGGCGCGGTCACGGACGCGGCGACGTGCCGCGAGTGCCGGGTCGTCTCCCGGGGTGACGACACCACGGTGACGACGGGGACACCCGCTCGGCCCAGCGAACCGACCACGGCCAGCCCTGCCTCGTACCCGCCGAGGACGACGGCGGGAACAGCGCCGGCGGCAGCCCCCATGTGGTGCAGGCTCATGGCGGCAGCGTAGAGACACGCCACCGACACGACCGAGCGACCCGGGCGAAGGGGTCCGACGACCCCGCCGGGGCCCTCCCGGCGACCCGGGTAACCTCCTGGAGGTGGCCCCGCTCCCCGAGCCGCTGTTCACGGTGTTCACCGCCAGCTACAACCGGGCGCACACCCTGCCCCGCGTGTACGAGAGCCTGCAGGCGCAGACCCTGCGCGACTTCGAGTGGCTGATCGTCGACGACGGGTCGACGGACGGCTCCGAGGAGCTCGTGGCCGGCTGGAGCGCCGAGGCGGACTTCCCGATCCGGTACCTGCGCCAGGACCACGGCGGCAAGCACAAGGCCGCGAACCTCGGCGCCCGCGAGGCCCGCGGCGAGCTGTTCCTGCCGCTGGACTCCGACGACGAGTGCCGTCCCGAGGCGCTCGAGCGCTTCGCGGCGCACTGGAAGGGCATCCCGGACGACCAGCGCCCGGGGTTCTCGGCGGTCACCGCGCTCTGCGACGACCAGCACGGCGAGATCGTCGGCTCCCGCTTCCCGCACGACCCCACCGACTCGGACGCGCTCGAGATCCGCTACCGGTACGGGGTCACCGGCGAGAAGTGGGGCTTCCAGACCACGGCGGTGCGCCGCGAGTTCCCGTTCCCCGAGGGCCCCGAGGTCGAGGGCCAGCCCAACGTGCCCGACGCGATCGTGTGGAACCGCATCTCGCGGCACTACCGGACGCGCTTCGTCAACGAGGTGCTGCGCACCTACCACGTCGACGGGGACGACTCGATCACGCAGAAGAGCCGTGCGGCCGCGATCTGGCGGGCGCCGGCGTTCGCGCTGCGCTGGAAGGTCACGCTGAACGAGGAGCTCGGCTGGTTCCGCTACGACCCGCGCGGATTCGTGCGTGCGGCGGCGAACTACGCCCGCTTCTCCTGGGACGACGGCCGCGGGTTCCGCGAGCAGGGCCGCGCGCTGACGAGCCCGCCGGCGAAGCTGCTGCACGCCGCCGCCGCGCCGCTGGGCTACGTGCTGCACCGCCGCGACCGCAAGGCCGCCCAGGTGCGCTGACGCCTCACTGCTTGACCCTTGGTGGCGCGGCGGGCTGAGTAGCTTGCCGTGACACCCCGGTGCCGTCGGTGCATCGCCATGCTGACGCAGCTCGTCGAGAGCCTGGCTGAGAGTTCGCGAGCCCGACGGC
>NZ_JBXUHE010000007.1:0-197789 GCF_057180585.1 Actinomycetospora sp. 2LY8.5
AGCAGGGGGCAGAGCGGGGGGAACAGCAGCCTACGGCCATTGACGGCAGCTCTGATGGAAGCCATCCCCGCTCCGCCTGCACACCCGGAGCCAACACCAGCTCCGGCCGCACCTCTGAAGGTAGGGCGTGATGACACGGATCGTCGGCCTCGACTGGCAGGCACGGTCGGCCTGCCGGGACGGTGATCCCGAGACCTTCTTTCCTGCTTCCGAGGACTACACCTCGGCGGCCAACGCACGAGCGCTCGTCACCGCAGGCGCGATCTGTGGACGCTGCCCGGTGCGCCGCGAGTGCCTGACCTACGCCGTCGAGTCCGGCCAGAGCTTCGGTATCTGGGCCGGTCACTCGCCGACGGAGTTGCGCGCGATCCGACGGGCGCGGGCCGCGGGCGACCCGGACCCCGATGTCGACCGGGACCCGATGTGCCCCGGCTGCTCGCTCCTGTTCGCGCTCCCGGCGGTCGACGGGACGATCTGCTGGCGCTGCCAGGAAAGAGGGGCGGCGTGATGACGGCCCTCGAGCACACGCGGCGCCTCGAGCACCGCTCCGGCCGTGCTCGCGGCCCCGGGGCCCACGGCCTCGGGCTGTTCGCGCGGCTCCGTGCCGAGCGCGCCCGCCGGGAGCACGAGGCCTCGGTGCTGGCGTTCGCGGCCTCGCTCAAGGCGGTGTTCCGGGAGGCCTGCACCGGCATCGAGCTGTGCCAGTACGTGCAGGTCGCCGCGGGCATCACGATCCGCACTCCACGGGTCGGGGAGGTCCGCGTCGGGCCACCGACCTCGTTCACCGTCGAACTCATGGCCGGCCAGGAGCCCGGCGACTTCACCAAGGGCGAGAACGGCGCCCGCCTCGCCCACACCCTCGGCGCCCACGCCCTGCGGGTCGAACCGGTCGCGGGCCGCTGGGTGCGCCTGCACCTGCTCGACGCCGACCCGCTGCGCGACGGCTTCGGCCTCCCACCGGTCACCGTGGCTTCCGGGTGCGAGTCGGTGATCCTCGGCCGCACCGAGGACGCCATCACCCTCGGGCACGCGATCACCGACCCGGCCCACCTCGCGGTGCAGGGGATGAACGGCTCGGGCAAGAGCGTGTTCACCTACGGGCTGCTCGCCCAGCTCGCCGCCGCGCCCGACGTTCTCGTCACCGGCTCGGACATCACCGGGCTCCTGCTCGGCCGCGCCTGGGACGACACCGCCCACCGGCCTCACCAGGTCACCGGCACCCACGACATCGCCGCGCACGCCGTGCTGCTCGAAGACCTGGTCGCCGAGATGGACCGCCGGCTGGCCACCATCCCACCGCGCCGCGACAAGATCGAGCCGTCGCCGGAGTGCCCGACCGTCCTGGTGGTGCTCGAAGAGTTCCCGGGCCTGCTGCGCGCCGCTGACGGCGTCCCGAGGCCCAAGCGCGGCGAGGGCGTCCCGGTCGGCGAGCGCATCCGCACTGCCGTGCTGCGGCTGCTCTCCGAGGGCCGCAAGGCGGCGTTCCGGGTCCTGATGCTGGCCCAGCGGTTCGAGGCCACCGCCGTGGGCGGCGGCTACGCCCGCGACCAGTTCGCCCTCCGGCTGAGCTTCCGGGTGCCGGCGGACTCACTGGAGATGCTCCACGGCACCGACGCCCGCCCGCTCGGACAGGAGCACGCCAACGCCGACCCCGGCGTGGCCTACCTCTCCGGGCTCGGCCGCGACTGCGAACGCATCCGCGTCCCATACCTCGGCGACTACGCCGAGTACTGCGACCGCATCGCCGCGCACGGACGGCGGGCCCACCGATGAACCTCATCGCCATGGTCGTCATCGCCGGCCTCGTCACCGCGCTCCTGATCAAGAGCCACAAGGCCGCCCCCGCGCTCGTCTCCGGCGTCGTGACCCTCGTGCTGCTCTTCGCCGCCTTCCCGACCCTCGGCCCGGCGGTATCGAGCAGCGCCGGCGAGTTCGCCCACCAGCTCGGCGCCGCCACCGACCGCGCCGCCGACATCCCGCCGCAGGAGGTCCAGCGATGACCAACCTCGTCGCCCGCGACATCGAGCGCGCCGCCGACGCCGTCCGCAGCGCCAACCACGCCACCATGCGCGGCGCCCTCGACGGCCCCGACACCTACGCCGTCGTCGGCAACCTCTCCGAGCTCGTCCACCGATTCCCGCAGGTCCTCGACTTCCTCACCCGCGGTCTGAATCGCGCAGGCCCGGCCGAGCACTACGACGACCGCGGCACCGACCCCGCCAGCGCGCTCTACCACGCCTACGACCACCTGACCGACGCCCGCGACCTGGTCGACGACCTCGCCGACCACCTCGACCACGCCCACAACCACCTCGGCCACCTCGGCCACCTCGGCCGACGGACGCGGGAGGACTGAGGGCATGGAGTCCCTGACCTACAGCGTCGAGGACGTCGCCGTCCTCCTCGGGATCGCGCGCGGCAAGGCGTACGAGCACGTCCGTGCCGGCGACATCCCCGCGATCCGGATGGGCAAGCGGTACCTCATCCCGCGGGAGCGCTTCCACGCCTGGCTGAACCGCGAGTCGCCGAACAAGGACGTGGCGTGATGGCCGAGATCGACGACCGTTGGCACCGCAAGGGCCCCGACGGCAAGCCGGTGCGCAGCGCCCGCTACGGGACGGGCGCCCGCTGGCTCGTTCGCTGGCGCGACCCGGCCGGCGAGCAGCGGGCCAAGAGCTTCCGCCGCAAGAGCGACGCTCAGGACTACGCGACGTCGGTCGAGCACGGGATGCGGTCCGGCACCTACGTCTCCCCGGCCGCCGGTCGCACGATCGTCGGCGAGTGGGCGGCTCAGTGGCTCGCCGTCCAAGGTCACCTCACCCCGTCCACCTACGACCGGTACCGCGGAGCCGTCGACAACTACATCGTCCCGCGCTGGGGGACGACCGCGCTCTCGTCCGTGCGTCACGCCGAGGTCCAGGCGTGGGTGACCCAACTCGGGACCGGTCTCTCGCCCAGCTCGGTCGACAAGGTCCACCGCGTGTTCTCACTGATCATGGCGTGGGCGGTCACCGACGAGCGGATCACGAAGAACCCGGCCGCCGGCATCCGCATCCGACGGCCGGCGCTGAGGGATCACCGCTACCTCGACCACGCGTCGGTGGCGTTGCTCGCGAAGGCGTGCGAGGACTATTCGCCGCTGGTGCGCCTCCTTGCCTACACCGGCCTGCGCTGGGGGGAGGCCGCCGCCCTGCGGGCCAAGCGGGTCGACCTCACGCGCCGCCGGCTCGCGGTGGCGGAGTCGGTGACCGAGGTGAAGGGCCGGCTCGTGTGGGGCGCACCCAAGACCCACGCCCGGCGCGCCGTGCCCCTGCCGCGCTTCCTGCTGGCGGACCTCGAACCGCTGGTGGCCGGCAAGGACGCCGACGACCTGGTGTTCAGCGCGCCGAGCGGCGGCGTCCTGCGCGGGCGGAACTTCCGACGCAACACCTTCGATCCGGCCGTGCGTCTCGTCGGACCACCCGGCTTCCACCCGCACGAACTACGGCACACCGCGGCGTCCCTGGCGATCGCCTCGGGCGCGGACGTGAAGGTCGTCCAGCAGATGCTCGGCCACAAGACCGCGACGCTGACCCTCGACCTCTACGGCCACCTGTTCCCGGACCGGCTCGACGACCTCGCCGACCGGATGGACGCGGCGGTCTGTGCACCAGATGTGAACCACAGCGACGAGGAGGACAGTTGATGTTTCCCGTGAAACACGTTTCTGCTGGTCACAGCAGTGGAGACGAAGGGAATCGAACCCTCAACCCCCGCCTTGCAAAGGCGGTGCTCTGCCAATTGAGCTACGTCCCCGAGGGTCAGGCCGTGGTGGTCGCCTCGTGCCAGACGTCCTTGGTGGGTTGCTGCTCGCGGTGGCGCCGAAGGAGGAGCACCGCCCCGGCGGCCAGGGCGAGCGTGACGAGTGCCTTCACCGCGCTCCTTCCCATGACGACCCCGACCACGGTACCCCAGCACCCGCAGAGCCCTCCTCGTCACAGCGAGCGGCACCCGGCGCATGATCGACAGGCTGAAGCACCGACCGGACGCGCCTCTCGCGCCACGGCGCCATCCGGCGAAGGGTGCCCCCTCGCCCGCTCGTTCGATCGAAGGTGCCCTTCGGTCGGAACGTCCGTTGATCGTCGGAGGGCCTCGCGCCGGGTGGCTCCTGAGCGGTAGGACTCTCGCGGACGACGGCGTCGTGGACGGGAGCTCGGATGGCCGGGGCGGGTCGTGCCTACGTGGTGGGCACGTTCGACACGAAAGGCGAGGAGCTCCGGTACGTCGCCGGGCTCCTGCGCGATGCGGGGCACGCGGTGACGACCGTGGACGTCGGCACCAGCGACCCGGGCGCGAGCACCGCGGACATCGGTCCGCGCGAGATCGCCGGCGCGGAGGCGTTCACGGGCGACCGCGGCAGCTCGGTCTCGGCGATGAGCGCCGCGCTCGAGCGCTGGCTCCCGGCGCGCGACGACGTCGCCGGGGTGATCGCGCTCGGCGGGTCCGGTGGCACCGCGCTGGTGACACCGGCGCTGCAGCGGCTCCCGGTCGGGCTTCCGAAGATCGTGGTGTCGACGGTGGCCTCGGGCCACGTCGCGCCCTACGTCGGCTCGGTCGACCTGACGCTCATGTACTCGGTCACCGACGTCGCCGGGCTCAACCGCATCAGCCGGCGGGTGCTCGGCAACGCCGCGCACGCCCTCGGCGGCATGATCGCCACCGAGCCGCCCGCGGCGCAGGACAAGCCGGCCCTCGGCCTGACGATGTTCGGGGTGACGACGCCATGCGTGACCGCGGTCACCGAGGCGGTCAGCGAGCAGTGGGACTGCCTGGTGTTCCACGCGACCGGCACCGGCGGGCGGGCGATGGAGAAGCTCGTCGACGACGGGCTGGTGGCGGCCGTGGTCGACGTGAGCACCACCGAGATCGCCGACCTCGTCGTCGGCGGCGTCATGGCGGCCACCGAGGACCGCCTGGGGGCGATCGCGCGCACGGGCGTCCCCTGGGTCGGGTCGGTCGGCGCGCTCGACATGGTCAACTTCGGAGCGCCCGACACCGTCCCGGACCGGTTCCGCGGACGCACCCTCTACGAGCACAACGCGCAGGTGACGCTCATGCGCACCACGCCCGAGGAGAACCGCGCCGCCGCGGAGTTCCTCGCCGACCGGCTCAACGCCTGCCCCGGCCCGGTCCGCCTCGTGCTGCCCCTCGGCGGCGTCTCGGCCCTCGACGCGCCGGACATGCCCTTCGCCGACCCCGAGGCGGACGCCGCGCTGTTCGACACCCTGCGCGAGCACGTCCGCACCGACGACACCCACCGGGTGGTCGAGAGCCCCCACCACGTCAACGACCCCGAGTTCGCCGCGACGCTCGTCGCGGCGCTGGGGGAGATCACCGGAGGACGCCCGTGACCCGCGCCAAGATCCTGGAGCGACTGCGCGCCAAGGTCCACCGTGGCGAGCCGATCGTCGGCGGCGGCGCCGGCACCGGCCTGTCCGCGCGCTGCGAGGAAGAGGGCGGTATCGACCTCGTCGTCATCTACAATTCCGGCCGATACCGCATGGCCGGCCGCGGTTCGCTGGCGGGATTGCTCGCCTACGGCAACGCCAACGACATCGTCGTGGAGATGGCGCGCGAGGTCATCCCGGTGGTGCGCCACACACCGGTGCTCGCGGGCGTGAACGGCACCGATCCGTTCCTCATCCGCTCGCGCTTCCTGCGCGAGCTCCGCGAGCTCGGGTTCGCCGGGGTGCAGAACTTTCCGACCGTCGGCCTCATCGACGGCACCTTCCGGGTGAATCTCGAGGAGACCGGGATGGGCTTCGACCGTGAGGTCGAACTCATCGCCGCCGCGCACGACGAGGATCTGCTCACCACACCCTACGTGTTCTCCGGCGAGGACGCCCGGACGATGACCGAGGCCGGCGCCGACATCGTCGTCTGCCACATGGGACTGACCACTGGCGGGACGATCGGCGCACAGACGGCGAAAACGCTCGACGACTGCGTCGCACTGGTCGACGAATGGGCCGACGCGGCGCGCTCGGTCCGCGACGACGTCCTCGTGCTCGTGCACGGCGGGCCCGTCTCGTCGCCGGAGGACGCCGCGTACGTGCTCTCGCGGACGCGCGCCTGCCACGGCTTCTACGGGGCCAGCAGCATGGAGCGACTGCCCACGGAGCAAGCCCTGACCGCCACGACCCGGGCGTTCGTCGACCTGCGCCCGGGGACCGAGAGCCCCTGACCAGAAGGACGTGAGAGATGCCCGACGTGACCACCAGCGCGGTGATCCCGGCCGACGCCGACACCGTGTGGCGAGTGATCCGCGATTTCGACGGACTGCCCTCCTGGCACCCCGCGATCGCCGCGAGCGAACTCGAGGGCGGCGCACACACCGACCAGGTGGGCGCCGTGCGACGACTCACCCTCGGCGACGGCGGTAGCGTGCGCGAAAGCCTCGTCGCCCTCGACGACCGCGAGCGACGGCTGACCTACGCGATCCTCGATTCGCCGTTCCCGGTGCACGACTACCGCTCGACGATCCGCGTCCATCCCGTGACGAGCACCGGGGAATCCTTCGTCTCCTGGTCGGTGCTCTTCGACTGCGACCTCGACGACGCCGAACGGCTCAGTGAGCTGTTCGGAACGGATGTGTTCGGAACCGGGTTGGACGGTCTGGTCGCGTATTTGTCGCCCACGGCGTGACGTTCGCAGCACGAAACTCCTCCCCGTCGAACGTGCCGTCTTTCCTTTGCTATTCTCGCCGCGCAACGAATACACGGCACCTCATCGGTTCGATGATGTAGTGAGGAGTCACGCCAGCCATGGCACAGAAGACCATCGTCACCCTGGTCGACGACCTGACCGGCGAGGAGGCCGAGGACATCACGACGGTCGAGTTCGCACTCGACGGCGTGACCTACGAGATCGACCTCGACGACAAGAACAGCGCCCGACTGCGCGATGCACTCGCCGAGTACGTCGCCGCCGCGCGCCGCACCGGGGGCCGTCGCTCGAACGGGCGCCGCCGTTCCGGGGCCGGCACGGGCACCCCTCGGGCCACGTCCCCCGGCGGCTACGACCGCGAGACCTCGAAGCAGATCCGGGAGTGGGCCAAGGCCCAGGGCTTCGAGGTGTCCGATCGCGGCCGCGTGCCCAACAACGTCGTGGAGGCCTGGGAGGCCCAGCGCAAGGGTTCGGACCACGCCGCGACGTTCTCCGGCTGAGACAGCCACGCCGGACGACGACGGCCCCGGAGCGCGACGCTCCGGGGCCGTTCGTGTCGATCGGGTGCACCTGGGGGGTGGGCCCAGCTGGATTTGAACCAGCGACCTCGTCGTTATCAGCGACGCGCTCTAACCAACTGAGCTATGGGCCCTGACAGGAACCAACCCAAGTGCGGACGTCACGGTACCCGACGGTCACCGGGCGCCCGACACCGGGATCCGCCCTCTGTCGTCCCGGCGACGGGGGCCTAGTCGCGCTCGGACAGCGTGACTTCGATACCGCCGGCGACGTCGGCGGAGATGTTGTAGATGAACGCCGAGACGCTCGCGAGGGCGGTGAACAGGATGATGTTCACGACGCCGATCACCGCCGCGACGCCGAAGACCCCGCCGGCCGTGATGAGCTCGCCGCCGCCCCCCGCATCGGAGGTCAGGTCCTGGTAGGTGCCGTTGAGCTGCGCCCACACGCCCATGCCGTCGAGCACCGCGTAGAGCACACCGACGGCGAACATCCACACGAAGAACAGGGCCACGCCCAGCACCAGCGCGAGCTTCAGTACCGACCACGGGTCGAACCGGCGCACCTGCAGGCTCGCCCGGCGTGGCGCCTTGCCGCTGCGGGGGCGCCCCGCCGAGAGCTCCGCGACGTCGTCCGGCTCGCGACGGGTCTCCTCGTCGCGGTTCCGCAGACCGAGCTGCTCCGGCGAGAGCTGGTTGGTCGGCGCGTCGATGCCCGACGAGCTCGTCGTCCCGGGCCCGCCCTGACCCTCGCCCGTGCCGCCCGTGCCGCCCGTGCGCGCCGTCCCCGGGGCGGGCGCGGTGCGCGCCGCGATGGGGATGCCGCCCGCCGGCGTCCCCGACCCGTCACCGGGGGCGCGCCCGTAGCCGGGTCCCTGCGGACCACCGGATCCACCGGGGCCGCCGGGACGCGGGAACGGCCCGGACGGCGGCCCGCCTCCGGGACCACCAGGGCCACCGGGACCACCGGGACCACCGGGACCACCGGGACCACCGGGACCGCCCGGACCGGGCCGCGGCTGGCCGCCCGACGTGGGCGCGCCGGCGGGTCGGTTGCCGGTCGGGATCGAACCCGACGGCGGGCCGGCGGCCGCCCCGCCGCGCTGCCACGGCGGGGGCGGACCCGCGGGTCCGCCCGACGTCTCGCTCTCCGGGGTCGCGGAGGGCACGGAGGGCACGGAGGGCGCGGAGGGCGCGGCGGCCTCGCCGTTCGCCGCGGGCTCGGACCCGTGCGTCTCCTCCGACGCGGCCGACGAGGACGCCACCCCCGACGGCGACTCGTCCTCGACCGCGTCCACCCGGGTCGTCGACTCCGCGTCCCCGTTGCGGCCCGGCTCCGGAGTGGGCTCCTGCGTGCTCGTCCGCGTCCCGCCCCCGCTCGCCGCCTCCGGCGTCGCGGGGTCCGGCTCGTCCGGCTTGCTCGGTGTGCTCACGGAAGGACTCGTCTCGTCGGTCGGTGACGGGAGAAGATCAGGGCTGGATCACCGTGTGACTCACGGCTCGGGCTGGGTGGTCGATCCGCCGGCGTCGGGATCGGCCGCCTCCTCCGCGTTGCGCGCGATGGCGAGCAGGGTGCCGTTGTCCCCGAGGTTCATCAGGCGCACCCCCTTGGTCTGGCGGCCCGCCTTACGAACCGACTTGGCCGTCGTCCGGATCACCCCACCACTCGTCGTGATCGCGTACAGCTCGTCGTCGAGCTCGACGATGAGCGCGCCGACGAGGGTGCCGCGACGACGGTCGTACTGCAGCGTCAGGACGCCCTTGCCGCCCCGGCCCTGCACCGGGTACTCCTCGATCGGCGTGCGCTTGGCGTACCCGCCGCCGGTCGCGACCAGCAGGAACGTCCCCTCGCGCACGACACCGAGCGAGAGCAGCTCGTCACCGGAGTTGAACCGCATGCCCGTGACGCCCGACGTCGCCCGGCCCATCGGGCGCAGCGCGTCGTCGGTGGCCGTGAAGCGGATCGACTGGCCCTCGGCGGAGACGAGCAGCAGGTCGTCGTCCCCGGAGCACAGCACCGCGCCGACGAGCTCGTCGTTCTCCCGCAGGTTGATGCCGATGAGGCCGCCGGAACGGTTGGAGTCGAAGTCGGTCAGCCGCGACTTCTTCACCAGGCCGGCCTTCGTCGCGAGCACCAGGTACGGCGCCGCGTCGTAGTCCTTGATGTGCATGACCTGGGCGATCTGCTCCTCGGGCTGGAACGCGAGGAGGTTCGCCACGTGCTGGCCGCGGGCGTTGCGGTTGGCCTCGGGCAGCTCGTAGGCCTTGGCCCGGTACACGCGGCCCTTGTTGGTGAAGAACAGGAGCCAGTCGTGCGTGGAGCAGACGAAGAAGTGCGCCACGAGGTCGTCCTGCTTGAGCGTCGCGCCCTGCACGCCCCGCCCGCCGCGCTTCTGCGCGCGGTAGAGGTCGGTCTTGGTGCGCTTCGCGTAGCCGGTGCGCGTGATCGTGACGACGACGTCCTCGACCGCGATGAGGTCGGAGTCGGCGACCTCGCCGTCGTAGCCGACGAGGCGGGTCATGCGGTCGTCGCCGTACTTCTCGACGATCTCACCGAGCTCGTCGCGGACGATCTGCCGCTGGCGCTCCGGGCGGGCGAGGATGTCCTCGAGGTCGCGGATCGTCTCCTCGAGCTCGGCGAGCTCGTCGACGATCTTCTGACGCTCGAGGGCGGCGAGGCGCCGCAGCTGCATGTCCAGGATCGCCTGCGCCTGGATCTCGTCGATCTCGAGCAGGTCGATCAGGCCGGCGCGGGCGACGTCGACGGTCTCCGACGCGCGGATCAGCGCGATGACCTCGTCGAGGGCGTCGAGCGCCTTGACCAGACCACGCAGGATGTGGGCCCGCTCCTCGGCCTTGCGCAGGCGGTAGCGCGTGCGCCGGACGATGACGTCGATCTGGTGGCGGATCCAGTGCCGGATCATCTGGTCGAGCCGCAGGGTGCGCGGCACGCCGTCGACGATCGAGAGCATGTTGACGCCGAAGCTGTACTGCAGCTGCGTGTGCTTGTAGAGGTTGTTCAGCACGACCTTCGCGACGGCGTCGCGGCGCAGCGTGATGACGATCCGGCGACCCACGCGGTCCGAGGACTCGTCGTTGATCTCGGCGATGCCCTGGATGCGGCCGTCGCGCACCAGCGTCGCGATCGACTCGATGAGCGAGTCAGGGTTGACCTGGTAGGGCAGCTCGGTGACGACGAGGATCGTGCGCCCCTTGGCGTCCTCCTCGGCCTCGACCACCGCACGCATGCGGATCGAGCCGCGCCCGGTGCGGTACGCCGACTCGATGCCGTCGGTGCCGACGACGAGGCCGGCGGTGGGGAAGTCGGGACCCTTGATGCGCGCCATGACCGCCTCGAGGGTCTCCTCCTCGGAGGCGTCCGGGTTGTCGAGAGCCCAGATCGCGCCGTCGGCGACCTCGCGCAGGTTGTGCGGCGGGATGTTGGTCGCCATGCCCACCGCGATGCCGGCGGAGCCGTTGATCAGCAGATTGGGCACGCGGCCGGGGAGCACCGACGGCTCCTGGGTGCGGCCGTCGTAGTTGTCGACGAAGTCGACGGTCTCCTCGTCGATGTCGGCGAGCATCGACATCGCGAGCGGGGTGAGACGGCACTCCGTGTAGCGCATGGCCGCGGCCGGGTCGTTGCCCGGCGAGCCGAAGTTGCCCTGCCCGTCGATCAACGGGTAGCGCATCGACCACGGCTGGGCCAGGCGCACGAGCGCGTCGTAGATCGGGGAGTCGCCGTGGGGGTGGTAGTTCCCCATGACGTCGCCGACGACGCGCGCGCACTTGACGTAGCTGCGGTCGGGCCGGAAGCCCGAGTCGTACATCGAGTACAGGACGCGGCGGTGCACCGGCTTGAGGCCGTCCTCCACGAGCGGCAGCGCGCGACCCACGATGACCGACATCGCGTAGTCGATGTAGGAGCGCTGCATCTCCTGCTGGATGTCGACCGGCTCGATGCGGTCGCCGGACCCACCGGGAGGCAGGGTCGTCTCGGTCACGCGGTTCTCACCCTCCTGGCGCCCCAGACGCGAGGCGCCGGACGCTGTCGATGCTATCGGGGCCGGGGGTGCTCTCCCGGCTCCCCCGGACGGTCGGTGCCGGCGTGTTCCTGCCGGTCACCGGGCCCGCCCGACTTCGGGGCGGATGCGTGGTTCCACGGGAAACCTCGGCCACCCCCGTCCCTCGACCTCGACTACACGTCGAGGAACCGCACGTCCTTGGCGTTGCGGGTGATGAACGACCGGCGCGACTCGACGTCCTCGCCCATCAGCACGCTGAAGAGCTCGTCCGCGGTGGCCGCGTCGTCCAGCGTCACCTGCAGCAGCATCCGGGTGGTGGGGTCCATGGTGGTCTCCCACAGCTCCTTGGCGTTCATCTCGCCGAGGCCCTTGTACCGCTGGACGCCGTCGTCCTTGTTGATCTTCTTACCGGCCGCCCGGCCCGCCTCGAGCAGGCCGTCGCGCTCGCGGTCGGAGTACGCGAAGTCCGGCTCGGCGTTCCGGCCACTCCACTTGATCTTGTAGAGCGGCGGCTGCGCGAGGAACACGTGGCCGTTCTCCACCAGCGGGCGCATGAACCGGAACAGCAGCGTCAGCAGCAGAGTGCGGATGTGCTGGCCGTCGACGTCGGCGTCCGCCATCAGCACGATCTTGTGATAGCGCAGCTTGGCGAGATCGAACTCGTCGTGGATGCCGGTGCCGAGCGCGGTGATGATCGACTGGACCTCGTTGTTCTTGAGAACGCGGTCGATCCGGGCCTTCTCGACATTGATGATCTTGCCGCGGATCGGGAGGATCGCTTGGAACATCGAGTCGCGGCCCGACTTCGCCGAGCCACCGGCCGAGTCGCCCTCGACGATGTAGACCTCGCTGCGCTCCGGGTCGTTGCTGCGGCAGTCGGCGAGCTTGCCGGGCAGGCCGCCCAGGTCGCCGGCCGTCTTGCGGCGCACGAGCTCGCGGGCCTTGCGGGCGGCGAGACGGGCCTGCGCCGAACCGACCGCCTTGTTGATGATGGTCTTGGCCTCGGCCGGGTTCGCCTCGAACCAGTCGGCGAGGTACTCGTTGCAGACCTTCTGGACGAACGAGCGGACCTCGGTGTTGCCGAGCTTGGTCTTGGTCTGGCCCTCGAACTGGGGCTCGGCCACCTTCACCGAGACGATCGCGGCGAGGCCCTCGCGGATGTCGTCGCCGGTGAGCGCCGGGTCCTTCTCCTTGATGAGCTTCTTGTCGCGCGCGTAGCGGTTGACCGTGGCGGTCAGCGCCGAGCGGAAGCCCTCCTCGTGGGTGCCGCCCTCGGTGGTGTTGATCGTGTTGCAGAAGGTGTAGACCGACTCGGAGTAGCCCGAGTTCCACTGCATCGCGATCTCGACCTGGTGGCCGGTGCCCTCGGCCTGGAACCCCACCGGCTTGCGGTGGATGGGCTCCTTGGCGTGGTTGATGTGGGCGACGAAGTCCTCGAGGCCGCCCGGGTAGTGGAACGTGCGCTCCTTGACCTTGGCGACGTACCCCTCGGCGTCCGGCGCATCGTCGACCCCGGTGCCGTCCCCGACCTCGGACCCCTCGGGCTTGCGCTCGTCGCGCAGCACGATGGTGAGGCCCTTGTTGAGGAAGGCCATCTCCTGCAGCCGGCGGGAGATCGTCTCGAGGTTGTAGGTGGTCGTCTCGAAGATGTCCGGGTCGGCCCAGAACGTGATGCTCGTGCCGGTCTTCTTCGTCTTGCCGGCCTCGGTGAGCGGGCCGGGCACCGAACGCGCGTAGTGCTGGGTCCAGATCTGGCCGTCGCGGTGGATCTCGACGTCCAGCGCGGTGGACAGCGCGTTGACGACGGAGACGCCCACACCGTGCAGACCACCGGAGACCGCATACGACTTGTCGTCGAACTTCCCGCCCGCGTGGAGCATGGTCAGCACCATCTCCACGGCCGGCTTCTTCTCGACCGGGTGAGTGTCGACGGGGATCCCGCGCCCGTCGTCCACCACCGAGATGCCTCCGTCGGCCTGGAGGGTGACCTCGACCTTCGTGGCGTAGCCGGCCATCGCCTCGTCGACGGCGTTGTCCACGACCTCCTGGATCAGGTGGTGCAGACCACGCTCGCCGGTGGAGCCGATGTACATGCCGGGCCGCTTGCGAACGGCCTCGAGGCCCTCGAGGACGGTGATGGACGAGGCGCTGTAGTCCCCGTTGTTCTTCTTCTGGGCCGAGTTCTGTGCGGCTGCCACGGGCTCCGGTGTCTCCCTCGCGTGGACACGTGCCCGCGCGGCTCGCACGCGGGCGGAAGTACTGACTCCAGTCTACCGGGTCACCCTCTCCAGAACGGGTCGGGCACGCGGCTCAGCGCGTCACACGTCGCACGAAACGACGTCGGGAGGGTGCGACCGGCCGAGAGGCACCCTTCGCGGCTCTCGCAGGCGTCTCTGCGCGCCCCAGAATCCCACAGGAGCGATCGTGGGGCTCAACCGTACGTGTCACGGGGCCCGCGGCCCGACACGTGACGGGGGCCGCGCCGCCAGCTCGGGGCGGCCGGGCCGTGGATGCGCATGCTCGTCACGACGCCGTCGCCCAGGCCCGACGCGATCCGGGCGATCAACTGGCGCTGCAGGAGCCGCAGCTGCGTGGCCCACGCCGTCGAGTCGGCCTGCACGGTGAGGACACCGTCGCGCAGCGACTCGGGCCGGGCGTGCTCGGCGACCTCGTCACCCACCAGTTCGGCCCAGCGCCCGAAGACCGACCCGCTGGCCAGGCGCGGGGCCCAGCCGCGGTCGCCCGAGAGCCGGGACGCGAGGCGGCCGAGCGTCTGCGGGTCGCGGTCGTCGGAGCCGGCCCCCGACCAGCCCCGCCGCCGGGGGCGCCCGAGGCCCGTCCCGGACCGCCGGACGGGCTTGCGGACCCCGGCCGCACCGCCCCCGCCGCCCCCGGCGGCGCGGCGCTCGGCGGTCGCCGCCCGGGCCGCCGCGAGGGCGTCGCGGGCCAGGTCGGCGCCGCGCCGTGTCGCCCCGTCACCGGCCGTCGCGGCGTCGCGCGAGGTGCCCGGATGGTCACGATCAGGGATGTGGACAGCGTCCGGCGGGGAGTCGCCCTGCTCCCGCCCCGGATCCGGGCCCGATGCGCCGCCCGGTGCGGATCTGTTGCTCGAGTTGTCCACAGCATCCACAGGTCTGTCCCCAGGACCTCCACCGAGATCACGCGTCCGGGCCATCAGATCCACCCCCTGTCGCCCTACCGACCGCAGTCATCTCACTGACCGTGCCCGATTCGACTACGTAGCGCGCACCCTGCAGGTCGTCGGGCACGTCGTCGTCCACGGCCGCCGTGACGAGCACCTGCTCCGCCCGCGCGGCGGTGCGGGCGAGCGCGCGCCGGCGCCGGACGTCGAGCTCGGCGAAGACGTCGTCGAGGATCAGCACCGGCTCGGACCCCTCCCCGCGCAGCAGCTCGAACCCGCCGAGACGCAACGCCAGCGCGAGCGACCACGACTCGCCGTGGCTCGCGTAGCCCTTCGCCGGTCCCTCGCCGAGGGTGAGCTCGAGGTCGTCGCGGTGCGGCCCGACGAGGCACACCCCGCGTTCGATCTCCTGGCCGCGCCGCCGGCGCATCTCCTCGAGCAGCATCGCCTCGACGTCCTCCGCCGCCGGCAGGGCGGCCTCCGGGGCGCCGAGGGCGTCCACCGTCTCTGCGCGCGACCGGTAGCGGGCCCCGACCGGCTCCGACTCCGGCGCCACCTCGGCGTACGCGGCGGTGACGTGGGGAGCGAGGGCGGCGGTGAGCGCGAGGCGCCCGGTGACCAGCGCGGCGCCGGCGCGGGCGAGGTGGGCGTCCCAGACGTCGAGCGTGCTCGTGTCGCCACGGGCGTGCCGCGCGGTCTTGAGCAGTGCCGACCGCTGGCGCAGCACCTTGTCGTACTCGGCGCGCACCCCGGCCCAGCGCGGCGCCCGCGAGACGAGCAGCTCGTCGAGGAACCGGCGCCGCTCGCCCGGATCCCCCCGGACCAAGGCCAGGTCCTCGGGGGCGAACACGACCGTGCGGACGATCCCCAGCACCTCGCGCGGGCTGCGCACCGGCGCCCGGTTGACCCGCGCGCGGTTGGCCTTCCCGCTGGCGATCTCGACCTGGACCGTGAGCTCGCGGCCCTCGTTGACGGCGACCGCCCGCACGGTGGCCGAGGAGGCGCCCCGCCGGATCAGCGGCGCGTCGCCCGCGACGCGATGCGAGGACAGGGTCGCGAGATAGCCGACGGCCTCGACCAGATTGGTCTTGCCCTGGCCGTTGGCGCCCACCAGCACCGACACGCCGGGCATGAACTCGAGGTCGGCCTGCTCCCAGGACCGGAAGTCGGTGACCGACAGCGCCCGCACGTACATCCCTATCCCGTCGCTCCGCTCGCCCTCGACGACGCGCTCAGCCTCCCGTGGGCGGCTCGTTCGCGGCCTCGCCCGCCTTGTGCGTGGCGTGCCCACCGAACTGGGCGCGCAGCGCCGCAACGGCCTTCATCGCCGGCGAGTCGACCTGGCGCGAGGCGAACCGCGCGAACAGGGCCGCCGAGATCACCGGCGCCGGCACGGCGTGCACGATCGCCTCGTCGACGGTCCAGCGGCCCTCGCCGGAGTCCTCGGCGTAACCGGTGATCTGGTCGAGGTGCGGGTCGGCCTCCAGCGCCCGGACCATGAGGTCGAGCAGCCAGCTGCGCACCACGGTGCCGCGGCTCCACGCCTTCATCACTGCGCCGACGTTGTCGACCGGGCCGCCGGCGGACAGCAGCTCGTAACCCTCCGCGTAGGCCTGCATGAGGCCGTACTCGACGCCGTTGTGGACCATCTTCGCGTAGTGTCCCGCGCCGACCGGGCCGGCGTGGACGAAGCCCTCCTCGCGGGGGCCCTCCGGCCGCAGGGCGTCGAACACCGGCAGCAGCCGCTCGATGTCGGCGGCGTTGCCGCCGGCCATGAGGCCGTAGCCCTCGGTGCGCCCCCACACGCCGCCGGAGACACCGCAGTCGACGTAGCGAACGCCCGTGGCGTCGAGCAGCTCGGCGTGCACGGCGTCGTCGGTGAACTTGCTGTTGCCGCCGTCGACGACGAGGTCACCGGCCTCGAGCAGGTCGGCGAGGCTGTTCACCGTCGAGTTCGTGGCCTCGCCCGCGGGGACCATCAGCCAGACCGTGCGGGGCGCCGAGAGCGCCGACACGAGCTCGGTCAGCGACGTCACGTCGCCGGACCCGTCGTTGGCGTAGCCCACGACCTCGTGACCGGCGGCCCGCAGCCGTTCGGCCATGTTGCCGCCCATGCGTCCGAGACCGACCATCCCCAGCTGCACGTCGCGTTCCTCTCGTCAGTCCCCCACCGCGGGGCATGTCTGCGCTCGGGTCGGGAGTCTCGGGGACGATCGGGCCTCAGCCCGGGAGCCGCACCGGCATCAGGAGGTAGAGATAGCCGGGGCGGGGATCCGGGAGGTCGTCGGCGTGGTCACCCGGGCCGGGCTCGACCGCGGTGGCGCCGCCCTCGGCGGGCTCGGTCGCGTCGGCACCGCCGTCGTCGCCGGACTCCCCGGGCGGGCTCGCGGGGCGCAGCAGCGCCGGCCGGCTCGGGGTGGTGAAGGACAGGTGCGCGTGGTCGGCACCCAGGGCGCCCAGACCGTCGAGCAGGTAACCGGGGTTGAACGCGATGGTCAGCGGCTCACCGACGAACCGGCAGGACAGCTCCTCCTCGGCGCTGCCCTCGTCGTCGCCGCCCGCGGTGAGGCGCAGCGAGTCGTCCGCGAACTCGAGGCGCACCTGCGTGCCGCGCTCGGCCACCAGCGAGACGCGCTTGATCGCCTCGACGAGCGGTCCGATCTCGATGACCGCCGCCGAGGTGTGCTCCTTGGGCAGCAGCTGGCGGTAGCGCGGGAACTCGGCGTCGAGCAGCCGCGTGGTGGACCGGCGCCCGCCGCCCGCGAGGCCCAGCAGGCCGTCGCCACGGGCGAGCGCGAGCTCGATGCGCGAGCCCGAGGACGTCAGCGTCTTGGCCGCCTCGGCGAGGGTCTTGGCCGGGGCGAGCAGCGCGACCTCGCCCGACTCGCCCGCCCCCGCGCTCTCGCCCGGCTCCCAGGCGAACTCGCGGACGGCGAGCCTGAACCGGTCGGTCGCCGCGAGCGTCAGCGTCGAGCCGTCGATCTCGATGCGGATGCCGGTGAGCATCGGCAGCGTGTCGTCACGACCGGCGGCGACCGCGACCTGCCCGACCGCCTGGGCGAACACCTCGGGCGCGAGCGCGCCGGCGACCGGGGGCATGTCCGGCAGCTGCGGGTAGTCCTCGGCCGACATGGTCGGGAGGCTGAAGCGGGCGTTGCCGCACGCGATGGCCGCGCGCGGGCCGTCGACCGTGACGTCGACCGGGTGCGGGGGCAGGGCGCGGGTGATGTCGGCGAGCAGACGACCGGACACCAGTGCACGGCCGGCGTCGCCGATCATCGCCGGGACCTCGACGCGGGCGGAGACCTCGTAGTCGAACCCCGAGACCGTCAGCGTGCCGTCGCCCTCGGTGTCGAGCAGCACGCCGCCGAGGACCGGGACGGGCGCGCGGCTCGGCAGGCTGCGGGCGACGAAGGCGACGGCGTCGGCGAGGGCGTCTCGTTCGACGCGGAACTTCATCGCGGGTCCTCCCCCTGCTGGGCCGTGCGGTGTCGTCACGGTGTCGTCTCCGGGCGGGGACGCACCCCGGCGCGGGTGCATCACGGTAGAGCGTGCAGGAGGGGTCCGACACTCCGGGCCCGTCTCCGATTCGAGCCGATCGGGTGGCCCGGTCGGCTCGCGGCGGATTCGCTCCGGGAGCTCGCGCCACGCGTCCACACCACCTGTTCTTCTGGAGTTCTCCTAGAAGAGAAAGACAGCAGGAGCAGTAGGTCCTGTGCGTGGTGTGGATCGAGACCGTCGGCGCTGGTGGGGCGGCCCGACCCCGTGTGGACACCTCGGCGCGGAGGATGCCCGGATCCGGGGACGGAGCGGCGTGTCCGGTGGACGGCCGGCGCTCCGTCCCGCTCGTCCCGCCCGTTTCCACCGGCCCCGGACAGATGTCCACAGACTTGTCCCCAGCTGTGGGTCGATCGGGAGTCGAACGATCGCGGTGTGCTACCGGCCTCGGTGTTCGGCGACCGGGGACCGCGGCTCGTCGCGCGACCCCTGCTCCAGTGGTCACGCTGTGTCGCTCGAGGAGGGCAAATTATCGACTCAGCGTGATCGTTCCGCTCTCGGCTCCTTAGCGGCGTGCGAGCGGGGACTTCGCGCGCGTAGAAGCAGCGAACAGCACGTTCGCTGCGGGAAAGGGGCCGGTCAGCCGCGGGCGCGTTGCTTGATACGCGCGGTGAGCTCCTGGACCTGCTCGTAGGTCCGGCGCCGTTCGGCCATCTCCTTGCGGATCTTCTTGTCCGCGTGCATGACCGTCGTGTGGTCGCGGTTGCCGAACGTCTGCCCGATGCGGGGCAGCGAGAGGTCGGTGAGCTCGCGGCACAGGTACATCGCGATCTGGCGGGCCAGCGCGAGCGCCTTGGTCTTGCCCGGGCCGCAGAGGTCGTCGATGGAGACGCCGTAGAACTCGGCGGTGACCGCCATGATCGTCGGCGCCGTGATCTCCGACTGCCGCGAGTCCGGGATCAGGTCGCGGAGCACGATCTCGGCGAGCTGGAGGTCGATCGGCTGGCGGTTGAGCGACGCGAACGCCGTGACGCGGATCAGCGCGCCCTCGAGCTCGCGGATGTTGCGTTCGATCCGGTCGGCGATGAACTCGAGCACCTCGGGCGGCGCGGCCATGCGCTCACCGGCGGCCTTCTTGCGTAGGATCGCGATGCGGGTCTCGAGCTCGGGGGGCTGGATGTCGGTGATCAGGCCCCACTCGAACCGCGTGCGCAGGCGGTCCTCGAGTGTCTCGAGCCGCTTGGGCGGGCGGTCCGACGACACGACGATCTGCTTGTTCGCGTTGTGGAGGGTGTTGAAGGTGTGGAAGAACTCCTCCTGGGTTCCTTCCTTGCCTTCCAGGAACTGGATGTCGTCCACCAGCAGCACGTCGACGTCCCGGTAGCGCCGTTGGAAGGCGATCTTGCGGTCGTCGCGCAGGCTGTTGATGAAGTCGTTGGTGAACTCCTCGGTCGACACGTACCGCACCCGCATGCCGGAGAACAGCCGCTGGGCGTAGTGCCCGACGGCGTGCAGCAGGTGGGTCTTGCCGAGCCCGGAGTCGCCCCAGACGAACAGCGGGTTGTAGGCGCGGGCCGGCGCCTCGGAGACGGCGACGGCGGCCGCGTGCGCGAACCGGTTCGACGCCCCGATGACGAAGGTGTCGAACGTGTACTTCTCGTTGAGGCGCGTCTGCGAGCGCGGGGCACCGCGCGCGGGGTCCGGGCCGGTGTCGCGGAGCTCGGTGACCGGCTCGCCGGGGCCGCGGGGCTGCCAGATCTCGTGGACGGCGGCGAGGCCGTCGCGGACCTCGTCGACCTCCTCCTCGGGGTGCGCCCGGTCCGGGTTGTGGGTGACCCGCCCGACGCCGGCCGCCGCGGCGATCGCCTCGGCCCGGTGCGACGAGGTCGGCTCCGACGGCGAGGACGTCGCCGCGAGATAGCCGGTGTCCGGGCCGGAGTCGTTGCCGTGGTGGCCGTCGGTGGACGGGTCGCCGTTGGTCGGTGCCGGGAGCGTCACGCGCGGGAGCGGCGACGTGGTGGGACCGAGCTCCGGGGCGGGACGCGCGCTGTGGTCGACGCGGACGGCGAGCGACACGGGTCGGCCGATGTGGCGGGAGAGCGCGGCGACGATCGGGTCGCGCAGCGCCCGCTCGATGGCCTCCTTGGCGAACTCGCTCGGCGCGGCCAGCAGCGCGGTGTCGTCGAGCAGCCCGAGCGGGCGCGTGACGCGCACCCAGGCCCGTTGCTGGGGGGAGAGCATGGCGCCGTGGCCGGAGCCTGCGGTGAGCTCGGCGACGACCTGGCCCCAGGTCTCGTCGAGGTCGAAGAGCTGGTCCGACACCGCGCACCCCCTCCGTCCCTGACCCGGCGCGAGGACCGGCCGACTCGCCCGTGGGCATGCGTGGGGCATGCGCGTCCACAGCCTTGTCCACAACTGTGCACGACGGCTCGTTGGCGGTGTCGAGCGGGTGCGACGGGCGCCCCCCAGCACCCGAGGTCCTCTTCCTCTCCCCGCTCGGGCGGCACGTGTGCCGGACCCGGGGCCGAGGCCCGCGTCCTCGGCGAGTGGTGGACGCTAACAAGGTCCCGGCGGACCCCACAACCTCCCTGCCCCGAGTGTGCGGACCCGGGGTGTGCCCGGGCCCGGCGGCACCGGCTACCCTGGTCACGACCGGAGCCGACGACCCACGGGGGCGTCCGGCACCCACCGTGGCGTCGTGTTCACGCGACGCGTTGGAGCAGGAGAACGCGAAAGTGGCCAAGGGCAAGCGCACGTTCCAGCCGAACAACCGTCGGCGGTCCAAGACCCACGGCTTCCGGCTGCGCATGCGGACGCGCGCCGGGCGTGCGGTGCTCGCCGCGCGTCGCCGCAAGGGCCGCGAGACGCTCAGCGCCTGATCGGTGTGCGGGCCCGGCCCGCCGGCACGACCTCGAGACGGGACCGCTCCCACGTGGACGCGGTCCCGTCGTCGTGTGCCGGGTCGCCGGTTCGTCCGCCCGTCTCTCCCTCGTGCTTCCCCGCGACCTCCGGATCACCCGGCCCCAGGACTTCCGTCTCGTGCTGCGCCGGGGACGGCGCGCCGGGCGGCGCCGCCTGGTCGTGCACGCCCTGGCGCCCTCGGCGGTCCCGCCGACCCCGGACCGCCCGGCGCGGGCGGGCCTCGTCGTCGGTCGCGCCGTCGGGCCCGCGGTCGTGCGGCACCGCGTCAGCCGACGGCTGCGGCACCTGCTGCGCCCACGGCTGGAGGCGCTGCCCGCCGGGACCGACCTCGTGATCCGGGCCCAGCCCGCCGCCGGTGACGCGACCTCGGCCGAGCTCGGCGAGGACCTCGACGCGGCCCTGGCCCGCCTGCGGCTCAGGGACTGAAGAGGTAGTTGCGCTCGGTGTCGACGATCCCCGGGGCGGGCCGCCAGCCCGCCGACCACGTGAAGGCCCGGTACTCCAGCTCGCCGGTGACGTGGTCGAAGAGGTCCGCGGCGCGCACGCCGTACTTCAGGGTGTGCCGGTCCTCGATCTCGAGCAGGAGGTGGGGCCGGTGAGTGGCGAGCGTCGCGGCGGCCCCGTCGAGCAGCGCGCCCTCGGCGCCCTCGACGTCGGCCTTCACGAAGGACACTGCGCCCAGCGCGAGGTCGGCCACGACGGCGTCGACCGTCTCGACCGCCACCGACTCCAGCCGGTGGCCGGCGAACTCGCGGTTCGGGCCGGCGTCCCGCGCCCCCGCGGTGACGTACGCGCGCCCGTGCACGGGCAGCCCGCGCCGCCGCGGGACGGAGAGCTCGGCCGTGCCGGGGGTGTCGGAGAGCGCGAGCCGGTGCAGGTGCACCCACGACAGGCCGGCGGCGCGCACCCCGAGCCGCAGGGCCCGGTGGGCGCTGTGCTGGGGCTCGAAGGCGTGCACGGTGCCGTCCGGGCCGACGAGGTCGGCGAGGATGTGGGTGTAGAGCCCGAACTCGGCGCCGATGTCGAGGCAGACGTCGCCCGGACCGACCAGCTCGGCGAGCCCCAGGATCTCCTTCTCGACGACCGCGCCCCGGCGGGCGGCGGCCACGAGGGCCCCGTGGACCGCGCGCGAGCGGCGCGTCCCGCGGCTCCGGAGCGTCGTGCTCCGCTGCGCTCCGTCCCCGCCGCTCGGTCGTTCGGGGGGCGGCCCTCCGGCGATCGACACGCTGCGGATGCTCCCACGGGGGCGGGACGACCCTGCCCTGACGGTCGCTTCCGGGCGCGTGGACGGGCACCATGGAGGCGAGCACCGGGGCCGGCGCGACCCACGGAGACGGAAGCCCCAGCAGCACATCCGCGGCGCGCGCCCGTGGCCCCGACGAGGAGGACGGCATCGGTGGGTGAGGTGGCCGCGTCCCCCGACGTCGGTGCTCGCCGCCCGTCCGTCGCCGTCCGTGCGCTGGTCGCCGTGCTCCGCGTCTACCAGCGGTGGATCTCGCCGTTGTTCCCGCCCTCGTGCCGCTTCCACCCCAGCTGCAGCGCCTACGCCGTCGGCGCGCTGCGCACCCACGGGGTCGTGATCGGCACGGGGTTGACCCTGGTCAGGGTGGCCAAGTGCGCCCCCTGGCACCCTGGAGGCCTGGACCCGGTGCCGCCCCGCGGGCACCGGACGTGGTGCGGGTGGCCCCGCCGCGCCGCCGACACGGGGGCCGACACCCCCCACACCGAGGAGCGAGAGCAGTGCTGAACTTCATCTACTACCCGGTGTCGGGAATCATGTGGTTCTGGCACGAGGTGTTCGGCTTCGTCCTCGGGCCGGCCAACGGTTTCGCGTGGATGCTGTCGGTCATCTTCCTGGTCTTCACCCTGCGCGCGCTGCTGATCAAGCCCTTCATCAGCCAGGTCCGCTCGATGCGGAAGATGCAGGAGTTCCAGCCGCAGATCAAGAAGCTGCAGGAGAAGTACAAGAACGACCGGCAGAAGCTCGCCGAGGAGATGCAGAAGCTCCAGAAGGAGCACGGGGTCAACCCCCTCGGCGGCTGTCTCCCCCTGCTGGTGCAGCTCCCGGTCTTCATCGGTCTGTTCCACGTGCTGCGGGGCTTCCAGCCGAACTACCCGTACAACTACGTCTTCGACCGCGCCGACATCGAGTCGTTCACCAACGCCGACATCTTCGGTGTCCGGCTGAACGAGGCGATCGCCGGCGGGATGCAGTCGCTGGGCACCTTCTCGTTCAACTTCGGCGAGTTCCAGCCGCACGTCCTGCCCGTCGCGCTCCCGCTGATGGTCCTCGCCGCGGTCGCCACCCACTTCACCGCGCGCGTCTCCCAGCAGCACCAGAGCCCCGCCGCCGCGGCGAACCCCCAGGCGGCGATCATGGGCAAGATCACGATGTGGCTGTTCCCGGCCGGTCTGCTCGTCTTCGGTGCCTTCTTCCCGATCGCGATCCTCATCTACTTCCTGAGCCAGAACACCTGGACACTCGGCCAGCAGTTCCTCATCTACCGCAAGATCGCCCGCGAGGAGGAGCAGCAGCGGGAGCAGGCGCGCGAGGCGCGTGACGCCCTCGCTCCCAAGCCGGGCCAGAAGCCGCAGGTCGGTCAGAAGCCACAGGTCGGTCAGAAGCCGCAGGTCGGTCAGAAGCCGCAGCGCCAGAGCGCCACCGCCGACACGACCCCCGACACGACCCCCGACACGACCCCCGACACGACCGGCCCCGAGGAGAACGCGTCGGACCAGGGGGCGGTCGGTGGCAAGAACGGTGCGTCCGGGACCGGTGGCGGCGGCGCCAAGGCCGGCTCCGGGAAGCGCGCGCCCGGCAAGGTCGGGCCGGCGCGCAACGGTGGCGGCGGCCGACAGGGCTCCGGCAACGCGTCACCGGGCAAGGTCAACCGCGGCAACGGCTCCGGCAACGGCTCCGGCAACGGCTCCGGCAACGGCTCCGGGAAGGGGTCGGGGAGCGGCTCGGGGAACGCGGGCAAGGGCGGCGGCAAGAGCGGACAGCTCACGTCGTCGGGTCAGGGCAACAAGCGCGGCAAGAAGAAGAAGTAGCTCACCGGCGGTGAGGGCAGACGGCCGCAGGCTCGTCACTCCGCCGCCGCGAGCCCCCGGCCACCGCGCACGTCCGTCCCCACGGACCGCGCGAGCCGGACCCACGGACCCGCACGCGACGCCGGCGAGAGCGGCGCGGCGCGTGCCAGGAGAGGCCCCGCGACCGGGGCCCGGCGGAAGGAGACGGCGTGTCGGAGACGGTGGCGTCGCAGGACGAGGACGAGACGACGGCGGCGGAGGGTGTGGCGGAGTCCGCCCCGGCCGAGGACGCCTCGCGCGCGGAGCGCAGTTCCGAGGACCAGCTCGTCCGTGAGGGCGACATCGCGGGCGACTACCTCGAGCGCCTGCTCGACATCCTCGACTTCGACGGGGACATCGACCTCGACGTCGAGGCCGGCCGCGCGGTGGTGAGCGTCGACGGCGGCAAGGACCTCGAGAAGCTCGTGGGTGCCCGAGGCGACGTCCTCGAGGCACTGCAGGAGCTCACGCGCCTGGCCGTGCAGCAGTCGACCGGCTCCCGCAACCGCCTCATGCTCGACATCGCCGGCTGGCGCTTGCAGCGTCGCTCGGAGCTGAGCGACCTCGGACGCACCGCCGCCCAGGAGGCGAAGGACACCGGGCGCTCCCAACGCCTGCGTCCGATGACGCCGTTCGAGCGCAAGATCGTGCACGACGCGGTGGCCGCGGCGGGCGGCGTGCGCAGCGAGAGCGAGGGCGAGGAGCCCCGCCGTCGCGTCGTGGTCCACCCGGTCGGCTGACATGTCTCGCCACGACGTTCCACGTGGAACACGGCGATGAACACGACCCACGACGGGTCCACCGACGGCACCGGTCCGCTCGAGACGCCGGCGGTCCTGGAAACGTTGGAGGCGCCGGCGGCGCCGCCCGCGGCCGCCGAGGTCTTCGGTGACCGGCTCGCCGCGGCCGAGCAGTACGTCGCCCTGCTCGCCGGGCCCGGTCACGCGCAGGGCGTGATCGGGCCACGCGAGCTCCCGCGCCTGTGGGACCGGCACGTGCTCAACAGTGCGGCGATCGGTGAGGTGCTGCCCGCGGACGCGTCGGTGGTCGACGTCGGGTCGGGCGCCGGTCTCCCCGGCATCCCTCTCGCGCTCGCCCGCCCCGACCTCGCGATCACGCTCCTCGAGCCCATGGCCCGTCGCGTGGTGTGGCTGGAGCGGGTGGTCGACGAGCTCGGCCTGACGGTCACCGTCGTCCGCGGCCGGGCCGAGGAGCGCGAGGCGCGTCGCCGGTGTGGCGAGAGCGATGTCGTCACGGCCCGCGCGGTGGCGCCGATCGGGCGACTCGCGACCTGGACGCTCCCCCTCGTGCGGCCGGGTGGGATCCTGGCGGCGATGAAGGGTGCGAGCGCCGCGAACGAGGTCGAGCGCGACCTCAAGGAGATTCGCGCGGCGGGCGGGGACGACCCCCGAGTGGTGAGTTGCGGCGTGGGAGACGCGGCGGCCACCGTCGTGCTGGTAAGCCGGAGCGAGCGACGCGGCCCCTCCCCCGGTTCCGGACGCCGCGCCCGCGGCAGGAAGGATCGTGCCCGTGACTGAGCGACCGACCTCCCCGTCCGGCCGCACCGTTCCACGTGAAACGCGCGGCGACCGACCCTCTGCCGAGAAGGTGCGCGAGGCCGTCAGCGACGCCGCGGCGAGCGCCGGGGCGGGCGTGGTCGGTGCCGGTGAGGTCCTCTACCCGCACGGCGAGGAGGGCCTCACGCCGATCGCGGAGGAGGCGGCGCGCGCCGCGCGGGTGCTGCATCCCGAGGACCACCGGCTGCCCCGTCCCTCGGAGCGCCGCATCATCACCGTCGCCAACCAGAAGGGCGGCGTCGGGAAGACGACCAGCGCGGTCAACCTCGCCGCAGCGCTGGCCCTGCACGGCGCGCGCGTCCTCGTGGTCGACCTCGACCCCCAGGGCAACGCGAGTACGGCCCTCGGCGTCGAGCACCGCAGCGGGACGCCGTCCATCTACGAGGTCCTCCTCGGCGAGATGACCATCGACGAGGCCGCCGCCGTCTGTGAGCGTTCCGACGACCTCCTGTGCGTCCCGGCGACCATCGACCTCGCCGGCTCGGAGATCGAGCTCGTCTCCATGCTCAACCGCGAGTCGCGGCTCAAGAACGCGCTCACCGGCGACGCGCTCGACCGGCTCGACGTCGACTACGTCCTCATCGACTGCCCGCCGTCGCTCGGCCTGCTCACGTTGAACGCGATGGTCGCCGCGCCCGAGGTGCTCATCCCGATCCAGTGCGAGTACTACGCCCTCGAGGGTCTGTCCCAGCTCCTCAACAACATCGCCCTCGTGCAGTCGCACCTCAACCCCGAGCTGCACGTGTCCACGATCCTGCTGACCATGTACGACGGCCGCACCAAGCTCGCGGACCAGGTGACCTCCGAGGTGCGCGACCACTTCGGCGAGGTCGTGCTCCGTACCGTGATCCCGCGCAGCGTCAAGGTCTCCGAGGCGCCCGGCTTCGGCCAGACGGTGCTCACCTACGACCCGGGATCCCGTGGAGCGATGAGCTACCTCGATGCCGCCCGGGAGTTCGCGGCGCGCACGGTCGTGCGGCGCCAGCCCGAGGGCGAGGGAGCACGATGACGGAGCGGGCGGACACGGAGCGATCGAGGGTGGAGCGTCGCGGTGGACTGGGACGAGGGCTCGCCGCTCTCATCCCGACCGGTCCCCCCGAGACCGAGGGGGCCACCGCGCCGTCGCGTCACGGTCTGGGCAACCAGGCCGCCGACGTCATGTTCGGAGCCCGACGCTCGGACGCCCCCTCGGCCCCCGCGGACGACGACGCACCCACGTCGAACGGTGCCGCCGCGGCATCCACGAGTCCGGAGCCCTCCGGGGAGGTTGCCGGCGCGGTGTACCGCGAGGTGCGGCTCGCCGGGATCCGGCCGAACCCGCGCCAGCCACGGACGGTCTTCGACGAGGAGGCCCTCGCCGAGCTCGAGCACTCCATCCGCGAGTTCGGCCTGCTGCAGCCGATCGTCGTCCGCGAGCTCTCCGAGCCCGAGCCGGGCGTCGACGGCGGCCCGACGCTCACCCACGAGCTGGTCATGGGCGAGCGCCGCTGGCGCGCCGCCCAGAAGGTCGGGCTCGAGCACATCCCGGCGATCGTCCGGAAGACGCCCGACGACACACTGCTGCGCGACGCACTGCTCGAGAACATCCACCGCGTCCAGCTCAACCCGCTCGAGGAGGCGGCCGCCTACCAGCAGCTGCTGACCGAGTTCGACGTGACGCACGAGCAGCTCGCCGACCGCATCGGCCGCAGCCGCCCGGCGATCACGAACACGATCCGACTGCTCCGGCTGCCGGTCGCGGTGCAGCGTCGCGTCGCGGCCGGAGTGCTCTCGGCCGGCCACGCGCGCGCCCTGCTGGGCCTGGACGACGCGGGCGCCCAGGAGGAGCTCGCGGCCCGCATCGTCGCCGAGGGCCTGTCGGTGCGCGCCGCGGAGGAGGCGGTGACGCTGGCCCGCGGCGGGCAGAAGGACGCGGGCAAGCGCGCTTCGGCCCGCAAGCCGATGCACGCCCCGGGCCTCCAGGACCTGGCCGAGCGGCTGTCGGACACCTTCGACACCCGAGTCAAGGTCGAACTGGGCCAGCGGAAGGGTCGGATCGTCGTCGAGTTCGGCTCGGTGGACGATCTGGAGCGCATCGCGCGCCTGATGGGTCCGGACCCCTCCTCGGGACCGTCACCCCAGGCTTGATCGTTCAGGGCCTCAGCGTCGATCTGGGGACGCCCTGAGATCGACGGAGAGCTGCGGTCGGCACCCGGGCTGAATCCGACGGATGGTTCCGAAGGACCGTTCGTCCACCCGGGGGACCCCGCAACGGGCACCGTCCGGAGCGGAGACCGTAGGCTCTCGGCGGACAACGGTCGGGACGCCGCGCAGCGGATGCCGACCCCCATGGTCCAGGGGAAGTCGGGGAAGGCGGAACGCGTGTCGCGAAGCTGTGTCGGGGTCACCCTCGACAACATCGACGAGCTGCCGAAGCAGTGCCGTCGCTGTGTCTACTGGGAGATCCCCCCGCACCTGAGCGACCAGGCGGAGGAGTTCGGCACCGTCGAGCTCGAGAAGGAGGCCTGGGTCTCCGGCGTCCTGCTCGAATGGGGTTCCTGCGGGCGCATCGCCCACGTCGACGGTGTGCCGGCCGGGTTCGCGTTCTACGCCCCGCCGACGGTGGTGCCGCGCGCCGCGGCGTTCCCGACGGCTCCGGTGTCCCCGGACGCCGTGCTGCTCTGCGGCGTGCACGTCCTGCCCGACTTCGCCGGCGAGGGCGTCGGGCGCCTGCTGGTCCAGGACGTCGTCCGCGACCTCACCCGCCGCGGGGTCAAGGCCGTCGAGTCGTTCGCCGACGACACCGGCCGCCCGCGCGCCGAGGGCCACGGCCGCACGGAGCTGGACACGCCGACCTGTGTGCTGCCCGCGGCGTTCCTGCGTGCCGTCGGCTTCAAGACCGTCGCGCCGCACCCCCGGTGGCCGCGGATGCGCTACGAGCTGCGCACCGGCTTCAACTGGAAGGAGGACGTCGAGGCCGCCATTGCCCAGTTGCTGGGCTCGGTGACGATCTCGACGGCCCCGGCCGCCGCACCCGCCCGCGTGAACTGAGGCCCGGGAACGGCGGGGCAGGACCGGGGCGCGTGGCCCGTCGGCTCAGACGCCGGCGGGCCGGTTGCTCTCACGCTGGAGGACCTCGGCCCAGGTGAACGTGCCGGTCGGCTTGTCGTCCTGGCCGAGCAGGTAGAGGCGCTTGACCGCGACGAGGATCCCCTCGGCGACGACGTCGCGAAAGCCCGGGTCGAGCAGGGCCGCGCGGTCGCGGTCGTTCGTCAGGTAGCCGATCTCGACGCGCACGGCCGGCATGCGCGTGAGCCGCAGCAGCTCCCACGGACGGGGGTGCACCCCGCAGTCGAGCATGCGGGTACGGGCGAGGAGCTCGCGGTGGATGAAACCCGCGAGCGCCTCGCCGACGGTGGAGGTGGCACCGGTGCCGGTGCCGAAGTGGAACGCCGCGAGCCCGTTGGCGGCCGGGCTCGTGTTCGCGTCGACGTGCAGGGACAGCACGACGTCGGCGCCCGCCGAGTTGGCGAACCCGGCACGCTCGGCGTCGTTGGGGCAGTCGTGCGGTCCGTGGGACAGCAGGGCCTCCATGCCGGCCGCGGCCATGCGGCCCTCGAGGCGGCGGGCGATGTCGCCGACGATCCCGGCCTCGGTGACGGACTCCGGCCCCTGGCCCACCGAGACACCGCGGTCGGCGCCCCCGTGGCCCGGGTCGATGACGATGCGCTTGCCCGAGAGCCGGGGGCCGGCGCGGTGCAGGCGCTCCTGCTCGCGCAGCAGGCCGGGACGTCCCCCGGTGACCTTGCGGCCCAGGTAGCCGAGGTGGCGCAAGGTGCGCGGGCCGCACATCCCGTCGGGGCTCATGCCGTAGTCGCGCTGGAAGCTGCGCAGGGCCTGCTCGGTCTGCCGGCCGAAGACCCCGTCGGCGCGCCCGGAGTCGTACCCGAGCTCGAGGAGCCGCTCCTGCAGGGAGAACACGTCGTCCCCGGTGAGGGGCTGCTGGGTGTTGAGCAGCAGCATGCGGTCCCCGAGGGCCCAGCGCGCGTCGCGCAGGGCGCGGTAGGTGGCGGGCCCGACGACGCCGTCGGTGATCAGTCCGCGGTGCTGCTGGAAGATGCGCACGGCCTGCTCGAGCATCTCGTCGAACAGGGCCGGACCGGGTCCGGCCGGCTCGAGGATGCCCATCTCCTCGAGTGCTGCACGGACCTCGGCGACCGGCGGGCCGGCGTCACCGCGGCTCAGCAGCTGCATGCAGTTCGCTCCCGATCGTCCCGTCCGGGGTCCGGACTCCGCGCGTGGTCGCGCTTCACTGGCGTCTCATTGTGCCTTGTCCGGGGCGTCGCGCCGTGAAGCGGGGCGCGCCCGCGGGTCACGGTTCGGGCTCGCCGGGCGGACGCACGGCGGCGCCGGGCGGCCGTCCGAAGGGACGGTCGCCCGGCGCCGTGAGCGACGAACGGTCGTGCTCCGACCAGTGGGGCCTGATCAGGCGAGCACGTCGGAGAGGTCGTCGAGCAGGACGGACTTCGGCTTGGCGCCGACGATCTGCTTGACCGGCTTGCCGCCCTGGAAGACCAGGAGGGTCGGGATCGACATCACCTGGTAGTCGCGCGCGGTGGCGGGGTTCTGGTCGATGTCGAGCTTGGCCACGGTCAGCTTGTCGCCGTGCTCGGCGGCGATCTCCTCGAGGACCGGCGCGACCATCTTGCAGGGGCCGCACCAGGTCGCCCAGAAGTCGACGACGACGGGCTTGTCGCTCTGCAGGACCTCGTCGGCGAAGGTGGCATCGGTGACGTTCACGGGCGCGCTCATCGGGGCTTTCCTCTCCCAGGGGACGGTGACGGGACTCGTGGGCGGATCAGGACGGGGCGGGGACGGCTGCGTCGGTGGGGTCGGGCGAGCCCTCGTCCACCGAACCACCGCTGCGGCGCGGAGCGGAGGAGGCCCCGATGGAGGCCCCGATGGAGGCCAAGCCGTTCACCTCGGCGCCGTCCACGCCCGGGGTGGGGGGCGGCGCAGTCTCGGACGAGTCCTGCTCGGCGAGCCAGCGCTCGGCGTCGATCGCGGCCTGGCACCCGCTGCCGGCGGCCGTGATGGCCTGGCGGTAGGTGTGGTCGACGAGGTCGCCGCAGGCGAAGACGCCGGGCACGTTGGTGCCGGTGCCGGGCAGCGCCACGCGGACGTAGCCCTCGTCGTCGGTCTCGACGACGTCACGCACGAGATTCGAGCGCGGGTCGTGGCCGACGGCGACGAAGAAGCCGGTGACGGCCAGCGTCTCCTCCTCGCCGGTGACGGTGTTGTGGACCTTGACGCCCTCGACGGTGGTGTCACCGACGACCTCGTCGACCACCGTGTCGGTGCGGATGGTGATCTTCGGGTCCTTGCGGGCGCGGTCCAGCATGATCGCGGACGCCCGGAACTCGCTGCGCCGGTGCAGGATCGTCACCGACCGGGCGAACCGCGTGAGGAAGGTGGCCTCCTCCATCGCGGAGTCGCCGCCACCGACCACGACGATGTCGTGGTCGCGGAAGAAGAAGCCGTCACAGGTGGCGCAGGCGCTGACGCCGCGGCCGAGCAGCTTCTCCTCCCCCGGGACACCGAGGTAGCGGGCCTGGGCGCCCATCGCGAGGATGACGGCGCGGGCGCGGTACTCCGTGCCGTGCGCGCGGACCGACTTGACGTCCCCGGCGAGGTCGAGCGTGTCGACGTCCTCCGGGCGCAGCACCGCGCCGAACCGCTCGGCCTGGCGGCGCATCTGGTCCATCAGCTCGGGGCCCTGGATCTCCTCGGCGAAGCCGGGGTAGTTCTCGACACCCGTGGTGGTCATGAGGGCGCCGCCGAACTGGCTGCCCTCGAACACCACCACGTCGAGCTGGGCCCGCGAGGCGTAGACCGCCGCCGTGTATCCGGCCGGGCCCGAGCCCACGATGATGACGTCGTGGATGGTCTGGTCGCTCACGTCGGCCTCAACGTCCCGGGACCCAGCAGGATTCCCCACGGACCCCGCTCACCGGCCGACGAGCGTGTCTGAGACGGTGAGCGGTGCCGCGGGCGCACATCCGGGTTCGACGACCAGGAGCCGGAAGCGCGCCGCCGTGCCCGTGGGCAGCACGAGCAGCACTCCGGGACGCCCGTCGACGACGACCTGGCGCGCGCCGGCCGGCCGCGTGTCCGGGGCCACCCCGTGCGCGGTGAGGCAGCCGGCGAGACGGCCCGGATCGGCGAGCGGCCCGTAGTCGGAGCGGCCGAGGCCGGCGCGCAGGGCCGACACGCCGTCCCCACCGGTCAGCACAGGCGTGCCGGGGGGCGGGAGCGGCGCGGCGGTCGGCACCGGAGGGACGGTCGGTGGGCCGGACGCCGTGACGGACGCCACCACCACCGCGACCACGGCCGCGGCCGCGACGAGGGCGACCGCAGCGCCGGCGAGGACGCGGCGGGACCGCCGGACGGGGGCGTCGCTGATGTCGCCGGCGTCATTCCCCACGGGCGGCGCGGCGCGCTCGGCGGCGAGCGTCCGGGCGATGTCACCGAGGAGCCCGGCGGGCATCGCCGGGGTACCGGCGCCGTGGGCGGCCAGGTCGGCGCGGGTGCGCGCGAGGGCGGTGCCCACGGCGGGGTGGTCGGGGTCGTCGGGGTCGTCGGGGCCGATGTCGAGGCGCCGGTCGTCGTCGCGGTCGTCGGTCACGGTCCTCCTCCCCTCCGGGCCGGCCTGGTCGGTCCGCTCGTGGATTGGACGTCGCCGGCGTCCCCGTCGTTCCCGCCGGTCTCCCCGTGGGGCCGCAGGTGGCCGAGCAGGACGGCCAGGCGGCCCCGCGCCCGGGCGCACCGGCTCTTGATGGTGCCCTCCCGGACCCCGAGGATCTCGGCGGTCTCGGTGATCGAGAACCCGTGGACGTCGACGAGCACCACGGCGAGCCGCTGCCCGTCCGGGAGGGCGGCGAGGGCGTCAGCCACCGTGAGTCGGGTGAGGTGGTCGTCGATGCCGTCGCGCGGCGTGGGCAGGTCGTGGCCGGCGAGGGGCTCGACGGCGCGGGCGCGGCGGCGCCGGATGCGGTCCAGGCAGGCGTTGACGGTGATCCGGTGCAGCCACGTCGACACCTCGGACTCCCCACGGTAGCGGTGGGCGCTGCGCAGGGCCGACACGAAGGTCTCCTGGACGGCGTCCGCGGCGTCCTCGCGGTGGTCGAGGGTGCGGAACGCGAGCAGCCACAGGCGCTCGGCGTAGCGGCGCACGAGCTCGTCGAACGCGCCGGCGTGCCCCGCGACGTGCGCCGCGAGCAGCTCGCGGTCGCTGCGCCCAGCAGCGGACAGAGGGGGCGTCTCCGGCACGGAGCCGGACGCTAGCCGCGGACGCGGCGCCCCGAGGGCCGTTCGGGAAAGCTCGTCAGGGGCCGGCGCGCTCGATCGTCACCTCGGCCAGCTCGCTGACGTACCGGTCGTCGTCGTCCTGGCCCAGCGCGGTGATCCAGATGAGCAGGTTGCCGGTCGGCGGCGCGGCCTGGAGCGGGATCCGCAGCTGGTCGCCCTCGACGGTGCCGGTGCCGAGGAGCTGGGTCTGGGTGACCGGAACGTCGGCGGCGGGCGCGGCTCGGACCTCGATGCGCGTGCCGGGGCTGGGCGAGCGGACCGTCACCGCCGCCACCGAGGACGGCGCGGTGAACGTGGTCATCATCCCGATCCCGGGCTTGAGCGCCGGGAGCTGCTGGCGGTACTGCGAGGTCGACCAGGTGGTCTCGGGGTCGTTGTCCGCCGCCCGGTTGATGCGCGTCGGGTTGTCAGGGCTCCCCGCCGGGCTGTACACCGCGACGCTCGAGAGCTGGACGGGGCCGGCCGGGGCCGGTGTCGGAGCGGGCGCCGGTGCCGCCGTGCCGGGGGCGGGCGCGGCGGCCGAGGTCTCGGGCGGGATGACGACGACCGGCGGCCCCGACTGCCCGCCGCCGGCCACGACGGACACGATCTGGAAGGTCACGAAGCCGAGGATCGCGAGGGTCGCGAGCACGAGTGCGGTGACCCCGACGCGCAGCTTGCGCTTGCGCGAGGGGTCCGGGACGGGCTCGGGGACGGCGTGGTCGTGCCAGACCTCGGTCGGGTCGTCGGCGTCGATGGTCTGCCCGTCCTCGAGCACCGGCAGCAGCACGCCGTCGTCCTCGAGCCCCTCGCGCATCTGGGTCACGAGACGGTGCACGGCGGCCGCGGTCCGGATGCCGCCGTCCTCGTCGAGGGTGCGGTCGACGAGCGCCGCGAGCTCGGTCGGCAGGTCGGGGCGCAGTTGGCGGGCCGAGACCGGCGCGCCGTCCGGCCCGTGCGGCGCGGGCCGCAGGCCGGCCGGGGTCCGCGCGCCCTCGCTGCCGGGCCAGCGCGCGGTCAGCAGCAGGTAGAGCAGCGCGCCGAGACCGTGCACGTCCTCCGCGTTCGTGGCGTCGCCGCGTGGCATCGGGAAGGCGAGGCGGGTGGCCGCCCGGGCGCTGACCCGCACCCGCTGCGGGTGGTCGAGGCCCAGGACGAGCCCGGAGCGGTGCGCGGCCGCCACCGCGTCGGCGAGCGGCTCGATGACACGCAGCGCGGCGCTCGGGCGCAGCGGGCCGTCGGCGACGAGCTCGGCGAGGTCGCGGCCCGGTGTCCACTCGGCGACCGCGGCGCCCAGCACCCCGGGTGGCAGTGGACTGCCGCCGGGCCGGACGACGTCGAGGATGCGGGCGGCGTGCGGGTGCTCGAAGTGTGCCGTCCGGGTGGCCCGGGACAGCGCCGCGGACGCGCGCGCATCGCCCTGCCACGAGCCGACCAGAAGCGTGATCGCGACGTCACGCTCGAGCATGACGTCGCGCGCCTTCCACAGGGTGGCGTCGGCGCTGCGGTCGCGGCCCACCTCGGCGACCAGGCGGTAGCGGTCGGCCAGCAGGGTGCCGGGCATGAGGGCACCGGCGGCGGGCATCGGGCCGGACGGCGTCCCGGGGCGCAGCGGCCCGCCGGGTCCGCGGCCGGGTCGGCGGGGCGGTACCGGGACGGGGCCCGACGGAGAGCCGGCGGGACGGCCGGGACCCGGGCCCTGCGCGGCGGGCCCGCGCGGCGAGCGGCCGGCGCCGCCCGTCCCGTTCGGCGTCGCAGCTGTCGTGCCGTTGTCGGAGGCCCCGGAGGAGGACGACTCGGCGCGCGCGACGTGCATGGTCGGCCCGTCGATGCCGACGCCGGTGCGGCGCGGCGGGTGGGACGCGGGCGGCTCGTGCCCGTTCGTGTCCTGGCCGGCGGCCTCGGTCTCCTCGGGCGGGGGGCCCGTGGGCGTGCGGTCCCCCGACGATTCGCCGGCCACCCTGCTCACCTCCCCCTCGACGTCGTGTGAGCCTACGGGACTTCCGTGTCGCCTCGGGGGACGCCGGGCCCGCGTCGGGGGTTGCTCGGCGACACCCGCGCGGACCAACGTCAGCCGGTGGACGCGCGCCGTCGGCCCAGCAGGCGGCGCAGGCGCGAGACCACCGGCTCCAGCTCGGGAACGCGCAGCAGGCGCATGGCCACGGCGACGACGACGAGGAAGATCGCCGAACCGCTGACCAGGACGATCCACGATCGGAGGACGAGCGACGCGCTCCCGCCGAGGACCCGCTCGAGCAGCGTCACGCACAAGACGGCCACCAGCACCGCGACGATCGACGCCAGCAAGGTCAGCACGAACGTGCGCAGCACCCGGCGCGTGTCGAGGTTCCCGAGCCGGATGCGCAGCCAGATGTTGCCGACCACGAGGCCGATCACGAACCCGAACGCGTTGACCCCGGCCAGGCCCAGGACGACCTGCTCGGGCGGCAGCAGCACCGGGCACAGGTACGCCATCGGCACCTTGATCGCTGTGATGACGACCATGATGAGCGTCGGCGTGCGGGCGTCGTTCATGGCGTAGAACACGCGCATCTGGAGCATGACGACGGCCATCGGGAGCAGGCCGAACGCGGACGCGGCCATGGCCCCGCCGAGGGACGCGGCGCCCTCGGGGCCCGAGCGCCCGACGCTGAACAGGGCGACGCCGAGCTGTGAGCCGAAGACCGTGAGCAGGGCGCTCATCGGCAGGAGCGTCACCGTGGACAGGCGCGTGCCCAGCGAGAGGTCGGCGACGACCTGGTCGTGGCGCCCGTTCGCGGCCGCGGCGCTCATGCGGGGCATCAGGGCGGTCAGCAACGACACGCCGAGCACGCCGTAGGGCACCTGGATGAGCAGCCACGCGTAGGCGTAGATGGCGGGCCCGCCCTCGTCCGCCCCGGACGCCACACGGGTGATCGCCGCGAGCCCGACCTGGCTGACCAGCACGTACCCGACGACCCAGGCGGCGAGGCCACCGAACGCCGAGAGACGGCGGTCCCACCCGAAGCGCCACTTCCAGTGGAAGCCGACCCGCCGCATCGCCGGGAGCATCACCGCGGCCTGCACGACGATGCCCAGCGTGCTGCCGATCCCGAGGACCAGCAGCTGGGTGGTCGAGATGCCCTCGGGCGGCGACGGGAGCACGGCGTAGATCCCGAGCGCGACGAGGGCGACGACGTTGTTCAGCACCGGTGCCCACGCCGCGGGACCGAAGTTGGCCCGCGAGTTGAGGATCGCGCCGAACAGGGCGCCCATGCCGTAGAAGAAGATCTGCGGCAGCAGCAGGTAGGCGAAGTCCACCGCGAGGTCGACGTCGACGCTCGGGTCCAGGTACGGCCGGATGAGCAGGGGTGCCGCCACCGTCGCGAGCACGGTGGCGACGAGCAGGCCCACGCTCGCCCCGGAGAGCAGCTTCTGGGCGAACGCGTCGCCGCGGTCGCCGTCCTCCTTGGCCGCCTGCACGAGCACGGGGATGACCACGCTGGTCAGCACCCCGCCGAGCAGGAGCTCGAAGACGATGTTCGGCAGCGTGTTCGCGACGTTGAACGAGCTGCCGACGAGGTTGAGGCCGACGATCGCGGTCAGCCCGAGCGTGCGCAGGAAGCCCGTGAGACGGCTCACGAGGGTCGCCACGGCCATGCCGCCCGACGCCTTCACGAGCGCCTTGTCGTCGCGGCCCGAGTCGTCCGCGGGGTCGCGCGGCTTCGGGACGGCGGACGCCCCGTCCTCGAGCGGCGCGCGCGGGAGCAGCACGGTCTCGTCCGCCGAGCCGCCGACGCTCCACGACGCGAGCGGGGTCGGGCGCGCGGAGCGCACGGTCCGCTCGTTCAGCGGGTCGGTGCTGCGGGCGGTGCTGCGGGCGGTGCTGCGGGCGGTGCTGCCGGCGGTGCTGCCGGCGGTGCTGCCGGCGGTGCGCAGTGTCTCCGTCCGATGCGGGTCGACCGCGGGACCGCCCGGCACGGTGGCCGTGAGGTCGTTCGCGTCGGCGTGGTCCACGGCCTCGACCGCGGCGGTGGGCGCGGTCAGGCCGGTGGTGAACGCCTCGTCCGCGGCGGCGCCCGGGGGCGAGCCGGGCGGACGTGGTGGCAACGGAGCGCCGCCGGGGGCTCCGGGCCGGCCGGCGGGCGGACCGGGCGGAGTGGGGGGTCCGGGCGCGTCCGGCCCCGACGGGCGCCGTGGCGGGCCGGGCGGCGGTCCCGGGGGTGGCGGGGGTGCCCCCGGCGGCGGCCGGGGCGGACCGTGCGGGGGCGGCCGGTCCTGGCGGGGCCTGCCCGGGGCAGGCGGCCCCTGGGGCCCCCCGGGGGGTGGGCCCTGCGGCGGGCCGTGCGGTGCGCCCTGCGGCGGGCCGTGCGGTGCGCGGCCCGGCGGGCCCGGTGCCTGGTGCCGTGCCTGGTGCGGTGCCTGGTGCGGTGCCTGAGAGGTCTGGCCCGGGGGCGGGGGCCCGGCATGTCCCGGCTGCCCCGGGTGCCCCGCCTGGGGTCCGCCGAGCCCGCCCGGTCGGGCGGGCGGCACGTCGCCGTGGGCGGGCGGGGGCGGCGGGGGGACGACCTCGGGAGCCGCGTCGGCGTCGCGCCCCGTCCCGGCCTGGTCGGCGTCGGCGGGGGCGTCCTCCGGCCGGCGACCCGGGTCGCGGGCCGTCACCGTCTCTGCAGCTCGCGTGTCGGGAGGTCCGGCTCCTCCGGGCCCGTCGGGGGTCCGCGACGGTGCCTGCGGCGGGACCTGCGGTCGCGTCGGGCCGCCAGCACCCGGCGAGCGATCCGAACGCTCGCCAGGATCACCAGCACGACGGCTGCGGACGCGGTCAACCACACCGTGATCGTGCCGTAGGCCGTCGACCGCAGCAGCAGACGAGCCGTGGGCCCGAGAGGTTCACCCCCCGGTGTCTGCGCCTGCGCGTCCACCTGGAACTGGCCCGCGCGGGTGACCTCGACCTCGACCTGTACCTGGCGGCTGCCGAACGCGGGCACCGTCACGACGGGCAGCGGCGCGGTGCGCAGGCCGTTCGTGGGCTCGAGCACGACCTGGACCCGCACGGCGACCGGCAGGCGGTTCTCCACGGTGAGTAGCAGCGGGGCGTCGTTGGTGCCGAGCGAGTACGACCCCGACGGCTGGACGACCCGCACCGCCCCCTGCAGCTCGTCGACCTGCCGTTCGACCGCGCCGACCTGGGCGTCCTGGATCGCGGGATCGCCGCGCCACGACGCGGAGAGGCTGCGCAGGATGCCGTCGGTGAGCGGTTCGGTGAAATCCGTGGGCGAGGGGGCGCCGACGCCGTCGCGCTCGGCGGCGGCGAGCAGGGCGCGCTGCCGGTCGCGGACGTCGGCCGCCCGGGCCACCGCCGAGGGCGCGATCGCGTCGACCTCGCGGGCGGGGGTGGCGAGCGTCGCCCCGGGCCGCGGGGTGTCGGCGCCGACCGGGCCGACGAGGCTCCCGAGGTCGACGGGGCGGGCGAGGCCGAGGCGGGTCAGCTCGTCGACGCCCGCGAGCAGCGCGCTCGCCTCGGCCCCGCTCGCGGCCCAGTCGGTGGGCGGCGCGAGCACCTCGACCGGCGGTGGCCCGTTCGCCGGCGTGTCCTGCAGGGCCCGTAGCCCCAGCACCCCGAGCCCGTCCTGGGCCGCGAGCGCCCCGGACGTCCCGGCGGGGCTGGTGGAGTCGCCCTGGTCGTCGTCGCCGACGCGGGGACCGAGCGCCTCGGCGGCGACGGGGTCGAGGGTGACCGCGGTGGATCCGCCGGGGAGCCGGGCCAGCCCGCCGGCCGGGAGGGTGCCGTCGAGCACGTCGCCGTCGAGGAGCACGGTCCGGCTGCCGCCGCCCGCGAGGTCGCCGAGAGTGCGCTCGTCGACGACCCCGCCGGCGGGCCAGACCGTGTCGGGGACCGGGGTCGTCCCGAGGATCGTGCCGACGCGCCGGGAGCCGGTGGCGACGGCCGCCGTGGTGAGGTCGGGCTGGTCGCCGCGCGCGGTGGCGACGAGGTCGGTGCCGGCGTAGGGCAGGGCGGTCACACAGCGTCCGCGAGCCTGGGTGCGGACCGCGTCGAGCCACCGTCCCGCGGCCTCCGCGCCCGCTCCGGGTGCCGTCCCGCCCCCGGCCGTGCGGACCTCGTAGCCGGCCGCCATCGCCTGGGCGGTCTCCAGCAGGTCGGCGTCGACGGCCAGGCACACCGACCGGGCAGCGGCCGAGCCGGCCGGCGCCGCGCGGCCGAGGGCGTCGACGAGCCCGGCGAGCCGTCCGCCGGGGCCGAACGAGGCGGCGAGGTCGTCGTCGGTGAGCAGGGTCGGCGCGCCCGGGAGGACCGGGACGCGCCGCGGCCGGTCGGCCAGCGGATAGAGCAGCGAGACGCCGGTGGCGCGCCCGACCGGGGGTGCCGCGGGCGGCCCCCCGCCGGGCACGCCGACGACCGGCAGCAGGAAGCGGACCGCGCCGAGCCGGGTCGCGCCGGCGCCGCCCAGGGCGCCGTCCACGACCACCAGCACGGGGTGGACGCCCGCGGTCGCGATCCCAAGGGACCCGGGCCCGGCGCCGGTCACCGGCACGCGCACGAGGAACGACGCCTCGGTCCCCGGGGCGATCTGCGGCGCGACCTCCGCCGACGGCGTGCGGACCGCGCCGCCGGAACCGCCGGAACCACTGCCCTCGAGCGCACCGAGCGCCGCCCGGCTGCCGTTCACGGCCGCGCCGCGCTCGAGCCGGACCCCGACGTCGCGCGCGGGGACCGCCGACCGGTTGACGACGCGCCCGGTGACGACCATCTCGGGCGGCCCGTCGGCGGTGACCACGCGGGGCGTCATGGTGTCGAGCACGACCTCGACCGGCGCCGGCTCCGCCTCCTCGGGCGCGGCCGTCGCCGCCGGCGGGGCGACCAGGGCCGGCAGCAGGCCCACCAGGGCGAGCACAACGGCCGACCCGAGGGCCCGCGACGCACGACGGAGTCCCCGCGGACGGCGGGGAGGGCTCACGCCGACTCCTCCAGGATCTGGGTGGCGCGGCGCACCAGGCGGCGCTCGTCGGCGTAGGCCAGGCGGGAGTCGAGCTCGCCGAGCGGCACCCACGCCACCTCGGTGACCTCGACGTCGGCGTCGGAGAGCTCGCCGCCGTGGGCCCGCAGCAGGTAGTGGTGCACCGTCTTGTGGATGCGACGGTCCTCGGCCACGAACCAGTAGTCGATGCTGCCGAGGAACGCCCGCACGGACGCGATGATGCCGGTCTCCTCCTCGACCTCGCGCACGGCGGTCTGCTCCGCGGTCTCGCCCTCCTCGAGGTGGCCCTTCGGCAGCGACCACAGCAGGCGCCCGCGACGGTCGAGGCGGCCGATGAGGGCCGCGCTGGTGCCGGCGGCGTCGACGACGAGGCCTCCCGCCGAGGTCTCGTCGACCGTGCGCATCCGCCGCCGGGAGCCCCGCCGTCGCCGGTCGCCGGACCGGCGTGACGGGCTGGACACGCCCGCGATCGTACGGCGCCCCCGCGATGACGGGGATCTGTCGGCCGGTCGACGCGCGGGTGTCGCACTCCGGACATCCCGCTGTCGGGGCGGCCATACCCTCGCGCGGTACTCTGTCCTGTCGTGCCCGGACCCGCGCCCGCTCCTACGTCCACGACCGGCGCCGATCACGCGGCGGTGGTCGAGATGCTGAGCTACTCCCCGGTGGCGGACGAGCTCGCGCAGCGGTTCGCCGACGCCGGCCACCGCCTCTACCTCGTCGGCGGCAGCGTGCGCGACGCGTTGCTGGGCCGGCTGTCCACGGACCTCGACTTCACCACCGACGCGCGGCCCGACGCGATCCAGCGCCTGGTGTCGGGATGGGCCGAGGCGGTCTGGGACACGGGCATCGCCTTCGGCACGGTCGGCGCGGTCCGCCACGGCGTGACCTGCGAGATCACCACGTTCCGCGCGGACGCCTACGACGGCGTGTCCCGCAACCCCGTGGTCGCGTTCGGCGACACCGTCGACGGCGACCTCGTGCGCCGCGATTTCACCGCCAACGCGATGGCGCTCTCGCTGCCCGACCGCACCTTCGTCGACCCGTACGGGGGCCTCGCGGCGCTGGCCCGCGGCGTCCTCGACACCCCGACCGACCCGCGCACGTCCTTCGGCGACGACCCACTGCGCCTGCTGCGGGCGGCCCGCTTCGTCTCGCAGCTGGGCTTCGAGGTCGCGCCGCGCGTGCGCGAGGCGATGACCGAGATGGCCCCGCAGCTCGCGCGGATCACCGCCGAGCGCGTCCAGACCGAGCTCTCGAAGCTCCTGCTCGGCGCGCACCCTCGCCGCGGCATCGAGCTCATGGTCGACACGGGGCTCGCCGACGTCGTGCTGCCCGAGGTGCCCGCGATGCGCCTCGAGATCGACGAGCACGCCCAGCACAAGGACGTCTACGAGCACTCGCTGACGGTCATGGAGCAGGCGATCGGCCGCGAGACCGAGGGCCCGGACCTCGTGCTGCGCCTGGCCGCGCTGCTGCACGACATCGGCAAGCCCGCGACCCGCAAGGTCGAGCCCGGCCGGCGCGTGAGCTTCCACCACCACGAGGTGGTCGGCGCGAAGATGACGCGCAAGCGGCTCCGCGAGCTGCGCTACCCGAAGCAGGTCGTCGAGGACGTCGCCCAGCTCGTGTTCCTGCACCTGCGCTTCCACGGCTACGGCAAGGGCGAGTGGACCGACTCCGCCGTCCGCCGCTACGTCACCGACGCCGGGCCGCTGCTCGACCGGTTGCACAAGCTCGTGCGGTCGGACTCGACGACCCGCAACAAGCGCCGGGCCGCCGCACTGCAGCGCTCCTACGACGACCTCGAGCAGCGCATCGCGCGGATCGCCGAGGAGGAGGACCTGGCGCGCGTGCGCCCGGACCTCGACGGCAACGCGATCATGGACCTGCTCGGGATCCCGCCGGGTCCGCTCGTCGGGAAGGCGTGGCGTCACCTCAAGGACGTCCGGCTCGAACGCGGGCCGCTCGACCACGACGAGGCCCGCGAGGAGCTGCTGCGGTGGGCCGCCGCCGAAGGGATCGCCGGAGACGGAGCGCAGCGGAGCTCGACCGTCGACGCCGGAGACGGAGCGCAGCGGAGCTCGACCGTCGACGCCCGAGACGGCACGGAACCGGAGAGCTGACGCCTGCGTCGAACCGGGTGTGACCTCTCTGGCCTACGTCTTCGGCACCGGGGACGGCCCGGTGCACCGCCACGTCTCCCCCGCCGACCTCGACCTGGGTCCGTCCGGCGCCCGGGATGCCGTCGCCCTCGACTTCGACGGCGACGGCCGGGTCGACGACGCCCTGTGGGACGCCGACGCCGACGGCGTCGCCGACCACTCGGTGCTCGACCTCGACGACGACGGCCGCCCGGACCACGCCTACACCGACCCGTCGGGCCGCGGCCTGTGGGACGCCCGGGCGCCGTTGCCCGGCCCCGAGCCCGTCGCCGCGGGGGCGGTGCTGAGCTGGACCGACGTCCGCGGCCGGTCCGGGCAGGCCGCGCCGGCGCTGGACACCGACGGCGACGGCGTGCTCGACGGGGTCGCGGTGGACGCCGACCACGAGGCCGGCGACGAGGTGGTGTGCGATCTCGACGGCGACGGCCGCGCCGAGCAGCTGCTGGTGGACGCGGACGGCGACGGGCGGGCGGAGCTCGCCTACCTGTCGTCGGCGCCCGGTTCGCCGTCGGCGCGCTGGGACGTGCTGCTCGTCGACACCGACGGCGACGGCGCCGTGGACACGCCGGTCGCCGAGGGCGCGGCGGGTTGGGTGCCGCCCTGAGCGTTCTGCCACCGGATCGCGAGCTCGTGCACCACGAGCCCGAGAAGGTAGATGCTGGCGGCCAGCACGAGCAGCAGCGGCGAGCGCCCGTTGGGCGGGCAGAGGAACGCCGCGCCGGCCACGGCGATCACGTAGGTGACGTTGAAGGTGGTGTCGGAGAGCGAGAACACCCGGCCGCGCACGTCGTCGCCGACCTCGCGCTGCACCGCGGCGTCCGAGCAGAGCTTGATCGCCTGCCCGACGAGCCCGAGCACGAACGACCCGGCGAGCACCGTCGGCAGCGTCATCGGCAGCCCCAGGCTCAGCAGCGCGACCGCGGCGAGCACGAGCATGACGCGGACGGTGCCGGCGCGCCCGATCCGCCCGGTGAGCCACGGCGTCACCACCGCCGCCACGCCGAGGCCGGCGGCCACCGCGCCCACCACCTCGCCCAGCCCGGCGATCCCGGCCTTGAGCGGCCCGACGTCGGTCAGCGAGTTGCGCATCAGCAGCAGCACCACGAGCGTCGTGATGCCGAAGGCCAGCCGGTGGGCGGCGACGGCGCCGAACGCGGCCAGCACGCCGGGGGCGTCGCGGGCGGCCCGGGCCCCGTCGACGAGGCCGTGCGCGACGGCCCGCAGCGCCCGGGAGGCCTCGGTGCGCTCGTCGGGACCGAGCGAGCCGCGGGCGATCGTCGCAGCCACGAGCACGATGATCAGCGAGCCGACGGCGGCCACGGACGTCGTCCACGCCGCGTTCGCGTCCTCGGGGCCGATGATCCCGCGCAGCCCGATCGCGCAGCCGGCGCCGATCGCGGCGGCGACCGCCCCCGACGTCGTGACCAGGGAGTTCGCGCCGATCAGGTGCTCGGAGGCGACCACGTGGGGCAGCGCCGCGGACAGCCCGGCCTGGATGAACCGGCTCACGCCGATCGTCGCCAGCGCGCCGAGGTAGAGGCCCGGGCCGGTGACCCCGACCAGGACCACCGCCGCCGTGATCAGCGTCAGCACCCCGCGCAGGGCACCCGCGACGATCATGACGCGGCGCCGGTCCCACCGATCGAGCAGCGCCCCGGCGAACGGGCCGATGAGCGAGTAGGGCAGCAGGACGGTGGCCACACCCAGGGCGACCATGACCGGGTCGGCCTCGCGCTCGGGGCTGAACAGCACCAGCCCGCCGAGCGCCGCCTGGAACACGCCGTCGCCCCACTGGGCGGCGAGCCGGACCGTCAGGAGCTTCCCGAATCCGGGGTGGGTGAGCAGCTCGCGCAGCCGGCGCAGCGGCCCGCGTGCCGGGGTCGCGCCGGTGGCCGCGGGAGCGGTCGGACCGGGAGCGACGGACACGGACGTCCACGCTACGCGGTGCGCCGCCACCGCGGTCCGGGGTGCGGTGTCGGGTACCCGTCGAGCACGTGTCGCCCGGACGGGGCACGGCCATGACCCGTCCCACCGGTCCGTCCCGGCGGGCGGCCCCCCGCCGGACGTGCCTGCCGGGCCGCGGCGCGCCGGTGCGACGATGGGGTGCGTGGCCAGTGGTGTGGGTGAACATCAGCAGGCCGAGGTCGAGGCGGGAACGCTGCTCGTGGCCTCCCCGTCCCTGACCGACCCGAACTTCGCGCGCTCGGTCGTCTTCGTGATCGACCACCGGCCCGCCGGCACCCTCGGGGTGGTGCTCAACCGGCCCAGCGAGGTGTCGGTCGGCGACGTCCTCCCCGGCTGGGACCCGCACACGACCAGCCCGAACGCCGTGTTCGTCGGCGGTCCGGTCGAGCAGCGCACCGCCCTGTGCCTCGCGGCCCTGCGCACCGGCGAGGATCCGGCGCGGACCGGCGGCGTCGTCGGCGTGCGCGGCCCCGTGGCGCTCGTGGACCTCGACGGCGACCCCGACGACCTCGCCCCTCGCGTCCGCGGCCTGCGCGTCTTCGCCGGCTACTCGGGCTGGGACCGCGGCCAGCTCGACAGCGAGATCGGCCGCGGCGACTGGTACGTCGTCCCCGCCCTGCCCGACGACGTCCTCGCCCCCGCCGGCTACGACCTCTGGGGCGGCGTCCTGCGTCGCCAGGGCGTCCCCCTCGCCCTGCTCGCCACCCACGTCACCGAGCCGCGCCGGAACTGAGCGGGCCCTCGGTTGGCAGCGAACGCGCTGTTCGCTGCTTCTATGCGCGCGAAGTCCCCGTTCGCTCGCTGGGCCGGGCCGCGCGGGAGCACCTAGCGTGACCGCGGTGCGACGCGTCGAACCCGGACCCGGGCAGGAGTCGGTGTGGGACTACCCCCGCCCACCCCGCGCCGAGGCCGTCCGCCGCCGCGCCGTCGTCACGCACGCCGGCACCGTCGTCGCCGACTCCGACGATCTCGTCCGCGTGCTCGAGACCAGCCACCCGCCGACCTGGTACCTGCCGCGCACGGCGTTCGCCGACGGTGTGCTGCACCCGGCGCAGCGGCGCACCGTCTGCGAGTGGAAGGGGACCGCGCGCTACGTCGACATCGTCGTCCCGGGCGCGGCGCCGCTGACCGACGTCGGGTGGTGGTACCCGGAGGGGGCCACGCAGGGCAGCGGAGCTGGACCGTGGGAAGCGTCGGTCCGCCCGGAGCTCGCCGACCGGGTCGCGCTCTACCCCGCCCCGTTCGACGAGATCACCCTCGACGGCGAGCGCGTCGAGCCCCAGCCCGGCGGCTTCTACGGCGGCTGGATCACCGCGGACGTCGTCGGCCCGTTCAAGGGCGCGCCCGGGACCCGGGGCTGGTGAGCGTCAGGCGTCGGCCCGCGGACAGATCGCGCACGAACCGCCGCAGTTCCCCGACGACGTCGGCGCGCAGTCGGCCGGTTCCTGCTCGGGCACCCCCGCGGTGCACGGTGTCGCCGGCATCGCCATGAGGGCGTCGTTCTCGGCGTGCTCCGCGTCCGCGAGCCGTGACCCCGCGACACCCCCGGCGCCGAGCAGGCCGACCAGGGCCAGGGCGCCCAGCACGAGCATCGTCACCCCGGCGGCGGTGGTCGCGGCGGCGAGCGCGGCGCCCGCCCCGACGAGCCCGGCAACGCCGGCGCCGACGAAGGCGGGCGCGGCGGCGCGGTTGGCACGGCGGAAGGCGTCGACGCTGCCCATGGTCCACACCGTGCGCACGCCGAGCACGCGGTTGCGGGGCAGGCGGTGGATCAGCGCGAGGACGCCGGCGGCGCCCACCACCAGAGCCGCCGCCGCCAGGACCAGGGCCGGGACGATCACACCCCCAGAGTAGGCTCGACCCGTCCTCGCAGGGATCCGCGGTGCCCCGTCGTGCGGCGCCGGACCCGGCCGCGGGCTCCCCGCGAGAGGACCCAGGTCGGAACATCCAGGAGGAAGCCGTGACCGCCGAGCCCGAGGTGGCGAGCCGCGCCGACAGCGGCGGCAACGGCACACCGCCGTACCGCTACACCGCCGCGCTCGCGAACGAGATCGAGCGTCGCTGGCAGGACCACTGGGAGTCGGCGGACACGTTCGCGGTGGCCAACCCGTCGAAGGACGGCCCGGCGCCCGCGGGCGAGAAGTTCTACCTGATGGACATGTTCCCCTACCCGTCCGGCGCCGGGTTGCACGTCGGGCACCCGCTGGGATTCATCGGTACCGACGTTCTCGGCCGCTTCCTGCGCATGCGGGGGAGCACGGTGCTGCACACCATGGGGTTCGACGCGTTCGGGCTGCCGGCCGAGCAGTACGCGGTGCAGACCGGCACGCACCCGCGGACCACCACCGAGGCGAACATCGCCCGGTACCGCGCCCAGATCCGCCAGCTCGGCCTGGCGCACGACCAGCACCGGTCGGTGTCCACCACGGACGTCGACTTCTACCGCTGGACGCAGTGGATCTTCCTGCAGATCCACGGCTCCTGGTACGACACCGAGGCCGGCCGGGCCCGCCCGATCACCGAGCTCGACGACGAGTTCCGCGCGGGCGTCCGCGCGCTGCCCGACGGCCGCGACTGGACGACGCTCTCGCGCCCCGAGCAGGACCGCGTCCTCGACGACCACCGCCTGGCCTACCTGGCCGACGCGCCGGTGAACTGGTGCCCGGCGCTGGGCACGGTGCTCTCCAACGAGGAGGTCACCCCCGACGGCCGCTCCGAGCGCGGCAACTTCCCCGTCTTCCGCCGCAACCTGCGCCAGTGGATGATGCGGATCACCGCGTACGCCGACCGCCTGGCCGACGACCTCGACGGCGTCGACTGGCCGGATTCGGTCAAGACGATGCAGCGCAACTGGATCGGGCGCTCGCAGGGCGCGCAGATCCGGTTCCCGTCGGACGCCGGCGACATCGAGGTGTTCACCACCCGCCCCGACACGCTGTTCGGCGCGACCTACATGGTCCTGGCGCCGGAGCACCCGCTGGTCGACGCGCTGACGCCCGAGGCGTGGCCGTCGCCGCTGACCGGCGAGGAGCTCGACGGCCGCTGGACCGGGGGCGCCGCGACCCCCGCGGAGGCGATCGAGGGTTATCGCCGCGTCGTCGTCGCGCGCTCCGACCTCGAGAGGCAGGAAGCCCGCGACAAGACCGGCGTCTTCACCGGCGCCTGGGTGACCAACCCCGTCAACGGCGAGCCGCTGCCGGTCTTCGTCGCCGACTACGTGCTCATGGGCTACGGCACCGGCGCGATCATGGCGGTGCCCGGCCAGGACCAGCGTGACTGGGATTTCGCGACGGTGTTCGGGCTGCCGATCCGCCGCACGGTCGAGCCGCCCGCGGACTTCGACGGCGAGGCGTACACCGGCACCGGCCCGGCGATCAACTCGGCGAACGACGAGATCAGCCTCAACGGGCTCGACGTGGCCGAGGCGAAGGCGGCGATCGTCGCGTGGCTGTCGGCCCGGGGCGCCGGCGAGTCGGTGGTGCAGTACAAGCTGCGCGACTGGCTGTTCTCCCGCCAGCGCTACTGGGGCGAGCCGTTCCCCATCGCGTACGCCGCCGAGGGTGAGACCGACGGCGGCCCGTCGATCCCGCGCGGCCTGCCCGAGTCGTCGCTGCCGGTGGTGCTGCCCGACGTCGAGGACTACGCGCCGAAGTCGTTCGCGCCCGACGACCGCGACTCCTCGCCCGAGTCGCCGCTCGCTCGCGCGACCGACTGGGTGTCGTTCTCCGCCGACCTGCCCTCGGACCCGGAGCGCGGCTTCGCCGAGTACCTGCGCGAGACCAACACGATGCCGCAGTGGGCGGGCTCGTGCTGGTACTACCTGCGCTACCTCGACCCGGACAACGAGGAGCGCTTCGTCGACCCCGACGTCGAGCGCTACTGGCTGGGCCCGCGCACGCCCGGCGACCCCGGCGGCGTCGACCTCTACGTCGGCGGCGTCGAGCACGCGGTCCTGCACCTGCTGTACTCGCGGTTCTGGCACAAGGTGCTGTTCGACCTCGGCCACGTGTCGTCGTCGGAGCCGTTCCGCCGGCTGTTCAACCAGGGCTACGTCCAGGCGTGGGCCTACACCGACGCGCGCGGGGTCCACGTGCCCGCCGAGGAGGTCGTCGAGGACTCCTCCTCGGCGACCGGATTCACGTGGAACGGCGAGCCCGTCCGCCAGGAGTACGGGAAGATGGGCAAGTCGCTGCGCAACGTGGTGACGCCGGACGAGATGTGCGAGGCCTACGGGGCGGACACGTTCCGCCTCTACGAGATGTCGACGGGGCCCATGGAGGCCTCGCGGCCGTGGTCGACGCGCGACGTCGTCGGCTCCCACCGCTTCCTGCAGCGCGTGTGGCGTCTGGTGATCGACGAGCAGACCGGCCAGCTGCGCGTGTCCGACGCCGAGCCCGACCGCGACACCCTCACCGCCCTGCACAAGGCGATCGACGGCGTGCGCTCCGACCTGCCGGCGATGCACTACAACACCGCCGTCGCGAAGCTCATCGAGCTGGCCAACCACCTGACCAAGACCTACCCGGGCGGCGGCACCCCCCGGTCGGTGGTCGAACCGCTGGTGCTCCTGCTCGCGCCGCTGTGCCCGCACCTGGCCGAGGAGCTGTGGTCGCGGCTGGGCCACCCGGAGACGCTCGCCTACGCCCCGTTCCCCGAGGCCGACCCGGCCCTGCTCGTCGAGGACTCGGTCGAGTACCCGATCCAGGTCAACGGGAAGGTCCGCTCGCGGATCACCGTGCCGGCGGCCGCCGGCGAGGACGACGTCCGCGCCGCGGCCCTGGCCGACGCCAAGGTCACGGAGCTCCTCGCGGGCGCCGAACCGCGCAAGGTCATCGTCGTCCCCGGACGCCTGGTCAACGTCGTCCGCTGACGCGGCCGCGGGGTGTTGCGGTGTGTATCCGACCGAAGGGACCGTTCGGTCGGATAGACCGGCGAGGGGTGCCCTTCGCCAGGACCGGAGCGACGAACCGGCCGAGCCCGCACCGGTCGGACACTGGGATCCGGACGCCCGGCCCGTTCCGACCGAAGGGGCCGTTCGTCCAGAACGGGATCTCAGGGCCTACGACGCGACCATGCGACCCCACGGGGAGCTCGCCGCCGGCGGCTACGTCGTCGTCCCCGTCACCCCGAAGGAGATCCGCGACGATCCCGAGGGCGTGCGCCGGAAGCTCCGGAGAGCCCTCGAGGAACTGCGAGCCCGTCGACGCTTCCCGGTCTGAGCTGCCCGCTCACAACCTGGTGATGGGCCTGGTGATGGGCGGCATTCCGGTCAGGGTTGCCCTTCGCCGATCTCGCCGACCGAAGGGGCCCTTCGGTCGGCAACCCCGGCGCACGCCGACCGTCAGGCCGGGCCGCGCTCGCCGCGGATGAACTCCTCGACGCGGTCGTAGGCGACCGAGTCGCGGTACTGCTCCGGCGGCGACTTCATGAAGTACGACGACGGGGCGAGCAGCGGGCCACCGATACCGCGGTCGGCGGCGATCTTCGCGGCGCGGACGGCGTCGATGATGATCCCCGCGGAGTTCGGGGAGTCCCAGACCTCGAGCTTGTACTCGAGCGAGAGCGGCACGTCGCCGAAGGCGCGGCCCTCGAGGCGCACGTAGGCCCACTTGCGGTCGTCGAGCCACGGCACGTGGTCCGACGGGCCGATGTGGACGTTGCCCTTGCCCATGTCGCGGTCGATCTGCGACGTCACGGACTGCGTCTTCGAGGTCTTCTTCGACTCCAGGCGCTCGCGCTCGAGCATGTTCTGGAAGTCCATGTTGCCGCCGACGTTGAGCTGCATCGTCCGGTCGAGGTGCACGCCGCGGTCCTCGAACAGCTTCGCCAGCACGCGGTGGGTGATCGTGGCACCGACCTGCGACTTGATGTCGTCGCCGACGATCGGGACGCCGGCGTCGGTGAACTTCTGCGCCCACTCCGGGTCGGAGGCGATGAACACGGGCAGCGCGTTGACGAACGCCACGCCGGCGTCGATGGCGCACTGTGCGTAGAACTTGTCGGCGTCCTCGCTGCCCACGGGCAGGTAGGAGACGAGCACGTCGGCGCGGGCCTCCCGGAGCGCGGCGACCACGTCGACCGGGTCGCTGTCCGCCTCGGTGATGGTCTCGCGGTAGTAGCGCCCGAGGCCGTCGTAGGTGTGCCCGCGCTGGACGGTGACGCCGGTCGGCGGCACGTCGGCGAACTTGATGGTGTTGTTCTCGGAGGCGCTGATGGCGTCCGCGAGGTCCTGGCCGACCTTCTTGGCGTCGACGTCGAACGCCGCCACGAACTCGAGGTCACGGACGTGATAGCCGCCGAAGTCGACGTGCATCAGACCCGGCACCCGCGCGGCCGGGTCGGCGTCGGCGTAGTAGTGCACGCCCTGGACGAGCGACGCGGCGCAGTTGCCCACGCCCACGATCGCCACTCGGACCGAACCCATGGCTGTTCTCCTCTTTGTCTCTTTCTCGGGGGTGACGGGTGACGGGACCTGTGGAGTCAGGCGCCGTGGGGGGCCGGGCGGGCTCCGGTGCCCGGGTCGTCGTCGGGGGACGGGGGCGGCTGCTCCCCACGCTCGGCCGCGATCAGCTCGTTGAGCCAGCGGACCTCGCGCTCGGTGGACTCGAGGCCGATGCGGTGCAGCTCGCGCGTGTAGTGGTCGATCTGCTCGCCCGCGCGGGACAGCGTCGAGCGCAGTCCCTCGCGACGCTCCTCCACCTGTCGGCGCCTGCCCTCGAGGATGCGCATGCGCACCTCGACCGGCGTGCGGGAGAAGAAGGCCAGGTGGATGCCGAAGCTCTCGTCGTCCCAGGCCTGCGGCCCGACCTCGGCGAGGAGCTCGTCGAAGCGTTCCTTGCCCTCCGCGGTGAGCTCGAACACGCGCCGACCCCGACGCGTCTTCGACTTCGAGCCCCAGGTGCTCCGGGACGAGGTCCGTGAGCGGGAGGACGCGGCGGTCTCGGCGCCCTCCTCGGTGCCCTCGCCCGGTGTGTCGGTGGTCTCGGCGATCAGCCCGGCGCGTTGGAGCCTGCGGAGCGTCGGGTACAGCGATCCCCACGAGAACGCGCGGAAGGTGCCGAGTCGGGCGTGCAGCTGTTTGCGCAGCTGGTACCCGTGCATCGGGGCCTCGTGGAGCAGGCCGAGCACGGCGAGCTCGAGCACGGCCACCTCCCCCGCATCCGACCGGACCGCTCGTCCCGATCATCGGTTCCGCCGTGACGATCACGACGTCCTTGTCGCCGACTATATCGGACCGATACATCAGGCGTCGTCGATCCGCGATCACGTCACAGTCGCGGCGGACGCCCGAGCACGCCCGCGAGCAGGGGACGCGGGACGCCGGGCATGGCTAGGCTGGTGTCGTGCCGGGAGCCCGTCAGGTGGTCGACTACGCGCTGCAGCGCCGCGCGATGCTCGCCGACGTCGCGGCGGGCCGCGTGCCCACCGCGGACGCCTGCGACGCCGGGACCTACCTGCTCCAGGCCGCCTCGTACCACGGTCGGCCGACCACCCGGAGGTGCCCGCTGTGCGAGCGGGAGCCGGTCGTCGAGGTGATGTGGATCTTCGGCGAACGACTCGGTGCAGCCGCCGGATCCGCTCGTTCTGCCGACGAGATCAACCGGTTGGCGGATGCGATCAGCGAGTTCACCGTGCACGTCGTGGAGGTCTGCCGGTCGTGCCGGTGGAACCACCTCGTACAGTCATACGTCCTGGGAACCGACGACGCGTCGGGAGGAGGCCGCCGGCGACGCCGGACCGCCTCCCCCTGACGCCCGTGGGAACCCGGTCCGACGGGAACGCCCACGGGCCCGAGGAGAGAACCACCCGGCATCGGGAGGCGATCGGTGGACGACGAGCGGCGCACGGACCGCGGGGGCGGTCGACCCCCGGGGCCCGACCGCGGCACCCCGCCCGCACCCCCGGCCGGGTCCGGCCCGCGCGGCGACCGCCACGGAGCGCCACCCGGCAGCCCCAACGGCGGCCCCAACGGCCGTCCACCCGGGCCCCAGCCCGGCCCGCCGCCGGGTCCGCCGCCCCAGCAGGGCCCGCCCCCGGGACCGCAAGGATCTCCGACCGGCCAGGGCCGCCCGCCCCAGGGCCGGCGCCCGCCGGGCCCGCCCGGACCGGGCGGACCCCAGCGCCCGCCGGAGAACGGCCTGCCTCCCGGCTGGCGGCAGGCGCCGCCGTCGCAGAACCCGACCCACCACCACGAGCACGACCGTGCGCCCACCGACGCGCCCACGGTCGCCACCGGAGCCGCGGTCGCTGCGCCCGCCGCGCGGCGCAGTGCCGTCGGCACGGTCACCCCGCCCGAGGGCCGCGAGTCCGCCCGTGAGCCGCGTCTGCTGACCCACGACAACGGCCGTCCGACGCGCGTCGACGGCGAGAACGGCCGCAGTGGCACGGCGACGCGGGCGACGGCCCCGGCGGCGAGCACCTCCGCGATGCGCAACGGCGGCCTGTCCGGCACCGCCGTCGCCCCGGCCCGCACCCGCCCGGGCGGCGGGGACGGCGGCGACGACGAGCCACCGGGCGGTCGGCGAGCGAAGCGCCCCGAGCCCGGTCCGGACCCCCGCAAGCGCCGGAACCGCCGCATCCGTCGCGTCGCGTACGTGCTGCTCGGCCTGTTCGTCCTCGGCCCGGTCCTGGCCTTCGCGGTCGGCTGGATCTTCTTCCGGGTGCCGACGCCCGACGACGCGACCAACAACCAGCTCGCCACGATCTCGTACGCGAACGGCTCCTCGCTGGCCTCCCTGGTGCCCGAGCAGGGCAACCGGATCAAGGTGCCGATCACCCAGGTGCCGCTGCACGTCCAGCAGTCGGTGCTCTCGGCCGAGGACCGCTCCTTCTACTCCAACCTCGGCTTCGACCCGGTCGGCATCCTGCGTGCCGTGTGGCTCCAGGCCACCGGCGGCAGCGGCGGCGGATCGACGATCACTCAGCAGTACGTGAAGAACGTGCTCGTGGGCGACGAGTACTCGATCTGGCGCAAGTACCGCGAGGTGGTGATCGCGGCGAAGATCTCCCAGGAGCAGAGCAAGGAGGAGATCCTCGGGAACTACCTCAACACGATCTACTTCGGACGCGGCGCCTACGGCATCCAGGCCGCGTCGCAGGCGTACTTCGGCAAGGACGTCTCGCAGCTCTCGGTGTCGGAGGGCGCGATGCTCGCCGGGCTCATCCAGTCGCCGTCGCGCTGGGACCCCGCCGTCGACCGCGGCATGTCCGAGCAGCGCTGGAACTTCGTCCTCGACGGCATGGTCAGCCAGAACTGGCTGCCCGCCGCCGAGCGGGCCGGGCAGGTCTTCCCGAACGCCATCCCGCCACAGCCGCGGCGCAGCGGCATCCCGGACAACGACCGCGGCCACATCGTCTCCGCGGTCCGCAGCGAGCTGAACTCCTACGGGATCACCGAGCAGCAGGTGAACCAGGAGGGCCTCCAGGTCACGACGACGATCGACCCGGACCTGCAGGACCAGGCGGTCGAGTCCGTCGAGCGCCGCCTGCGCGGACAGCCGGACAACCTGCGCACGGCCCTGGTGTCGGTCGACCCCCGCAACGGCGGGATCGTCGCCTACTACGGCGGGGAGGACGGCTCCGGGTTCGACTACGCCCAGGCCCAGCGCCAGCCGGGCTCGTCGTTCAAGCCCTTCGTGCTGCTCGCCGGCCTCCAGCGCAATCCGTCGCCGATCGGCCTGGGCACGACCTTCGACGGGTCGAGTCCGCAGACGATCGCCGGCACGGAGGTCGCGAACAACGAGGGTGAGAACTGCGCCAACTGCGACCTGCGCACGGCGATGACGCAGTCGATCAACACGGTCTTCTACCAGCTCGGCGTGCAGGTCGGCCCCCAGCGCGTGGCGGACGCCGCGCACCAGGCCGGCATCTCGGCCGAGCTGCCGAACCCCAGCGGCGGCATCTCGCTGGGCGACCGCGAGGTCCGCCCCGGCGACATGGCCGCGGCGTACGGGACGTTCGCCGCGGACGGCGTCTACCACCGGCCGCACCTCGTCAGCCGCGTCACCACCGCCGACGGCCGGGTGCTGTTCGACGCCGGTGCGCCGGCCGGCGAGCAGCGCCTGACCCAGCAGCTGGCCCGCAACGTCACCGAGTCGATGCTGCAGGTGGCCGACCACTCCGGCATCCCGCTCGCGGGTGGGCGCCCGGTGGGGGCGAAGACCGGCACTGTGCAGTCGTCGGTGGACGGGCAGAACAACGACGCCTGGATGGTCGGCTTCACGCCGTCGATCTCGACGGCGGTGTGGGTCGGCACCGACGACAACACGCCGATCAAGACGCGCGACGGGCGCCCGATCTACGGGCGCGGCGTGCCCGGCCAGATCTGGCAGGGCTACATGAACGACGCCGTGCGCGGCGACCCGGTCGAGCAGTTCTCGGACTTCCGGCCGATCGGCACCCCGCCCCAGACCACCCCGGCCGCGCCCCCGGAGCAGCAGAACTGCGTCGAGGGCCAGCCGTGCCCGCCCGAGGGCCAGCAGCAGGGCGGTGATCAGGGCCAGGGCGGTGATCAGGGCCAGGGCGGGGACCAGGGCGACCAGGGCGGCGACCAGGGCGGCGGACTGTTCGGCAACGGCGGCGACCAGGGCGACCAGGGCGGACAGGGCGGCGGTGGTCAGGACGGCGGCGCCGCTCAGAACGACAGCGGCGGCGAGGGCGGTGACGGCGGCGGTGACGGCGAAAGCGGTGGGAACGATCTGTTCCCCGGTACTTGACCGGCCTGACCGACTCCGCATCTGCAGGACCGCATGACCGGCGCGCCGACGCGCAGCAGCACCGAGGGCGGCGGCGGGGCCGGTGCCCCGACCGGACGGGCCCGCACCCACGACCCGGCCTCGCTCGGTCCGGACCTGCGGGTGCGCCCCACCCAGGAGGACCCGTTCGTCGCCTCGTTGTCCTCGGTGGTCGGCGGCCCGCTCGGCGAGCACGCCGTGGCCGGACGGGCGCGGTTCCTCACGCCGCTGCGGGTCGTGCTGCTCCTCGCGGTCGTCACGCTCGCGCTCGCGTGGTTCGCCAAGGCGCCGTGCCTGCAGCAGTACCCCGGCGACAACGGCCTCGAGCTGGACTGGCGTGACGGGCGTCAGTACGTGGCGATGTGCTACTCCGACACCGTCCCGCTCTACACCGCGGAGCGGCTCGACGTCGGCGGCATCCCGTACCTGACGTCGTGGGTCGACCGGCGCGAGGACGGCAGCGAGCAGGTCCGGTACATGGAGTACCCGGTGCTCACCGGGTTCTTCCAGTGGGCCAACGCCCGCCTCGCGGACGCCTGGCTGGCCGGCGCCGAGGCGGGGCTGCTCCCCGGTGGGCTGGCGGTGGTCGTCTACTTCGACCTGTCCGCGTTCTGGCTCGCCCTCGCGTGGCTGGTGACGATCTGGGCGCTCGTGCGCCTGCGACCCGGGCGTCCGTGGGACGCCGCGCTCGCCGCCGTGTCACCGCTGGTCGCGGTGCACGCCTTCACCAACTTCGACACGCTCGCCGTCGCCGCCGCGACCCTCGGGATGCTGGCGTGGGCCCGCCGACGACCCGTGCTCGCCGGGGTGATCCTCGGCGTGGGCGCCGCCGCCAAGCTCTATCCGCTGTTCCTGCTCTTCCCGCTCCTGCTGCTGTGCCTGCGAGCGGGACGGATGCGGGCGTGGGGGCAGGCGACCTCGACCGGGGTGCTGACCTGGTCGTTGCTCAACCTGCCCGTGGCCCTCGCCGCGCCCACGGGGTGGTGGGAGTTCTTCCGGCTCAACGGCGAGCGCGGCGCCGACCCCGACTCGCTCTACAACGTCGTCTCCGGACTCACGGGCTGGAGCGGGTTCGACGGCACGCTCGCACCCGGCGAGCCGCCGTCGGTGCTCAACGCCGTGAGCGCTGTGCTGTTCGCGGTGTGCTGCCTCGCGATCACGGTCCTCGTGGTCAAGGCGCCGCGGCGGCCGCGGTTCGCGGCGATCGCCTTCCTCGTGATCGTGGCGTTCCTGCTGACCAACAAGGTGTGGAGCCCGCAGTACTCGCTGTGGCTCGTGCCGCTCGCCGTCCTCGCGTATCCCCGCTGGCGTCCGCTGCTCGCGTGGATGCTCATCGACGCGCTGGTGTGGGCGCCGCGGATGTACTACTACCTCGGCACCGACGCCAAGGGCCTGCCCGCACCCTGGTTCTACGGGGCGGTCGTCGTGCGCGACATCGCCGTCCTCGTCATCGCGGGCCTCGTCGTGCGGTCGGTCCTGCGCCCGGAGCGCGACCCGGTCCGCACGCCGCGGGATCCGTCGTTCTCGCGGGGCCTCGACGACCCCGACGGCGGCGTCCTCGACGGGGCACCGGACGACACCCGGCGCCTGTCACGCGCCGACGCCGTGATCGAGGTGGTGGCGCGCCCGCTGCGCCGTCGGTCGCGCACTGGAGTCCCTCGATGAGGTCGCGACCCGCGGTGCGGGCGTGTCGCTGGGCGACGAGCTCGGCGGCCGGGTGAGGCTGGGCGTCACCACCGGGCGACCTACTCGTTGGTCACCACGTGCCGCCGGTCGGCCCGCTCCCCCGCGGGGCCCTCCGGCACTCCCCGGGCATTCGGAGAAAGGTCCCCTTCATGGCGCTGCGTGCTCCCCGCCGCCTGCTGACGGCCGTCCTCGCCGGTGGGCTGGTGACCGGTTCGTTGCTCCTCGGCGCCGGCTCCGCGCTGGCCGCCCCGGCGGCCGACGAGGACGTCGTCGAGGCGCGCTGCGGCCAGACCGTCCGCGCGGAGCCCGGCCAGACCGTGAAGGTGATCCCCGAGCTGGGCCTCCCGTTCGAGCGCGAGGTGCGCCGCGGGATGGAGCCGATCCGTGAGGTCCTCGGCGGCGTCGGTGGGCTGCTCTGCCGCGTGCAGGTGCAGGTCGTCGAGCCCGTCTCGGCGGGCGTCGCGCAGGCCGCGCCGCCGCTGCGCCAGGCCACCGAGCAGCTGAGCCGAGACACCGGTGCCGTGCTCGACCCGGCCCCGCGGTCGCGGACGACCGCCCCGCGCTCCGCGGCCGTCGCCCCGCCGGCCGCCGCCGCGCCGACGTTCACCCCCCAGCAGGCCGCGGCCGCCGCGCCGGCGTTCGCGCCCGCCTTCGGCACGCTCCCCTCGTCGTTCCTGCGCTCGGCGGCCGGTCCGGCCCCGGGGCTCGCGACCTACGACCCGAACATGCTGCTCGGCTCGGCGTTCCCCGGCCTGCGCGCCGGAGCACCCGCCTACCTCGGCTACGACGCCGCGAGCGCCGTCACCACCGCGAGCCAGGTCCAGGCCCTGCCGGTGGACGGCCTGACCGACGGGGGCGTGGGCGTGCCCGCGCTCATCGCGGTCCTCGCGCTCTCCGGCGTCGCGGCGTTCACGGTGCGGCGGATCGTGCTCGGCAAGGCCGCGCCGGCGGCGGCGCAGCCTGCGCCTGCCGAGAACGACGCGCCGGCCCCGGACGAGGCCCCGGACGAGGCCCCGGAAGAGCTCGAGGACACGCCCGTCGGCGAGGAGGCCGAGGAGGAGGCCGCCACCACGGCGGCCCCTCGGGCTCCGGTCCCCGCCTGAGAAATCCCGCCTGAGAAACCCCGCCCGAGAAATCCCGCCTGAGAAATCGGGCGGAACCAGGGGGCGGGCGGCTGCGTCGGACCTGGTAGGGCCTCGGCGGGACGGCGATCGCCGATTGCTAGCCTGGACATACGAGACCCTCCTGCCACGGAACGCCCGTGGCCGCGCAGCCCAGAGGAGGTGGTGGTTCTCGTGCGCCACTACGAACTGGTCGTGATCCTCGAGCCGAGCCTCGACGAGCGCACCGTCGCCCCGTCCCTCGAGACGTTCCTCAACGTCGTCCGCAACGACGGCGGCACGGTCGAGAACGTCGAGGTCTGGGGCCGTCGCCGTCTGGCCTACGAGATCGAGAAGCACGCCGAGGGCATCTATGCCGTCCTCGACATCAACTGTGAGCCCGCGACCGTCAAGGAGATGGACCGTCAGCTCGCGCTGAACGAGTCGGTGCTCCGCACCAAGGTCATGCGTCGCGATCCCGCCTTCGCCGGGCGCCGGGGCAAGGCGAACTGATGGCCGGCGACACGGTCATCACCGTGGTCGGCAACCTCACCGCCGACCCGGAGCTGCGGTTCACGCCGTCCGGTGCCGCCGTCGCCAACTTCACGGTCGCGTCGACGCCGCGCACCTTCGACCGCCAGAGCGGCGAGTGGAAGGACGGCGAGGCGCTGTTCCTCCGCTGCAACATCTGGCGTCAGGCCGCGGAGAACGTCGCCGAGACGCTCACCCGCGGTGCGCGCGTGATCGTGCAGGGCCGCCTCAAGCAGCGCTCGTTCGAGACCCGTGAGGGCGAGAAGCGCACCGTCATCGAGCTCGAGGTCGACGAGATCGGCCCTTCGCTGCGCTACGCCACCGCGTCGGTCACGAAGGCCTCCCGGGGCGGCGGTGGCGGTGGCTACGGCGGTGGCTACGGCGGTGGCGGCAACGGGGGCGGCGGTTACGGCGGCGGCTCCGGCGGCTCCGGCGGCTCCGGCGGCTCCGGGGGGTCCGGCGGCGGTGGCTGGTCCGGAGGGTCGGACGACCCCTGGGCCTCGGCCCCGGCCGCGGGTTCCTCGGGCGGGGGCGGCGGCGGTTACGACGACGAGCCCCCCTTCTAGATCTCACACATCCCAGTTCTGCTCAGGAGAAGAAACACCATGGCGAAGCCGCCGGTGCGCAAGCCCAAGAAGAAGGTCTGCACCTTCTGCAAGGACAAGAACCAGCTGATCGACTACAAGGACACCAACCTCCTGCGGAAGTACATCTCCGACCGGGGGAAGATCCGCGCGCGTCGGGTGTCGGGCAACTGCAGCCAGCACCAGCGCGACGTGGCCACCGCGGTGAAGAACTCCCGGGAGATGGCCCTTCTGCCCTACACCTCGACCGCGCGCTGAGGGAGGCCGACATGAAGCTCATCCTCACCGCCGACGTCCCGAACCTGGGCGGCCCCGGCGACACCGTCGAGGTCAAGGACGGCTACGGCCGCAACTTCCTGCTGCCCCGCGGGCTGGCCATCGTCGCCACGCGCGGCGCGCAGAAGCAGGTCGAGACCATCCGCCGCACCCAGGAGGGCAAGCGGATCCGCGACCTCGACCACGCCAAGGAGGTCGCCGGGCAGATCCAGGGCCTCGGCACCGTCACGGTCACCGGCAAGGCCGGCCAGGGCGGGCGCCTGTTCGGCTCGGTCACGCCGGCCGACGTCGTGTCCGCGGTCCGCTCGCAGGGCGGCCCGAACCTCGACAAGCGGTTCATCGACATCGCCGGGCACATCAAGTCCACGGGTGACCACGAGGTCACCGTGCGGCTGCACCCGGACGTCGCGGTCGCGCTGCCCCTGGACGTCCAGGGCGTCTGACCTCGCAGGAGCGTCCCCACCTCGGGCCCGGACCGCCGCGCGGTCCGGGCCCGACGTGTGTCCGGGCCCGGTTCCCCGATCAACGACCGGCGACGACGAGGTGACCACGCGATGTCGTCGATCATTCACGGGCCGTCCGGCGAGCCCCGGGCCCCGTTCGGCTCGACACGCGCCGGGAGCGCGCGAACACGCCGGCGACACGCCGTCGCGCGACGCGCCGAGCCGCTTTCATCCACTTGTTGTCCACAGGACTCAGAGGCCGTTGACCTGCACCGACACACCCACAGGAGTGGTTGCCAACAGGTTGTCCCCAGGTGTGTGCCCACGGTGGAGGTGTGCTCGGTGGACCGATCCCGGTCCTGTCCCCAGCCCATCCCCAGGGGCCGCTGGAACGACGGTCGTCGGGGACCTAACGTGCCGTCGACGCGGTCGCGATGGCTGCCCGTCGGGACTCCCGTGGCGCATCGGGTGCACCGGTCCCGCCGGGCTGTCGGTGGGCGTTGCTAGAACAGGTGTTCGACCGGCACGGGTCTCCGTGCGCGCGTCCTGGCGAGCGGAGGGAGTGACCGTCGTGGCGGTGCTGGACGATCGGGGGACGTCCGGGCGAGGGCCGGAGCGGCCGGGTGCCGCGCCGCCGGAGTTCGACCGGCAGCCGCCCCAGGATCTCCCCGCCGAGCAGTCGGTGCTCGGGGCGATCCTGTTGTCCAAGGACGCGATCGCCGATGTCGTCGAGATGCTCAAGCCCGACGACTTCTACCGCCCGGCGCACCAGACGGTCTACGAGTGCGTGCTCGACCTCTACGGGCGCGGCGAACCCGCCGACCCGGTGACGGTCTCGGCCGAGCTCGAGAAGCGCGGCGAGCTCCTGCGCGTCGGCGGCGCGCCGTACCTGCACACGCTCATCGCGACGGTGCCGACGGCCGCGAACGCCGGCTACTACGCCGAGATCGTGGCCGACCGCGCGATCCTGCGTCGCCTGGTCGAGGCGGGCACCCGCATCGTCCAGCTCGGCTACCACGGGGCCGAGGGCTCGGACACCGACGACATCGTCGACCGTGCCCAGGCGGCGGTCTACGAGGTCACCGACCGCCGCGTCACCGAGGACTACGTCGCTCTCGAGGACGTCCTGCAGCCGACGATGGACGAGATCGACGCCATCGCCTCGCGCGGCGGCGTGTCCTTCGGCGTGCCCACCGGGTTCACCGACCTCGATGACGTCACCAACGGCCTCCACGCCGGCCAGATGATCATCGTGGCCGCGAGGCCGGGAATCGGCAAGGCGCTGGCGCTCGACACCCCGCTCGCCACGCCCGACGGCTGGACGACGATGGGCGAGGTCGGGGTCGGCGATGCGCTCCTCGACGCCGCCGGCCGGCCGACGCGGGTGGTCGCCGCCACCGAGGTCCTGGCCGGTCGTCCCTGCTACGAGGTCGAGTTCTCCGACGGAACGGTGATCGTCGCCGACGAGTCGCACCAGTGGCTCACCGACACGAGGGCGTCCCGCCGGTCGGATCGTGTGGCCGCTCGGGTCCGCACCACGGGCGAGATCGCGGCGACGCTGCGCTGTGAGACCGCCTCCACGACGAATCCGGCCGGGGGCGTCAACCACTCGGTTCGCGTCGCCGAGCCGCTGCAGCTTCCCGAACGCGACCTTCTCGTCCCGCCCTACGCCCTCGGGGTCTGGCTGGGCGACGGGTCGGCCGCCTCGGCGTCGTTCACGAGCGCCGACCCGGAGATCGCCACGCACGTCGAGGCCGAGGGCCTCGAGTCGCCGCTCATCAGGCCGCTGCGCTACGGCCTGCGTCTGCCGGCAGGACCGCAGCCGGTGGAGCGGGCCTGTGTGGTCTGCGGAGCGAGCTTCCTCCCCGCAACCGTTCAGGCCCGCACGTGTGGTCGGTTCTGCGGCCGACGGGCCGAAGTCCTGTCCGCGCCCGTGCCGTCGCCGACGTGCCCCGACGGCGGTGGTCCCTCCTGCGGCCCGGCGCGGTGCCCGTCGTGCCGCGACCACCACGGGACGGTCCAGGGCCGTCTGCGGACGCTCGGTGTCCTCGGTGACAAGCACATCCCCGAGCAGTACCTGCGCGCATCCGAGGAGCAGCGCCGAGCCCTGCTGGCGGGCCTGCTCGACACCGACGGCACTGTCCTGCCCACGGGTGTCCTCCAGGTCGCGGTCACGAGCGCCCGCCTGGCGGCCGACGTCGCCGAGCTCGTCGCCGGCCTCGGTCTCCGTTGCTCGACGGTCACCAAGAAGCTGCCGGGCCGGACGGAGCAGTCGAGCACCGCGTACCTCGTGACGTTCTCGACCACCGAGACGGTGTTCCGGCTCGAGCGCAAGCGCCTGGCCCACAAGGAACGGCAACGGGCGACCGACACCACCCGCACCGGGCTGCGCTACGTCGTCGACGTCCGGTCGGTGCCCTCGGTGCCGGTGCGGTGCATCGAGGTCGACAACCCCGAGCACCTCTACCTCGCCGGCTCGTCGATGGTGCCGACGCACAACTCGACCCTCGGCATGGACTTCGCGCGGTCGGCCAGTGTGAAACACGGCCTGACCTCGGCGTTCTTCTCGCTGGAGATGAGCCGCACCGAGATCGTCATGCGCCTGCTCTCGGCCGAGGCGAAGATCCGTCTGGCCGACATGCGCGCCGGCACGATGACCGACGACGACTGGACGCGGCTCGCGCGGCGGATGAGCGAGATCAGCGAGGCGCCGCTGTTCATCGACGACTCGCCCAACATGACGATCATGGAGATCCGGGCGAAGGCGCGGCGGCTCAAGCAGCGCCACGACCTCAAGCTGATCATCCTCGACTACATGCAGCTGATGACCTCGGGCAAGAAGGTCGAATCCCGCCAGCAGGAGGTCTCGGAGTTCTCCCGTCAGCTCAAGCTGCTGGCCAAGGAGCTCGAGGTCCCGCTGGTCGCGATCAGCCAGCTCAACCGTGGTCCCGAGCAGCGCACCGACAAGAAGCCGATGCTCTCCGACCTCCGTGAGTCCGGGTCGCTGGAGCAGGACGCCGACATGGTCATGCTCATCAGCCGCCCCGACGCGTTCGAGCGCGACGACCCCCGCGCCGGCGAGGCCGACCTCATTCTGGCCAAGCACCGCAACGGCCCCACCGCGACCATCACGGTGGCCCACCAGCTGCACTACAGCCGGTTCAGCGACATCGCCCGGGGCTGAGCGGGCTCAGGCCGCGCGGCGCTGCTCGAGCTCACGCACCCGGCGTCGTGTGGCGCCCAGCGCGGCGGCCACGGCGGCGTCATCACGTCCGCCGAGGGCGGCCAGGCGCGACGGCCCCCACTCCACCTCGACCCACCGGCGGGCGGCGCGCAGGACGGTGAGGAAGGTCGCGTTGGAGACCTCGGCGACGCGCGGGTCGCCGAACTCGGCCGGCGCGAAGGCCCCGTGCCGCGTCACCGCGGCGAGGAGGTCGACGGCGGGGCCGAGGTGGTGTCGGTGGCCCGACGCCGCGAGCCGCAGGCGCGCGACCAGCAGCTGCAGCTGGCCGGTCAGGACGATGCGCCGCGCGCGGGCGTCCTCGGCCCAGGTCGCGTACCCGACGTCGAACATCGCCCGACCCTCGAGGTCGGCCCACAGGTCGGCCCACAGGTCGGCCAGGTCGGCCCACTGCCTCCTGGCCACCAGGTCGTTCCCCCGGGGCGTGCGACCGCGCACGTCGCGCAGGAAGAGGTGCTCGGAGATGCTGCGCACCCGGATGGCGTCGTCGCCCATGGCGCCCCCTCGTGACGATCACCCACACCCTGGCTGGTCCCGACGGAGCGCACAGGAGCCGTCCGGGTGGCCGCCGTGGTTCGCCCGAGTGGTCCTGCGGCGACGCTGCGTCAGGCCGAGCGCAGCGGGCGCGCCACCAGGGCGGCGAGGGCGAACAGCACCACCATGACCCCGACGGTCGCGGGCCAGCCCGCGATGCCGTAGGCGACGCCGCCGAGCGTCCCGCCCACCGACGAGCCGACGTAGTACGCGCCGAGGTAGAGCCCGGACGCGACCGCGCGGCCGTGCTCGGCGCGCTGCCCCACCCAGGCGCTCGCGACGGTGTGGGCGGCGAAGAAGCCGATGGTGACGAGCGCCAGGCCGGCGACGACGACGCCCGCCCACGGCGCGAGCATCGCCACGGCGCCGAGCACACCGAGCCCGGCGGCGCCGAGGAGCACGGGCCGGGCGCCCAGGCGGTCGGCGAGGCGGCCCGCGCGGGTCGAGGTGGCCGTGCCGACCGCGTAGAGCGCGAACACGAAGCCGACCAGGAGCGCGGGTAGCCGGAACGGCGGGCCGAGCAGCAGGAACGTCACGTAGTTATAGGCGCAGACGAACACGCCCATGACGAGGAGGCCTACGGCGTAGAGGCGCCGCATGATCGGGTCGGCGAGGTGCGCGCGGGCGGTGCGCAGCAGCTCGCCCACCCCGACCGGCTGCGGGCGGAAACGGCGGGACGCGGGGAGGACGAGCGCGAACACGACGAGGCAGGCGCCCGAGAGCAGCGCGATCCCACCGAGCGCCCAGCGCCACGAGCCGGTCAGGTCGGCGAGTGCGCTCACGACGATCCGGCCGCCGAACCCGCCCACCGAGTTGCCGGCGACGTAGAGACCCATGGCGCCGCCGAGGTGTTCGCCGTGGATCTCGTCGGCGAGGTACGCCATGCCCACCGCGGGGAGGCCGGCGAGCGCGAGGCCCTCGAGACCGCGGAGCACCAGCAGCATCCCGAACCCGGGTGCGACGGCGGCGGCGAGACCGAGCACCACCGCGGCGGCCAGCGAGCCGATCATGACCGGCCGGCGTCCCCAGCGCTCCGACAGGGCGCTGGCGGGGATGACGCCGAGGGCGATCGCGGCGGTGGTCACCGAGATCGACAGCGACGCGGTGCCCGGGGTGATGTCGTACGCGTCGACGAGCGCGGGCAGGAGCGGCTGCGTGGCGTAGAGCAGCGCGAACGTCGTGAAGCCCGCGAAGAACAGGCCGACGGCGACGGGACGGAAGCCCGGCTGCCCGCGGCGCAGGGCCGCCGGCTCCGCGGACACCACCGACATCGACATCGTTGCCGAGGCTAACTGTCGGCCGTCTCCCGACTCACCCACGCCAAGTACGGCCCGTGCCCACCGACCACCGGCAGCACCAGCACCTCGGGCACGTCGTAGGTGTGCTCGGCCACGAGGCGGGCAGTCAGGTCCTCGACGCGGGCGGCATCGGTCTTGAGCCAGAGCTGCCACTCCGGCTCGACCGACACCGCACCCTCCCAACGGAACACGCTGCGCACCGGCCCGGCGATCTGCACGCACGCCGCGAGGTGCGCGTCGACGAGCAGGCGGGCGAGGCGCTCGGCGTCGTCGGCGGAGTCGGTGGTGGTCAGGACGACGCGCGCGGTCGCCTCGGCGGACATGGGGCCTCCCCGTGATGGCGGTCGTGCCACGATGCGCCGATGCTCCTCGTCACGGGCGCCACGGGGTTCGTCGGGTCGGCGGTCGCCGCGTTCCTGCACGAGCAGGGGCACGCGGTCCGCGCGGTGGTCCGGGACCCGACCCGCGCCGCGGTCCTGCCCGCCGGGATCGAGCGGGTGGCCGCCGACCTCGCGGACGCCGACTCCCTGGCCCGGGCGATGGATGGCTGCGAAGGCGTCTTCCACCTCGCGGCCGCGGTGGGGATGCCGGGGCCGGAGGCGCGTGAGCTCAACGTCGGCGGCACCCGCCGGGTCGTCGAGGCCGTCCGCCGCGCCGGGGTCCGCCGGCTCGTCCACACCTCGACCAGCGCGGCGATCTGCGTCCCCGACCCGGACGGGCCCGGCTGCGTCGTCGCCGAGGACGCGCCGGGGGGCACCGCCCTCACCGACCCCTACTCGGTGACGAAGGCCGAGGCCGAGGCGGTCGTGCTCGACGCCGTCGCCGCGGACGGGCTCGACGCCGTCGTCGCGACCGTCGTCAACGTCTACGGACCCTCGCCCCGCGGGCCGCTGAGCTACAACCAGCTGTTCGCGGCGGCCGCCCGCGGCGAGGTCGCGGGCATCGTCGACACCCGCGTCGGCTGGACGCTCGCCGAGGACGTGGCGGCGGGCCAGCTCCTGGCGTTCGGCCACGGCGAGGCGGGGCGCCGGTACGTGCTGTGCGGCGAGATCGCGTCCTTCCCCGAGGTGCTCGACACCTACTGCGAGCTCGCCGGCAGCCCCCACCGGGCCCGCGCACTCCCGCAGGGCAGCGACCTCCCCGCGGACGCCCCGCCGTTCGCCGACCGGTCGGTCGTGTACGGCCATCTCGGGGGCTACCGGGTCCGCGACGACGGCGCCCGGGCCCTCCGCGCCGCGCCGCGCGGGATCGCCGAGGGGCTGGCGATCACCGCCCGGTGGATGTCCTGAGAACGAGGCCCGGACGTCAGTCCTTCGGGGGTGTAGGGAAGGGTCCGGTGGGACATCGGACACGCCCGCCGTCGCCGGTGGGTCGTGGATGCCAGTCTGGATCCCACGGCTGAACCTGACCCGGCCGGGAGAGAGTGAGCAGATGACCGACGACAACGAGGTCGGGGCCGGCGTCGTGGCCGCCTCAGGACAGTTCACGCTGGGCACGGACCTGACGGTCCGACGCCTGGGATACGGCGCGATGCGCCTGACGGGCGAGGGGATCTGGGGTCCGCCGAAGGACCCGGACAACGCCCTCGCCGTGCTGCGCCGCGCGGTCGACCTCGGCGTGGACTTCATCGACACGGCCGACTCCTACGGCCCGTACGTCAGCGAGGAGCTCGTCCGCGAGGCGCTCCACCCCTACCGCGGGGTGACGGTCGCGACGAAGGCCGGGCTGCTGCGCACCGGGCCGAACAAGTGGATCCCCTGCGGGCGCCCGGACTACCTGCGCCAGGAGGCCGAGATGAGCCTGCGCCGCCTCGGCGTGGAGACGCTTGACCTCTTCCAGCTCCACCGCATCGACCCGCACGTCGCCGCCGACGAGCAGTTCGGCCTGCTCGCCGACCTGCAGCGCGAGGGCAAGGTGCGCGAGGTCGGGCTGAGCCAGGTGTCGGTGGCCGACATCGAGGCCGCCGGCCGGATCGTCGACGTCGCCTCGGTGCAGAATCGCTACAACCTCGTGGACCGTGCGTCCGACGACGTGCTGCGCCACTGCACCGAGCACGGCATCGGGTTCATCCCGTGGGCGCCCGCCGACGCGGGCAAGCTCGCCGAGCCGGGCAACGCCGCCGAGCAGGCCGCGGAGAGGTTCGGCGCGACGCCGGCCCAGGTCGCCCTGGCCTGGCTGCTGCAGCGCAGCTCGGTGATGCTCCCGATCCCGGGCACCAGCTCGCTCGAGCACCTCGAGGAGAACTGCGGCGCCGCGTCCCTGGAGCTCGACCGCCGGACCGTCGCCACGCTCGACGCCGCGGCCTAGCCGCGATCTGGCACCACCGCGCCACCGGCCGGCCCCTGACCCGCTCACTGATCGCCTACGACCACTGCTCGGGTTCGGAGAGGTCCCGGATCTGCGCTGGACGACGTCAAGGACTCGCGGGACCTCAGTGGCCTGTTTCGGATGCTCGACCAGTGGCGTCGGATCGCGATCCTCCAGAGCGGCCCGGAGCGCTTCCAACGGGTCGCTCGCCGCGCCGCCGAAGCCAACATCGGACGGCCGAGCCCGGAGGACGAGCCGCTGTCGGGGACCCGCGCGAAGGCCGGTCTCTCACCCCCGGTGACGGTGCTCGAGGTGGTCTGGCTCGACGAGCCAGGTGCTTTCCGCTCACACGCGCGCAGCGCACCTCGCGGGCCGGGCGCGCTCGGCGTCACGCCGGGCCCGGCGGTCCTTGAGCCGGGCGACGATCCCGGTCGGCGGGTCCGGGTCCTCGCCCCGCTCGGCGCGTTCGGCGGCCGCCACGATCCGCCGTTCCATGCCACCGAAGACCAGCACATGGAACGGGGCGATGACGCGCCAGTAGGCGTGGCCCGCGAGCCCGTGCGGGAAGAAGATCGCCCGCTGCCGGTAGAGCGAGCCCTGCTCGGTCGGCGCGACGCGCAGCTCGAGCCACGCCAACCCGGGCGCCTTCATCTCGGCGCGCAGCCGCAGCAGCCGCTCGCCGGGCCGCAGCTCGGGGCCGTCCTCGCGCGGCCCGTGGGTCTCGTCGAGGCACTCCTCGACCCGCCACCAGTCCAGGGCGTCGCCGACCTTCAACGTGTCGGCGTCGCGGCGGCCGCGGCGCAGGCCGACCCCGCCGAACAGGCGGTCCAGCACCCCGCGCGCCCACCAGCCCAGCGGGAACGAGTACCAGCCGCGCTCGCCGCCGATCCCGGTGACGATGTGCCAGACGTTCTCCACCGACGCGGTGGACGGGCGCTCGCGGACGTCGGTGTAGACCGTGCCGCCCGCCCACTCCGGGTCCGAGGGCAGCGGGTCCGACGGCGCGTAGGTCGCGTTCGCTCCCGACCAGCGCGTCTCGACCTGCCCGGAGCCGATCCGCGACAGCGCGAGTGAGACCGCGCGCCGGAAGCCCGTCAGCCCGCCCTCCGGCGCCGGGACGAACTCCTCGATGTCGTTCTCGATCGCGACGACCTCGTGCACCAGGGAGTCGATGAGCGGCACGGCGGTGGAGCGCGGCACCGGGGTGACCAGGTTGACCCAGTGCGAGGACAGCCGCGGCGTCAGCACCGGGACGGGCAGCATGGCGCGCTTCGGCAGGTCGGCGACCTCGGCGAAGCCCTCCATCATCTGCAGGTAGGTCAGGACGTCCGGCCCGCCGATGTCGAACGTGCGGTTGACCTCGCGCGGCAGGGTCACGACCCGGACCAGGTAGTGCAGGACGTCGCGGATCGCGATGGGCTGGACGCGGTGGTGCACCCAGGACGGTGTGAGCATCACCGGGAGCCGCTCGGTGAGGTAGCGCAGCATCTCGAAGCTCGCCGACCCCGATCCCAGGATCACCGCGGCCTGCAGGACGACCGTGGGGACGCCGGAACGCAGGAAGATCTCGCCGACCTCGGCGCGCGACGCGAGGTGCTCGGAGAGCTCGACGCCGTGGGGGTGCATGCCGCCGAGGTAGACGATCCGCGACACCCCGGCCTCGCGGGCCGCCTGCGCGCTGATCATGGCGGCCCGGCGGTCGACGGCCGCGAAGCCCTTCTCGGACAGCGAGTGCACGAGGTAGTAGAGGACGTCGGCGCCCTGGCAGGCCCGCCGCATCGACTCCTCGTCGAGCACGTCGCCACGCACGATCTCGACCTGCTCGGCCCAGGGAACGTCGCGCATCTTGTCGGGGTTGCGCACGACGCACCGCACGTCGTGGCCCTCCGCCGCCAGTCGCGGGGCCAGCCGCCCGCCGATGTAACCGGTCGCTCCGGTGACCACGCATCGCACGGGGTGATCGTCGTGCCTGGCGCGCCGGCCCGCAGCGTCGACCGGACCGAGCCTGTCCCGACCGCGTGCGAGAACCCTCGATGCCGCTATCGGGGTGACACACGCCCGGGGGATCCGTCGGCGTGTCGCGGGCGAAAGGCCGTGTCGCCGCGAATCGGTCCCGATTCGCCCCCCAAGTCTCGCCACGCGGCTGCCGTTGATGGGACCGGACGCTCGATGCCGTTGCGCCGTTCGGCGGTGCAGCGGTGGCGAGCTGAACGATCAGCAGTCGGGGAGGTCGAGAGATCGTGTGGGTGTGGCGGGACGACATGGGGACCGGGGACGCGCGTTCCGGGGCCGGCGGGTGGCGGCTGGACGCCTACGGCACGTGGGTGTGGGACGAGCCCTCGCCGCTGGAGCGGCCCGGCGCCGGTATCGGGGCGCTGCGGCGTCCGGACCCGGCGACGCCGTCGGCACGGGTGGGCGGTGATCGGGCCCTGGCGACGCTCGGGCACACCGGCTCCGAGCCGACGCCGATCTTCCACGAGCTGACCGAGGACCGGACGCGGCCGCGGCGGGCCTACCGCGACCGCGACGCGCTCGCGGTGCCGGAGCCGCACCCCGGGTCCGGTCCGCTGCCGATCCAGGACGGGTCGGGGCGCCGTCGCGGCGGCCTCTCGGAGGTCCCCACGGTGCCGCCGCCTGCTCTCGACGGGTCGAGCTCCGCCGGCCTCGAGGAGTCCCCCGAGGACGAGCTTCGCCGCCGCGCCGAGCGTCGTCGCCGCCCGCGGGCCGAGGAGACGCCGAGCGAGACCGGCCGGCACGCGTGGCGCGAGGAGATCCGGGGCGGGCGGCACGCCCTGCGTCGCTGACGCCCTCGGCGGGTAACGACCCCACGGGTCGCCCCGCCCGGGGCGGCCCGGCGCTCCGGGAGAGGCTCCGGTGCGGGGCTATGCTGCGGCCGCTGTCGGCCCCGGGCCGCCCCGTCGGCCTCAGGCGAGCCCGTCCCGGCGCCGCACTCGAGCTGTTCGTCGCGCCCGTGGAGGTCGCTCCCGTGATCGTCCGTCGTCTCGCCCGGCCCATGCTGGCCGCCATCTTCATCAAGGGCGGGGTCGACACCCTGCTCAATCCCGAGCCGCGCATCCAGAAGGCCACGCCGCTGCTGGAGAAGGCGGCGCCCAGCCTGCCCGAGCAGGTCCCGTCCGAGCCCCACCAGCTCGTCCGCATCGATGCCGGGGTGAAGATCGCCGCGGGGTCGCTGCTGGCGATCAACAGGTTCCCGCGGGTGGCGTCGCTGGCGCTGGCCGCGACCCTGGTGCCGACCACGGTGGCGGGACACCCGTTCTGGGAGAAGTCGGACCCGGCGGAGAAGCAGGCCGACCAGCAGCAGTTCCTCAAGAACGTCAGCATCCTCGGTGGGCTGATCCTGGCCGCGGTGGACACGGGCGGGAAGCCGTCGCTGGGCTGGCGCGGCCGCCGCGCGGCCCGCAAGCTGGCGAAGCGGGCCGACGAGCTCACCGGGCACTCCGACGACGCGGGCGACAAGCTCCGCGAGGCCGGCGACAAGGTCCGGAAGAACGTCGTGGACGGTGTCGACGTCGCGATCGGCTCGCTCGCGTCGTGATCCAGCCCGGGGCCGCTGCCGACGGTGGCGGCCCCGGCACCGGCCCGGTTCGTCTCGCCAGCACCTAGGGTGGCGGCCGTGTGGACGAACTGGTCGGGCGGCCAGGAGTGCCGGCCGACGGCGACGGTGCGCCCGCTCGACGACAGCGGCGTCTCCGCCGTGGTGCGCCGAGCCGCCGACCGCGGACAGGCCGTCCGGCCGGTGGGGTCCGGGCACTCCTTCAGCGCGATCGCCGTCACCGACGGCGTGCACGTCGACCTCTCCGCCTTCAGCGGGGTCACCGGCGTCGGCGTCCGCGCCGACGGACCCACGGTGCGCGTGCGGGCCGGAACCACGCTCGCCCGGCTCCATGACGAGCTCGCCGAGCGGGGGCTCGCGCTCGAGGCGCCCCTCGAGCTCGCCGCCCCCACGGTCGGCGGCGCGCTGGCCGTCGGGATGCACGGCAGCGGATCCGCGGTCGGGTCGCTGTCCTCCGCCGTCGTGGGCCTGCGCCTGGTCGACGGGCGCGGGCGCCTGCGCGACGTCTCCGTCGCCGACCTCGACGCCGCCCGGACCTCGCTCGGCGCCCTCGGCGTCGTGCTCGAGGCGGAGCTCGCGGTGGTGCCGGCCGGCCGCGTCCGGGTCACGCGCGCCCCGAGGCCCGTCGAGGAGGTCCTCTCGGAGGACTTCTGGACCGCCCACCCGGTGGTCGAGGCCGCGGTCTTCCCCTCGGCGAGCACGGCGCTGACCCGCTGGGTCGAACCGCGCCCCGAGCACGCCGACATCGACGACGCGGACGACGAGGAGGACGCCCCCGAGCGCACCGTCGGCGTCACGGTGGCCGGGGCCACCGGGCGCAACGCCCTCGGTGGCGCGGTGCTCGTGGAGCGGGCGCTGCCCCGCCTCGTCCCGCGCTTCAACCGCGCGGTGTCCCGGCTCGCGCGCACCGTCACCGCGACGGGACCGATGCACCGGGTGCTCTCGAGCCCACCCGCGGTGCGCTTCGAGCAGACCGAGTGGGCGCTGCCCCGCAGCGCGATGGCCGCCGGGACCCGCCGGCTGCTCGCCGCCCTCGCCGACGACGGACTCGAGGTGGGGCTGCCCGTGCGCCTGCGGGTCGGGCCGCCCGAGACCGGCTGGCTGCACCCCGCCCACGACCGCGCCACGGGTTGGGTGGCCGTCCGCGTCCCGCGTGGCACCGACCACGCCCCGGTCCTCGAGCGCGCGTGGCGCGTCCTGCGCGACCACGGCGGCCGCCCGCATTGGGCGTCGCGCTCCGACTGGACCGTCGAGGACACCGCTGCGGCCTACCCGCGACTGCCCGACTTCCGCCGGGTCCGCGACGACTACGACCCGGACCGGGTGTTCTCCACGCCCGCGCTGGATGCGGTGCTCGGCGACTGACCGTCCTCCTCGAGGTCCTCCGCGGCCCCCAGGTCGATCGCGAGCGCGACCACGGCCTGGTCGACGCGACGCAGCAGCCGGGCCGCGGTGAGCATCATCGCGCGGCGGTGCGGGTCCCCGGTCCGCGCGGCGTGCTCCTCGGCGGCGTCGACGAGCTGCTCGGCGGAGCGGGCGCGGACCCGCCCGCCGTCGGAGGCCCGCCGGCCGCGCACCAGGACGTCGCGCAGCCCGTCGAGGTTGGCGCGCACCCGCGCCGCCGCCGGGTCCAGCGTCGCGGCCCAGGAGGGGTCGGCGACGTGGTCGGCGGTGCGGGCCAACGAGCGCGCGTAGACGTCGCACACGACGAGCACGCGCAGCCCGCGCTGGTAGCTCGACCGCGCCCGGCGGCGGGCGAAGGGCGCGGCGAGGGTCTGGGCGCGCAGGCGCAGGGTGGCCAGGGCGTCGTCCATGGCCCGCACGCTCTCCCGGGGCGTCGCCGTCGGCCGCCGGCCCACGAGCCGGTCGATCGCCTCCGCGAGGACGCGGTCCATGGTGTCCACGACCTCGTTCACGGCCTCGCCGAACGCCGTCCGGGTGCCGCGCGGGAGGACGAGGAACGCGGCCACCACGGCCGCCGCCGCGCCGATCGCGGTCTCCTCGATCCGCAGCACGAGCGTCTGGACGCTGAACTGGCCGATCAGGCCGTAGACGAGTGCGAGCACCGCGGTGATCCAGAAGGCGAGCATCGACGGCGACACCCGCACCAGGTAGAGCGCGAGGAAGACGCAGACGAACAGCAGCAGCAACGAGGCCACGGTGTTGCCGCCGACGAGCGCCGCGAGTCCCATCCCGGCGACGACGCCGCCGACCGTGCCGAGCACCCGTCCCCAGCCGCGGGAGAGCAGGTCACCGCGGCTGTTGGTGCCCGCGAAGACGACGAACGCGGTGATCACGGCCCAGTACCAGCGCGACGGCGCGATCAGTTCGCCGGCGACGATCGCCAGCGTCGCCGCCACCCCGACCTGCACGGCCTGGCGGGTGGACAGCGCGATGCCGCCGGTCCCCGACGCGGGCTCCGTCTCCGGGTCCACGGGTCGAGCTCCCCTGTCGGCGTGCTCGTCCGACTGCTCCGTCTCCCGCCGCACGTCGTCGTCCTCGGGACGCTCGGATGCCGGGCCCGGCCGACCGTCGGGCGGGGGACGTTCGTCCAGCGTGTCCGGGGCGGGGCCGCCGCCGGCCGGCGGGGGCGGTGGCCGCCGCGGACCCGCGCCCGGCGCGCCGCCCTGGGGACGCCGGGCGGGCGCGTCGACCTGGGCGTGGTGGATCGCGTCGGCGACGCGGCGCACGGCGAAGGCCGTGCGCTGGACGCGCTCGTGGCCGGGGCGCGTGTCCGCGACGAGCCCGGCGACGGCCGCGCGGGCGTCGTTGGCCGCCTCGAGGATCGCCTGGTGCCGCTGTCCGGAGGTCAGCGCCGTCTGCAGGTGCCGCAGCCCGGTGCGCAGCGCGGCGACGACGGGGGCGTCGATCGGCTCCTCCGGGTCGTTCCGCTGCGGCAGGGCCAGGCGTCGCGTGACGACGGAGAGGCGCTCGAGCGCGAGCTCCGCGTCGGCGACCCGCAGAGCCAGCGTGGCGTCCTCGAGGCCGGGCCAGACGCGGCCGGCGGTGGTCTGCTCGAGGGCGTCCTCGACGAGCAGCGAGACCTCCTGCAGGCGGGCGCGGGAACGCCGCAGCGCCTCGAGGTCACCCTCGTCCGGCCCGCCCGCACCGATGGCGGCGAGCACGGTGTCGGTGGCTCCGACCAGCGCGTGGGCCCGGGCGCGGAACGCGGCGACCATCCGCCGCAGCGTGCGGGCCGGGCGCTCGGCGAAGACGACCCCGCGCAGCAGCAGGGTCGAGGAGATCCCGGCGACCACGGCCACGAGAAGCCACGGCACCTGCGCCGGCGCGACCTGGAGGAACTGGGTGAAGAAGAACGGCATGAAGGCCGCCAAGCCGAGCGCGAACCCGCGCGGGCCGTACCGGCGGACCCAGACCGCGATCACCATGACCGCGACGAACGCCGCGGCCGCGGGGATCCGGTAGGGCGCGATGAACGCCCCGGCGACCGTGCTCGCGGCCGCGGGCAGGAGCATCAGAGCGGTGGTCACGCGCCGTCGCGGCAGGTCGGGCTCGTTGACGGCGAGGTTGGAGACCATCGCGAGCACGCCCGCGAACAGCAGGACGGTGACCGGCTCGGAGGGTGCCAGCAGCGCCCGGCCCAGCGCGACCGCCCCGACCGCGAGGATCATCGCCGCGATCGCGATCGACGCGAGGCGCAGGCGCGTCAGGCCCGGGTCGACGCCGGCGAGCCATGTCCGGAGGTCGAGGGACCCGCCCGATCGCCGCCCCCTCACCCGCCCCTCCCTCGCTGCGCTCCGTGGCCCGCGGAGTCTCGCACGGGGGGACGGCGCCCAGCCCGACCTCGACAGGGTTACCTGTGAGTAATAGTCTTGGGTTACCGGTCGGTAGAAGACGTCGACCGACACCACCCGGTGAACAGGAGCGAGGCGGGATGGGCCATTACCGCGCGAACGTCCGCGACATCGAGTTCAACCTCTTCGAGGTCTTCCGCGTCCAGGACCGCTTCGGTTCGGGCCCGTTCGCGGACGCCGACGAGGAGACCGCGCGCGCTTTGTTGGGCGAGGTCGCGTCGATCGCCGAGGGACCGCTGGCCGACTCCTACGAGTCGGGCGACCGCAACCCCGTGCGCTTCGACCCGGCGACCAACACCGCCCACCTCGACGAGGGCATCAAGAAGTCCTACCGGGCGCTGTGGGACGGCGAGTGGTGGCGGCTGTCGGCCGACAACGCCATCGGCGGCATGGGGGTGCCGCCCTCGGTCCAGTGGTCGGCCGGCGAGATGATCCTCGGCGCCAACGCCCCGGTGTTCATGTACATGGCGGGCCCGAACTTCGCCTCGGTGGTCTACCGCAACGGCACCGAGCAGCAGAAGCGGTGGGCCCAGCTCATGGTCGACCGTGGTTGGGGCGCCACGATGGTCCTCACCGAGCCCGACGCGGGCTCCGACGTGGGCGCCGGGCGCACGAAGGCCCGCGACAACGGCGACGGCACCTGGTCGATCGAGGGCGTCAAGCGCTTCATCACGTCAGGCGACTCCGGCGACCTCCACGAGAACATCATGCACCTGGTGCTGGCCCGCCCCGAGGGCGCGAAGCCGGGCACCAAGGGCCTGTCCCTGTTCCTCGTGCCGAAGTTCCACTTCGACCACACCACCGGCGAGCCGGGCGAGCGCAACGGCGTCTACGTCACCAACGTCGAGCACAAGATGGGGCTCAACGCCTCGGCCACCTGCGAGCTGACCTTCGGCGCGACCGGCACGCCCGCGATCGGCTGGCTGCTCGGCGAGGTGCACGACGGCATCGCGCAGATGTTCCAGGTCATCGAGTACGCGCGGATGATGGTCGGCACCAAGGCCATCGGCACCCTGTCGACCGGATACCTGCGGGCGCTCGAGTACGCCAAGGAGCGCATCCAGGGCGCCGACCTCACCAAGCAGACCGACAAGACCGCTCCGCGCGTCCCGATCACCAACCACCCCGACGTGCGCCGCAGCCTCATGACCCAGAAGGCGTACGCGGAGGGGCTGCGCGCGGTGTACGCGTTCACCGCGACCTACCAGGACGTCGTGCGCTTCGGCGAGGCGCCCGAGGCCGGCCGAGAAGGAGATCCGGGCGGGGGCGCCGTCTCCGCCGAGGAGATCGCGCTCGCGGAGAAGGTCAACGACCTGCTGCTCCCGATCGTCAAGGGCGTCGGGTCGGAGCGGGCGTCCGAGCAGCTGATCCAGGCGCTGCAAACCCTCGGCGGCTCGGGGTACCTGCAGGACTATCCGATCGAGCAGTACATCCGCGACGCCAAGATCGATTCGCTGTACGAGGGCACCACGGCGATCCAGGCGCAGGACTTCTTCTTCCGCAAGATCGTCCGGGACAACGGCCAGGCGCTCATGCACGTCGCCGGCCAGGTCCAGGCGTTCCTCGACGCCGAGAGCGGGAACGGGCGTCTCAAGGAGGAGCGCGCACTGCTCGCCACCGCACTGGGCGACGTGCAGGCGTCGCTCGGGGCGATGGTCGGCTTCCTGACCTCGTCGCAGGAGGAGGTCACCAACCTCTACAAGGTCGGCCAGCACGCGGTCCGCTTCCTCCTGAGCGTCGGTGACATGCTCATCGGTTGGCTGCTGCTGCGTCAGGCCGAGGTCGCCGGCCAGGTGCTCGACGCCGGTGGTGCCGGCCGCGACCAGGCGTTCTACGAGGGCAAGATCGCCGTCGGGCGCTTCTTCGCCCGCAACGTGCTCCCGGAGCTCTCGTCCCGTCGCGCGATCATCGAGGGTGCCGAGAACTCGATCATGGAGATGGACGTCGCATCGTTCTGACCCGTAGGTGAGTGGCCTTCCCGGCGACAGCCGGGAACCCTGCTCACATGGGCATCCGCATCGGGACCTCCGGGTGGATCTACCCGCCGTGGCGGCGGGTGTTCTACCCGGAGGGTCTGGTCCAGCGTCGTGAGCTGACCTACCTCGCCGAGCGTCTCGACACCGTCGAGATCAACGGCTCCTTCTACTCGCTGCAGCGCGCCTCGAGCTACCGGACGTGGGCGGAGCGCACGCCCGACGACTTCGTGTTCGCGGTCAAGGGCGGGCGCTTCGTCACGCACATGAAGAAGCTGCGGGGCGTCGAGGAGGGGCTGGCGAACTTCTTCGCCTCCGGCCCCCTCGCGCTCGGACCGAAGCTCGGGCCGGTCCTCTGGCAGCTGCCGCCGAACCTCGGCTACGACGCCGAGCGCATCGAGGACTTCCTGGCCCTGCTGCCCCGCACCACCGGCGAGGCCGCCGCGATGGCCGGCGGGCACACCGACAAGGTGCCCGAGCCCTGGACCGGGACCGACGACGACCGCCCGTTGCGCCACGCCATGGAGGTCCGGCACGCGACCTTCCGCGACCCCGGGTTCGTCGCCCAGCTCCGGCGCCACGGTGTGGCGCTGGTCGTCTCCGACACCGCCGGCACGTTCCCGCGCCTCGACGACGTCACCGCCGACCTCGTCTACGTGCGCCTGCACGGCGACACCGAGCTCTACGCCAGCGGCTACACCGCCGCCTCCCTCGACCGCTGGGCGCAGCGGGTCCGAGCCTGGTCGGCCGGTGACGCGCCCGCCTCGCCGGACACCGTCGTCCCCGACGACCCGCCGCCCGCGGCACCGGACGGCCGCGACGTCGTCGTCTACTTCGACAACGACATCAAGGTGCACGCGCCGTTCGACGCGATGGGCCTGCGCGAGCGCTGCGGTCGACCGGCGAGCTGGATGCGCGAGAACGAGTCGTTCGACGAAGCCTCCGCCGAGGAGCTCACCGACCGTTGCAGGTGACCGTCGGCTGCGGCTCGTAGCGGACGGTCCGCGGCTCACGGCGGACCTCGCCGGTCTGCAGGTTCCGCAGCACGCGGGTGTCGGTGATCGTGAAGCCCTCGGAGCCCTGGGAGGCGTTGCACTCCGGGTTGGCGCTGAGGTCACGCACGCCGGGCGGGGTCTGGTTGGTGCGTGGCCCCGGCTCCGAAGTGACCTCGTAGCGCTTGATCCCGTAGAGCTGCACCGTGATCGACGACGGGGTCCACTGGGTCCGGATGTAGATCGGGGTGGGGCCGTCGTTGCCGAGGCGCAGGTCGATCGATCCCTCGAAGACCGTCGCCTCGCGCCCCGCCGGGTAGCGGCTGATGTAGTAGCTGTGCTCCTTGTGCTCCACGTTGCGGAGCCCGCCGAAGTAGCCGGCGTTGTAGAGCGTCGTGGCGAACTGCGAGACGCCGCCACCGACGCCGCGGCCCGGGGCGCCGTCGTCGATGATCCCGGCGGGGACGAAGCCGTTGGCCTCGTTGCGGGGGCTGGACGCCTCGTTGAGGCTGAACACCGAGTTCGGGGCGATGACCTGGCCGTTCACGATCTCGGCGACGCGCCGGATGTTCTGCCCCGAGTCGGGCTTGAAGCCCCGGGTGGTGAACTCGCCGATCAGCTCGGCCGGGCCGAGGGCCTCGAGCGACTCGGTGGTCACGCGCGGCTGCGTGGTGGTGTAGACGGCGTTGATCGCGCGGCCGGTGGCGGGCGGCGGAGCCGCCGGCTCGGCGCCCGGGGCCGTCGGCGGCGGGGTGAACACCGGCGGGGCCTCGCCGTCGGGGCGCTCGAGGGCCTCGACGATCCCCGAGATCGTTCGCGGCCAGTCGATCTCGCGGCCGACCACGGCCGGCACGACGGTCGCCGCGGCGTCGTTGAACGCGAGGGTGGCGTCGCGCGGCTCGGTCACGGTGGTCCGCAGCTGCGGCTCGATCGCCGCGATCGCGGCGGGCTCGTCGATGCCGGGGGTGAGACCGCCGTTGCCGTCGGGGGTGAACCGGACGAACGAGGTGATCGCCGACGTGGTGACCGTGGCGTTCTTCGCGTCGCCGACGACGGTCAGCGGGCCGGCCACGGCCGAGCGGGCGAAGCCGTCGATGGCGCGCTGGATGCCCTCGGGGGTCACCGTCACCGGGGTCTCGGTGACCGGCAGCGCGACGGGGACGGGGTCGAGCCAGTGGTCGACGACGGCCTGACCGGCGGTGGTCCCGTCGACGACCGAACCCGGCACCGACGGGACGGCGACCGGCTCGGTGCCCTCGTAGCGGACGGTGCCCTCGGTGACGGGACGGTCGAGCTGCGGGCGGACGCCGTCGAGCGCCTGACCGAGCGCGAACGGGTTGACCCGCGTGACCGGGGCGACGTCGCGGGTGCCGAACAGTGAGGTGAGCCGCGTCCACGGGTTGAAGGGCTGCTCGCCGGCGCGGGCGATGGTGCCCTCGACGTCGAGCTCGAGGCCCGCGGCCCGCGGATCGACGGTGGCCGCCGCCGTGCCGGCCTGCAGGTCCACCGGCTCCGTGGTGCGGCCGGAGAGCTGTGAGGTCAGCGCCTGCTCGGCCTCGGGTTTGCTCATGCCGCCGATCTCGACACCGGCGACGGCGACGCCGCGGGGCACATCGGTGGAGGACAGCAGCAGGTCGCCGACGTAGAGGACCGCGAGGAGCCCGACGACGGCCGCCCCGATCAGCAGCGGGCGCCGGCGTCCGCCGCCGGACGGGGCCTCGTGGGCTCTGCCGCCGGGCGGGGGTGTGTCGCCGGGGACCGTGGGGATCCACGCGGTGCGGTCGGGATCGGTCGCCTCGACGGGGCCCGGCCCGGTGTGGCCGGTGTGGCCGGTGTGCTCGGTGTGGTCGGTGTGGTCGGTGTGGTCGGTGTGGCCGGTGTGGTCCGTCTCCAGCAGCGACCCGACGACCGTGCTGCCCGGCGTCCCGACGGTGTCGCCGGACAGGGCCCGGGTCGGCTCGTCGAGGGCGTCCGACGGCGCGTCCGTGTCCACGGTCGCGTCGACGGTCGTGTCCTCGGGCGTCCGTCCCCCTGGTGACGTCACAGGTACAACCCCGTCCCGCTCGAACTTCTCGTCGACTCGCTGGTCTCGCTCGCGACCGCGTGCAGATCGCGCTCGCGGAGGACCACGAAGCTGCGCCCGGAGACGTCGACCTCGAAGTGGTCGTCCAGGCCGTAGAGCACGCGGTCCCCGACCGCCACGCTGCGGACGTGCTGTCCCGTGCCGTAGACCTCGCCCCACACCAACCGCTTGGCGGGCTGGGCGGTCGCGGGGATCACGATGCCTCCACTGCTGCGGCGCTCACCCTCGCCCTGGACGGGGGCGACCATCACACGGTCGTGGAGCATCTGGATCTCCAGCCTGGGATCCGACACGCCGGGATCGTACGGGGCGCCCGGATTGGCCCAGAGCGCAGGGCCGGGTGCCGCTGATGTGTCCGGAATGCCCACGGAGCGGGCCGAGAAGGGTCCGGAACGTGGAACGCCCCGTGGCCCTGCCAGGTCGGGGGTCCGGCAGCGCCACGGGGCTCGTCGGGTAGTTCGGCCCCGGACCGGTGCGTGTTATCAGCGTCGTGGTGATTCACTCGTTCGGACTAGAGGTCGTCACGACACCTCGTCGCGGCCGAGGAGGAAGCGCCCGAAGTGCGGGACGGTGAACGCGATCCAGCCGCGCTCGGCGGAGAAGACGAGGCCCTTGCGCAGCAGGCTGTCGCGCGCCGGCGAGAGCGAGGAGGGCTTGCGGCCGAGGTGCGCGGCCAGCTGGGAGGTCGGCACGGGTTCGTCGCGGCCCTCGGCGATCTCGGCCATGCCCTGCAGGTACTCCCGCTCGGCGGGGGTCGCGCGCTCGTAGCGGGAGCCGAAGAACCCGACCGCCAGCTCGGCACTCGCCTCCGGGGCGGCCATGCGCACGTCGTCGGCGTCGATCGGGTTGCGCACCGCCGCGTCCCAGGCCGCCTTGCCGTAGGCCTGGACGAAGTACGGGTAGCCGCCGGAGACCTCGTAGAGCGCTTCGAGGGCGGCCTCGGTGAGCTCGGCGTCCTCGCGCTTGGCGGGGACGGTCAGGGCGAGGTCGGCGTCCGCACGGTCGAGCTGGCCGATCATCACGTAGCGGAAGAGCCGCTCGGAGTAGGACTTCGAGGCGCTGAGCACCGCGGGCAGATGCGGGAGGCCGGCGCCGACCACCACCAGTGGGGCCCCGGACTGCGAGAGCTCGTGGCAGGCGGCACACAGGGCGGAGACGTCGTCCTCGCGCAGGTCCTGCATCTCGTCGATGAGCAGCGCGATGCCCACGCCGACGTCGGCCGCGAGCTCGGCGCACACCCCGAACAGCTCGACGAGGTCGATCTCGATGTCGCCCGAGTCCGCCCGGCCGTTGCGTACCGGGACGTCGATGCCCGGCTGCCAGCGATCCTTGATCTTCGCGTCGGACGGCGTCGCCTTGAGCGCGAACGCCTTGAGCACCCCGAGCGTCTCCTCGACGCGGTCGGGCGCGCGGTGGTGGACCGCCAGGTCGCGGATCGCCCGGTGTAGCGCCGCGGACAGCGGCCGGCGCAGATCGGCGTCCGGGCGGGCCTCGAGCTTGCCCGCGCCCCAACCGACCCGCACGGCCATCGAGCGCAGCTCGCCGAGCAGCACCGTCTTGCCCACCCCGCGCAGCCCGGTGAGGACGAGGCTGCGCTCCGGGCGACCGCGCGCGACGCGCTCGAGGACGACGTCGAACGCGTCGACCTCGCGGTCACGACCGGCCAGCTCCGGCGGGCGCTGGCCCGCGCCGGGGGCGTACGGGTTCCGCACGGGGTCCATGGCTGCCCTCCACGGGTCGGCCCAACGGTCGCCACTGCCGATCGGAGCGTATGGGCCTCTCTAGCGCTCGCCCGATATCTCCCGAGAATCCGCGATCGGCGTGTCGCGGTAGGGACAGCTCCCCCGCGACGGGGGCGGACACGATGAGACGGGACCGTCCGGGTGCCTACCAAGAAGGCATGACTCCGGACCCCGTCCTGCGCGCGTCCCCCGACCGCCCACCGCCGCGGCCGCGACGCCGCGCCTGCTCGGCGTCGACGCCGCCCGCGGCGTGGCCCTGCTCGGGATGACGGCCGTCCACTCGTTCTCCGAGACCACCCCGGCCGGCGACCCGTCGACCACCCAGCTCGTCGCCGGCGGACGCTCCGCCGCCCTGTTCGCGGTGCTGGCCGGCCTCGCGTTCGCGTTCACGACCGACCGGTGCCGGGTCGTACCCGGACCGACCGGGCGGGCCGCCGTCGCGACGCTGCTGGTCCGCGCGGGCGTCATCGGCCTCGTCGGTGTCGTCGCGCTCGGCTGGATCGCCCCGCCCGATGACCCCCGGCGGCGCGCGTGCGGGTCGTGTCAGCGGCGTGGCGTCGCAGACACTCAGTGTCCGTAGCGCCACGCCGATCATGAACGGGATGCCCCGCGCGCCCCGTGGCCCGCGTCCGGCGGGCCCCACCCGCCCGGCCCGCCCCGGGCCACCGGCCCGGCCCGCCGGCCACGGTCGTGCCCCCGCCGCAGCGGCGTCGCTGACCCGGCGGCCCCCGGCCCCGGAAGGGCGAGGGGCGCCCTCGCTGCCCGCCACGCAGTCAGGGCGTCCCTCGCTCCTCGGCTCCGTCCCTCCCGCGAGGGGTGGAGCCGCCGTGCGTCCGAGCGGTGGGGGTGTCCCCCCGCGGCGCGGGGGGCGGCTCCGCCGGTCCGGGGGTCGGCACGCTGCTGCCGGCGCCGCGCACCGGACAGGCTCATCACCAGGAAAGCACCGGGGCACGCGCCAAGTGGCGGCCTCGACGACGAGGAGGCATGTCATGACCGCCCAGCAGCCCACCCCGCCGCTCGTGTGGAAGTTCGGCGGCACGTCCGTCGGCGACCACGACCGCATCCGCGCCGTCGCCCGGCGCATGGTCGCGGCCCACCAGGCCGGCCACCGTGTCGTCGCGGTGCTCTCGGCGATGGGCAAGACGACCGACCAGCTCCTCGCCCAGGCCCATGAGCTGAACCCGTCCCCGGACCCCCGGGAGACGGACGCCCTGCTCGCGGTCGGCGAGCGCATCTCCTGCGCCCTCACCGCGATGGCGATCGCCGAGCTCGGCGTCCCGGCCATCTCCCTCGACGGGGCCCAGGCGGGCGTGACCACCGACGACGGGCACGGGCACGCCCGCCTCGCCGACATCGACCCCCGCCGCATCCACGCCGAGCTCGACCGCGGAGCGATCGTGCTCGTCACCGGCTTCCAGGGCGTCACGGCGTCCGGCGATGTGTCCACCCTGGGCCGCGGCGGCTCCGACGCCTCCGCGGTGGCGCTGGCCGCGGCGCTCGGCACGTCGCGCTGCGACATCTTCACCGACGTGCCCGCCGTCTTCACCGCCGACCCCCGGGTCGTGCCCGACGCCCGGCCGCTCGCCTCGGTGCGCACCGACGAGATGCTCGAGATGGCGGAGGCGGGCGCCGGCGTGCTGCAGCCGCGCGCGGTGGAGCTCGCCGCCGTCCACGGGGTGGAGATCCACCTGCGGTCGAGCTTCGACTCCGGGAACGGCACCGTCGTCGGCTCCCGCCCCGACCCGTGCGCCGAGCTGGAGGGCGTCGCGGTCGCCGGCGTCGGCCACCGCCGGGTCGAGCCGCTCTACGCCGCGCCCGGAGCGACGCCCGGCGCGGTGGCGGCCGCGCTCGCGCGCCGGGGCCTCGCCCTCGGCGCGTCGCTGATCGAGTTTTCCGAGGTGCGGTTCACCGTGCAGGACGCCGCGCCGTCGGCGGTCTCCGCGGCGCTGGAGGCCGCCGGGATCGGCGTCGCCGTGCACGAGGAGCTCGGGACGGTCGGTGTCGTGTGCTCCGGGCTCACCCGGCGCCCCGAGGTCGCCGCCTCCGCGCTCGACGTGCTGGCCGCCGCGGGCATCGAGCCCCGGATCGTCACCACCAGCCCCGCGCGGATCACCGTCCACGTCGCCGCGCAGGACGTCGACGACGCCCTGCGCGTCCTGCACGCCGCCCTGGTGACCGACGCCGCGGGCACCCCGGCGGTGCCGGCGGATCGCCCGTCGCTCGAGGGCGGTCCCCGGCCGGACCTGCGGGTGGTCGCCTGACCGACCCGCACCGTCACACCCCCGTCGCACCCCCGTCGCCGCCGGCGAGGGGGGTGCGACGGCGTGCCGGGGGGGAGAACCCCACCCCGGGACGGGGGCGATCCGCACCGGAGCGGGTGCGCGCTCCATCCCCGACGCGGCCTGGCACGGCCAGTGTTCTCGGTGAGCGACGACGGATCGAGGAGGCAGCCGTGAGGACACCGACGACCACCCGGGAGGACCTGGTCCTCATCGACCGCGAGCGTCCCCAGGGGTTGCGCACGCGCCGCGGCGAGCGTCTCGACCAGGTCTTCGAGGAGCGCTGCGACTGGATGCGCGCCTACGGCCGCGCCGGCCACCTCGCCGTCGACGACGAGGACGTGACGCTCACCTTCGACGAGCTCGACGTCCGCGCCAACCAGCTCGCGCGCCACCTGCTCGCCCGCGGCAGCCGCCCCGGCGACCGCATCGCGCTGCTGCTCGACCAGCCGGTGTGGGCCTACATCGGCATGCTCGCCGTGCTGAAGATCCACGCCGCGTACGTGCCGCTCGACGCCGGCTTCCCCGCCGACCGGATCGCGTACATCCTCGCCGACGCCGAGGCCCGCACCGTCCTCACGCTCACCACCGTGCGCGAGCGGCTGCCCGAGGTCGACGGCCTCGAGGCCGACCTGGTCTTCGCCGACGCCGACGCCGCGCGGATCGACCGCCTGCCCGGGCACCGCCTCACCGACGACGAACGCGGCACCCCCACCGACGAGCTCGCCTACATCATCTACACCTCGGGCTCCACCGGCCGCCCGAAGGGCGTGGCCGTCGACCACCCGAGCATCGGCAACTTCGTCCGTGTCGCCGGCGAGGTCTACGGCCTGCGCTCGAGCGACCGCATGTACCAGGGCCTGACGATCGCCTTCGACTTCTCGATCGAGGAGATCTGGGTGTCGTGGGTGGCGGGTGCGACGCTGGTCCCCAAGCCCCGCGGCGCGAGCCTGCTCGGGCACGACCTGCACGAGTTCCTGACCCGCCGCGGCGTCACGGCCATGGCGTGCGTGCCGACCCTGCTCGCGACCATCGAGGACGAGCTACCGCGACTGCGCTTCCTGCTGGTCTCCGGCGAGGCGTGCCCCCAGGACCTCATCGCGCGCTGGTGGGCCCCCGGCCGGCGCTTCCTCAACGTCTACGGCCCCACCGAGGCCACCGTCACCGCCACCTGGACCGAGCTGCACCCGCAGAAGGCCGTCACGATCGGCATCCCGCTGCCGACGTACGCGACGGTCGTCCTCGATCCGGAGAACCCGACGCGTGCCCTGCCGCACGGAGAGGTCGGCGAGATCGGCATCGCCGGGATCGGGCTGGCGCGCGGCTACCTCAACAACCCGGAGAAGACGGAGAAGGCCTTCATCCCGGACTTCCTCGGCATCGCGAACAACCCGTCGGGGCGCATCTACCGCACCGGTGACCTCGGCCGCGTCAACGCCGACGGGGAGATCGAGTACAGCGGCCGCATCGACCTCCAGGTCAAGATCCGTGGATACCGCATCGAGCTCACCGAGATCGAGTCGGTGCTGCTGCAGTTCCCAGGCGTCGCCGCGGCCGTGGTGGACACCTGGGAGCCGGTCCCGGGACAGGTCGAGCTCGTCGGCTACTACAGCCTGCGCGCCGACACGCCGGCGATCGACGAGGCGGCCCTGCGCGCGGCGCTCGCGGAGCGCCTGCCGACGTACATGGTTCCGGCCTTCCTCGAGCAGCTCGACGCGATCCCGATGACCACCTCGGACAAGGCCGACCGCAAGGCCCTGCCCGTCCCGCGTGCCCGGGCCGCGGCGGCCGCCGCCGACGCCCCGCACGTCGAGGCCGGCACCGAGCTCGAGCGCACGCTCGCCGGCCTGCTCGCCGGCCTGCTCGGGGTCGCGACGGTCTCCGCCACCGCTCACTTCTTCGACGAGCTCGGCGCGAACTCCCTGGTGCTGGCGAAGTACACCGCCCGGGTCCGCGAGATCGGCAGCGTCGTCGCCACCAGGGACGTCTACGCGAACCCGAGCGTCCGCGAGCTCGCGCGCTTCCTGGGCGACACGGGCGACACGGGCGACACGGGTGATACCGGCGGTGCTGCTGCCACGCCCGCACGGCGGCCGGTCCCGCCTGCCCGCACCGGCACCGTGGTCCGCGGCAGCACGGTCGGTCACGTGCTCACCGGCGTCGCCCAGCTCGTCGTCGCGCTGATCTCGCTGGTCGTCGGCTCCGTCGTCCTCGAGCGCGGTGTCGTGTGGGTCGCGGGCGGCGTGGACGCCACCGAGGTCCTCACCCGCTCGACGCTGTTCGGCACGGGGACGCTGCTCGCGGCGTGCGTGGTGCCGGTCGCGGCGAAGTGGCTGCTCATGGGCCGGTGGCGCCCGGGCCGCGTCCGGATCTGGAGCGCCGGGCACTTCCGGGTCTGGCTGGTCAAGACGCTCGCGCGGGTCAGCCCGCTGGCCCGCCCCGGCTCACCGCTGATGAACCTGCACCTGCGCCTGCTCGGCGCCCGCGTCGGCCGCGGTGCCGTGATCCTCTCCGCCAACGTCCCCGTCGCCACCGACCTCGTGAGCATCGGCCGCGACGCCCTCGTCGAGCGCGACGTCTCCTGGACCGGCTACCGCGCGGTCGCCGGTCACCTCGAGTTCGGCCCGGTCACCATCGGCGACCACGCGTTCGTCTCCGAGAAGGCCGTCCTCGACATCGGCACGGTCGTCGGCCGCGGCGCCCAGCTCGGCCACGCCTCGTCGCTGGCGCAGGGCCAGATCGTCCCCGACGGTGCCCGCTGGCACGGCGCGCCGGCCCAGCCGACCGGCACCGACTTCCGCGCGCTGCCCCCCACCCCGCCGAGCCGCGTGCGGCCGACGGTGTTCGCCGTGCTACAGGTGCTCGCCGCCCTGGTCTCGGCCTCGCTGGGGCTCGGCGCCGGCGTGCTCGTCTTCCGCGCGGTCCCCGCCCTCGGCAGCCTGCTCGACCCGCAGCGGGCGCACCTCTCCGACCCCGCCTTCCACGCGCTGGTCGCCGGCGTCGCGCTCGGCCTGTTCGTCCTCGCGGTCACCGCCGGCCTCGCCGTGCACGTGCTGGTGCCGCGGCTCCTGCAGCCGCTGGTCCGCCCCGGCGTCGTCTACCCGCTGCACGGGTTCCACCGCGTCGTCCAGGACGTCGTCACCGGCGTCGGCAACTCCGAGTTCTTCATGACGCTCTTCGGTGACGGCTCGATCGTCACCACCTACCTGCGGGCCCTGGGCTACCGCATGCCCGGCCTGCAGCAGACCGGCTCGAACTTCGGCACCGAGCTGCGCCAGGACGCCCCGACGCTGTGCACCGTCGGCTCCGGGACGATGGTCTCCGACGGCCTGTCGATGCAGAACGTGCAGCACTCGGTGAGCTCGTTCCGGGTCATGCCGATCGCCCTCGGCGAGCGGAACTTCCTCGGCAACGCGGTCGCCATGCCCGCCGAGGCCCGCATCGGCGACAACGTCCTGCTGGCGACGAAGGTCGCCGTCCCCGTCGACGGGCCGGTCCGCCACGACGTCGGCCTGCTCGGCTCGCCGGCCTTCGAGATCCCGCGTTCGGTGGCCCGGGACTCCGAGTTCGCGCTGCCCGAGGACGAGCGCCTGCGCCGCCTCGCCGCCAAGAACCGGCACAACGCGACGAGCATGGTCCTGTTCCTCGCCGCCCGCGCCCTCCAGGGCTTCGTCGCCCTGCTGCTCGCGGGCGGCGCCCTGGACCTCTGGGCCGCGTTCGGCGTCCTCGCCCTCGTCGTCGTGTCCGCCGTGACTCCGGTCCTCCTCATGATTATCCCGGTGCTCGTCGAGCGCGCCGCCCTCGGCTTCGGCCGCCTGAGCCCGCAGTTCTGCTCGATCTACGACCCGGTGTTCTGGCGCCAGGAGCGTCTCTGGAAGCTGCTCGCCACCCCGGCCCTGGCCGGCACCCCGTTCCGGACGCTGCTGTGGCGCGGACTGGGCGTGCGGATGGGCAGGCGCGTCTTCGACGACGGCGTCTCGATGCCGGAGAAGACCCTGGTCGCGATCGGTGACGACGCCGTCCTCAACGCCGGCTCGGTCATCCAGTGCCACTCCCTCGAGGACGGCACCTTCAAGTCCGACCACACGACCCTCGGCGACGGCGTGGTGCTGGGCGTCGCGACGTTCGTGCACTACGGCGTGGTCATGGGCGACGGTTCGTCGCTCGCCGCCGACTCCTTCCTCATGAAGGGCGAGGAGGTGGCCGCGTTCGCCCGCTGGCAGGGCAACCCCGCCTCCGAGGTGCGGGTCCAGGCTCCGGTGGGCACCGGTCTCGACGCCGCGACGGTCGCGGTCAACCTCGACGCCCCGACTTTCGCGCTGCTCGCCGCCCAGGTCCGGCGCCCCGCGCCGGTGCGGCCGACGGCTCCGGCGCGCGTCCCCGTCGGCCCCCGCCCGGCCGGCGCCCCGCGTCGCCCGCAGGGCCTGCCGTCCGGTCCGGTCCGTCCGGTCCCGCCGGCCCGCCCGGCGGCTCCGGTTCAGGCTCGCCCCGCCCGTCCGGCCGCTGCGACACCGGTTCGCCCGGCACCCCCGGCGCGTCCCGCACCCCCGGCGCGTCCCGCACCCCCGGCGCGTCCGGTCGTCGGCCCGCACCCGGCTCCGGCCCGTCCGGCGCCTCGCCCGGTCCCGCCCGCTCGCCCGGCCGGTCCGTACCCGGCCCGCCCGGCGGCCCCGGAGGCACAGGCCTCGGCCGCGACCGAGGCGCCGGCCACGGTCAACCTGCTCGGTGGCCCGGCCCGGTCGCTCCCGGTCGTCACGCCGCTGCCCGGCGTCCGTACCGGCCGGTCCCGGAGCGCGGCCCCGCGACCCGCAGTGCGCCCCGCCGCCGCGGCCGACGACGACGTCCCGCGGTGGACCCCACTGCCGGGCTCCCGCCGCGGCTGATCTCCCACGGCCGGCCCCCGCATGATCGAGTGACCTGCGGGACGTGCCACTCGCAGCCTGCGGTGGGGCAGACCCCACCCGGCGGAGGCGGGACCGCCCCGGGCGACCGGGGGTCGACGCGATGGTCGGCGACCCCGCCGCGCAGCAGGCTCTCCCTCGACACCGCCGCCACGCGCGAAGCAGCCAGGAGCCGAGATGAACGCCAGCCCGATCGCCACCGTCACCCCGATCACCCCCGCGCTGCGCGACACCGCCGCGCCGGGGGTCGCGGGCCCGTTGCCCGGACCCCGCTCCGAGGAGCTGCTCGCCCGGCAACGCCAGCGGGAGTCCAACGCGCGGGCCTACCCGCGCCACTTCCCCTTCGCGATCGCCGAGGGCGCCGGCAGCTGGGTCCGTGACGTCGACGGCAACGTCTTCCTCGACTTCCTCAGCGGCGCGGGCGTCCTCTCGCTCGGCCACAACCACCCCGAGGTCGTCGCGGCGGCCGCCCTGCAGATGGGCACCTTCACCCACGGTCTCGACATGGCCACCCCGGCCAAGGACGCCTTCACCGAGGCCCAGCTCGCGATGCTGCCCGAGGGCATGCGCGACCGGATGCGCATCCAGTTCTGCGGGCCGACCGGCGCCAACGCCGTCGACGCCGCGATCAAGCTCGTCAAGACCGCCACCGGTCGCGGGGACATCGTGTCCTTCCAGGGCGGCTTCCACGGCAGCACGCACGCCGCCATGGCGATGACCGGCCTGGTCGCGCAGAAGCGCCCGATCCGGAACGGCATGCCCGGCGTCCAGTTCTTCCCCTACTCCTCGTGCAGCCGCTGCCCGCTGGCGCTGAAGCCCGAGAGCTGCCAGACCAACTGCGTCGCCCTCCTCGAGCGGGCGCTCCACGACGCCAACGGCGGAGTCGCGCTGCCAGCTGCGGTGATCATGGAGCTGGTGCAGGGTGAGGGCGGGGTCATCCCGGCCCGCAAGGAGTTCGTGCAGCGCGTCCGCGCGCTGACCCGCGAGCTCGGCGTCCCGCTGATCGTCGACGAGGTGCAGACCGGGTGCGGCCGCACCGGCACCTGGTGGGCGTTCGAGCAGTACGGCATCGAGCCCGACGTCGTGGTCGCTTCCAAGGCGCTCTCCGGCATGGGGCAGCCCGTCGCGATCATCATGTACGACGAGTCCCTCGACGTCTGGGCGCCCGGTGCCCACAGCGGCACGTTCCGGGGCAACCAGCTCGCCTTCGCCGCCGGCGTCGAGACGCTGCGGATCGTCGAGCGCGACGACATCCTCGCCAACGTCCGCGAGCGCAGCGCGCAGGTGTTCGCGCACCTGGCCGAGCTCGAGCAGGACCCGGGCGTCGTCGAGGTCCGGGGACTCGGGCTCATGCTCGGTGTCGAGCTCGCCGCGCCCGCCGACGGCCGCTCGGTGACCGCGCTGGCCCAGGACGTCCAGGCCCGCGCCCTGCGCGCCGGTCTCATCGTCGAGCTGGGCGGCCGTGACGACTGCGTGGTGCGGATGCTCCCGCCGCTCAACGTGACCGCCGAGCAGGTCGACATCGCCTGCACGATCCTCGTCGACGCGGTCCGCGGCGCGCTGGGCCCGGAGGTGCCGGCCGCGGCGTAGTCGACCGAGCACGACGCACAGGGCACGACCGCCGCGAGCGGTGGTGCCCTGTCGCGTCGGTAGGGACAACCCCACTCCGGGAGGTGGGTCGGCCCCGGCGGTCGTAGGGCGCACGTCCTCCTGGCGAGGCCCGCCACGGAGCAGGCTTCGAGGTGTCAGCAGGACCACACACCACCAGCTACACCACCAGCCACACCACCAGCCACACCACCAGCAGGACCGCACCCACCGGAGCCCACGATGACCAGCACCGCGACCCTCGAGCGTCCCACCGCCACGACCGTGTCGATGAAGGCCGCCGTCACCGGTCGCGACCGCGCGATCCTCGCCGCGATCGCCGCCGGCCGGGTGGCCGTCGCGCCGGGCACCGGCTTCGCGCTGGTGGTGGACGGCTGCTGCTGCGCCGACCAGTTCGCCGGGGCGCGCCTGCGCACCGCCGGCCTGATCCGGGTGGCGCCGACCGGTGCCCCCGAGCTCACCCCGGCCGCCCGCGCGCTGCTGGCCGCCGCGTGACGAGCCTCAGGACAGGTTGAGCACCGCCAGCACGCCGCCCTGGATGGTCGTGACGTAGCCGGTGCGGCCGTCCGGGGTGACGGCCACGCTGCTCGGACCCGGCGGGGTCGGCAGCGTGGCCGTGACCGCCAGGGTCTGCGCGTCGATCACCGAGACCGAGTTGCTCGAGTTGTTCGCGACATAAGCGAACCGCCCGTCGGGCGCCCAGGTGATCTCCTGCGGGTTGTCCCCGACCGGGATCGTCGCGACCAGCGCGTCGGTGTCCGTGTCGATCACCGTCACGTCGTCGCTGTCGTAGTTGACGTTGGCGACCATCGGGCGGGCGGGGTTCACCGCCACGCTGTGCGGGCTGGTGCCCACCGGGACCTCCGCGACCACCCCGAAGGTCGCCGTGTCGAGCACGGTGATCAGGTTCGACTCGTGGTTGGGCGTGTAGGCCCGGGTGCCGTCACGGGAGAACTCGACCCAGTGCGGGTTCGGAGCCACCTCCACGTCGCGGACGATCGTGTTCGACGCGGTGTCGATGACCGAGATCGAGCCCGAGTCGTGGTTCGGCACCCACAGGCGGGAGCCGTCCGGGGACACCGCCGCGGCGAAGGGCCGCGTCTGCACCGGGATGGTCGCGACGACCTGGTTGGTCGTGGTGTCGAGCACCGAGACCGCGGCGATCGTGCGGGCGTCGTCGAAGACGCTGACGTAGACCCGCTTCCCGTCCGGGGCGAACGTCACGTACTGCGGCGGGCCGGACGTGACCGGGATCGTCGCGGTCACCGCGTTGACCGACGTGTCGACGACCGTGACCACGCCCGCGGTGCGGTTGGCGACGTAGACCAGCCGGCCGTTCGGGGAGACCTGCGCGTACCCGGGGGTCTGGCCCACCGGGATCGACGTGCCGAGCGTGGGGATCGGGACGCTCGCGGCGACCTCGGTCGGCGGTGGCGCGTCGGCCGCCTCCTCCTGCGGGGTGCTCACGCCCAGCAACCGGAAGCCGAGGACGCCGACCACGGCGAGGAGGGCCAGGACGAGGACCCCGGCGACGACCGCCAGGAGGCGGCGGCGTCGGGAGGTCGCCGGGGCCGGGAGGGACAGCGACGGCGGCGGGCTCCCCGCGCCGAACGAGCCGGTCGAGGGCCCCAGCGGCACCGGGCCGGTCGGAGCGTCGTCGTCCCGGTCGTCCCGGGATCCGCCCCGCGGGGGGCCACCCCGACCGGGGCCCGCGGGCCCGGCCGGGCGGCCGCCACCGCGCCCGGTGTCACCGCGCCGCGTACCGATGTTCGTGGTCGTGTCGCCGGAGGACTGCTCCCCCGGCGACATCGTCGTGGTCGTCGCGCGGTCGGACGACGCCGGCGTCGGCGGGGGTGCCTGCTGCCGGGGTGCCTGCTGCGGGGGCTGTGCGGCCGGGCGGGGTGGTGCGGCCGGGGTGGCCGCCTGCTGCCCGACCGGCTGCGGTCCCGGGCGCTGCTGACCGGGCGGCGGCGCCCCGGGGAAGCCGCCCGAGGGCGGTCCGACGACCGGCATCGGCCCGGAGGGCGGCGACGGCCGGGTCGGCGGGGTGGTGGCTGCCGGTACTGCCGGAGCTGCGGGAGCCGCGTTCCGACGCCCCGTGGGGTCGGGCAGGGCGGACGAGAGGATCGCGGCGCCGAGCGCGACGGCGTACTTGGGGTGGGTGTCGACGAGGGTCGGGCGCCCGATCTCCGCGGCCACCATCTCGGCGACGAGGGGGATCCGCGAGGAGCCGCCCACGAGCAGGACGGCGCTGAGCTCGGACGGATCGACCTGGGCGGAGCGCAGGGTGCGCGACAGCGCGGTCACCGTGGTCTCGAGCGGCGCCCGGACCATGTTCTCGAGCTCGCCGCGGGTGATCGTGACGTCGAAGTGCCGCCCGGGCAGGAAGACCGGGACCACGGTCTCGGTGTCGACCGACAGCGCCTCCTTGGCGAGCACGCAGTCCTGCCGCAGGCGCGCGAGCGCCACGGTGGTCTGCGGGTCGCGGAGGTCGAGGTCGTCGAGGACGCCGCCGGAGGCGTGGTTGACATGCGAGAGGACGGCCTCGTCGAAGTCGACACCCCCGAGGCGCTCGATCCCCTCGGGCGACCCGAGGATCTCCACACCGCCGTCCCGGGCGCGCAGCACGGTGGCGTCGAAGGTGCCGCCGCCGAGGTCGTAGACGGCGATGACCTCGCCGTCACGCAGCTCGTGGGAGGAGGCGTAGTGCGCGGCGGCGGCGACGGGCTCGGTGACCGTCGGCGGGTTGTCGAGCCCCGCGAGAGTCGGCACCTCCTCGAACAGGCCGCGGCGGAACGGCCCCCAGTTCGCGGGGTGGGTCAGCACGACCCGCTCCGGCTTGCCGCCCTCGGTGTCGCTGACACTCGTCAGCACGTCACGCAGCAATGCGGCGAGCAGCGCGGTGACCGGCTGCGAGGTGCCGCCGAGCAAGATCGGCGTGGGGTCGCCGAGGCGGCGCTTGAACTCGCGGCCCAGGCGGTCGGGGTGGCTGACCGCGCGGCGGGCCGCGGCGTCGCCCGTGAGGAGCGACCCGTCCTCCCGCAGGTAGACGACGGAGGGCGTGGCCACCGACCGGTCCCCGAGGCTGACCATCTCGACCTGGTCGTCCCGAGCGATCGCGGCGGCGACGAACGTCGTCCCGATATCGACACCGAGGCTGTACATCAGGTCCCCTCCCCGATATTGCTACTGATCGTAACCGGAGAGGCGGTGAAAGCCGAGTGGTCGCACTGATCGAACGACACGGCGGACGACATGGTCGCGGACTGTCGTCGTCGCCGTTGTGCAAGGGGGGTAAACCCCACCTCTGTGTCGGGTGGGCACCCTTCCCGGTCGCCGGGCCGCCGCCCCACGATGACGCCATGGCACCGGACTCGCTCCCCGCGGTCCTCCCCGGTGGCGCCGACGACTCCTGGCACCAGCGCATGCGGCTGGAACGCGAGCTGCACGACGGGCCGGCGCTGCGGCTCTCCGCGCTCGCCCTGCGCCTGGGCCTGCTGAGCCACCGCTGTCAGGACCCCGCCCTCGCCGAGGGCCTCCACGGTGTCCAGGACGAATTGCACGCCGTCCTGGAGGAACTGCGCAACCTCGCCGGCAAGCTCTACCCACCGCTCCTGGACGAGGCGGGTCTCGGGCCCGCTCTGCGCCAGGTCGCCGAGCACGCCGACGCCCCGGTCGCGATCGTCGACAGCTCCGAGCGCTTCGGCACCGCGCTCGAGGGCGCGACGTACTTCGCGGTCGCCGAGTGCCTGGCGGCGCTGCCGGTCGGCGCGCCCGCGGTCGAGGTGGCCATCAGCCGCGAGGGCGACGAGCTGGTCCTCGCCGTCACGGGGCTGGAAGCGGGCGCCACGGGGCGCCTGCAGGAGACCGCGCGCTCGCTCGGCGGGCGCACCGACGTGGGACCGTCCGGGTCCGTGGTGACAGCGAGGATTCCGTGCGCGTAGCGCTGGCCGAGGACGGCGCCCTCTTCCGCGAGGGCCTGCAGATGCTGCTCGAGGCCGCCGGTCACGACATCGTCGGCTCGGTGGCCGACGGCGACGCGATCGTCCGGCTGCTCGCCACCGAGCCGGTGGACGTGGCCATCCTGGACATCCGGATGCCCCCCGAGCCCGACGGCGGCCTCACCGCCGCCGAGCGCCTCCGCGCGCTTCACCCCGACATGGGGCTGCTCTTCCTGTCGCACTACGCCGAGTCGCACTACCTCATGCGGATCCTCGGGATCGGTACCGAGCGGGTCGGCTACCGGCTCAAGGAGAAGGTCGGCAGCGTCGACGTCCTCTCCGACACCCTCGAGCGCATCGACGACGGCGAGATCGTCATCGAGCCCGTGCTCGCGAAGCGGCTGGTGGAGAAGCCGCAGGGCGGCAAGTTGGGCCTGATCTCCGCGCTGTCCGAGCGCGAGATCGACGTGCTGCGGCTGATGGCGGAGGGCCGGTCGAACAACGGCATCGCCGCCCAGCTGTTCGTGACCCCGAAAGCGGTCGAGAAGCACATCGCGAACATCTTCGACAAGCTCGGGCTCCAGGCCGACACCGCCGCGCACCACCGGCGGGTCCTGGCGGTCCTGACCTACCTGCGCTCCCAGCGCGAGGACGGCTGACACGAGCCTGGTTTGCAGACCCCCGGCGCCCTAGCCTCGCGCCCGAGGGAGGCCGGAACGGTGACCACGGAGAGCACGGCGGCGACCACGACGGTGGGTGCGGCGCCCCGGCGCGCCCACCTCGTCCGCCCGCTGATCACCGCGGGCGTGGTGGTTGTCGTGCTCGGGCTGGTCCTGGCCGTGTCGTCGGTGCTCACCCTGCCCGACACAGCCGGGGTCTGGGCGCCGTTCCTCGGCGCGGCGCTGGCGGTCGTCGTCCTGCGCGTCGCCGGCCCCGCGCTCGAGCGCGTCGCGACCCGCCTGGACCCCCGCCCGACGTCGCCGTACACGGCGCTCGCAGCGGCGGGCGCCCGCACCGGGGCCGAGTCGCTCGAGGCGGCCCTCGCCGGGCTCGCGCAGGTGCTCGCCGACGGCACCCGGGCGCGGCGGGCGTCGATCTGGCTCGCGCTGGACCACGGGCTCGTGCCGGCCGAGGCGGACCCCGACCGCCCCGAGGTGCTCGTGCCCGACCTCGCGGCGCTGCTCGCGCGCCCCGAGGTCGACCACGCCGTGCCGGTGCGCACCGGGGACGACCTGCGGGCGGTGCTGGTGCTCGAGAAGCCCGGGCAGGCCGTGACGCCCGCCGACCGCCGCCTCGTGCGCGACGTCGCCGCCGGAGCGGGCCTGCTCGTGCGCGGTGCCCGTCTCAACGCCCGGCTGTCGGCGCGGGTGCGGCGGGCCGACGACCTGGGCCGCGAGCTCACCGAGTCCCGGCGACGCCTGACTCGCGCGCGTGACGCCGAGCGGCGCCGGCTGGTCACCGAGCTCGCGCACGTCACCACCGATCGGCTCGAGGCGCTGCGCGCGGCGCTGGACGAGGCGGGTGTCGCGCTAGAGTCCGACGACCCCGCCCCGGCCGGCCCGGCGCTGACCCGGGCGCTCGAGGGGCTCGAGGACCTCATCGACCGGTTCCGGGTGATCGTGCGCGGGGTCTACCCGACGGTGCTCACCGCGCAGGGACCGGTCGGCGCGCTCGAGGAGATGGCCGCCGACCTGCCCCGCCTCACCACGGTCGTCGGGAAGCTTCCCCGACGCCTGGCGTGGGAGGTGGAGTCCGGCCTGTACTACGTGGCCGCGGCGGCGCTGACCCACCTGGCCGGGTGCGCGGGCGAGGGCCCGGTGGAGGCGGTCCTGACCCACGAGGGCGGGCGGCTCGCGGTGCAGGTGGGCGCGGTCGTCGCCGGCGGCACCGAGACCGAGGACGCGCTGCGGGCCGCGGTCTCCGAGGACGCCGACCGCCTCGCCGCGCTCGGTGGCCGGCTCCACGTGGATCGTGACCACGGACGCCTGCGGATGGTCGCCTCGGTGCCCGACGAGCTCGAGCCGGTCGTGGAGTCGGGGCCGGAACCGGCAGGGGCTCGCCGATGACCGCCACCGCCGTGCCCGCGGAGCCGGCCACCGCGGCCGCCCGTACCGGGGGTCCCAGCCCCGCCACGCTCGGGTGGGCGCTGCTGCTCGGGCTCACCTCGCTGTTCTCGTTCGTCTGGCTGGGCCTCGGCGCGATCGTCGCCGTCACCGCGTACGTCCCCGGGCTGGCCGACCCCGCCGCGCCGGAGGGGACCTGGGCGCGGGCGGTCACCGACGCCGCCGCGCGCAGCGAGCCCGCGGGCCAGGCGCTCGTCGACTACGTCCTGTCCGTGGCCGCGATCGTGTTGGCCGTCGCGCTGATGCGCCGGGCCCCGCGCTGGTGGGTCGCGCGGTGGACGGTCGTCGCGCTGGTCGGCTCGGCGGGGGCGTTCAACCTGCAGGCCCACGCCGCGGCCGCCGCGGCACGGGACGCGGCCGGCATCGAGATCGGCGGGGTGCACCAGGTCGTCCTGCACGCGGTCGCCTGCCTGGCGTTCGTGGTCGCGCTGCTCCTGCACCCCACCGGACGTCCCGGCGTCGACATGCGGACCACCACCGGGCGCCTCGTCGTCGCCGCCGGGTCGGTCGGGCTGCTCGTGGTCGGGTTCGGTACCGCGCTGCTGCCCCACACCGTGAGCTGCGTGCTCTTCTTCGGGGCGGTCGTCCCCGCGGCCGGCCTGCTCGCATTGACCCACCGGCAGCGGTCGGGGCGCCTCACCTCCGAGCAGCGGACCCAGGTCCGGCTCGTCGTCAGCGTGCTCATCGCCGCCGTCGTGACGACGGTGGTCCTCGGGATCATGACCGTGGTCCTGCTGGTGTTCGGACGCCCGGGTCTCGAGCTCGTCGACCCCACCGCTCACGGGACGCACGCGCCGACCGGTCCCCTCTTCTGGGCCTCCCGCCTCGCCTCGGTGGCGATCCCGGTGGCGGTGCTCATCGCCGCCGACCGTCCGCGCCTGTGGTCGGCCGAACGGCGCTTCGGGCGCGGCCTCGCGCTCGCGCTTCTCGTCGTCCTGGCGGGCGGCACCGTCGTGATCGTCGAGGCCGCCCTCGCAGGGTTCCTCGGCGGCACGGCCGCGCTCGTCATCGCGGTCCTGGTCGGGGCCGGGCTCTACCCCGTGCTGTCCGAGCGGATCGAGCGCACGGTCGACCAGCTCCTCTACGGACGCCGCCCCACCCCCTACAGCGCGTTGGCCGGGATCGTGGCGCTGAGCGGTCCCGGCGAGGAGGAGGGCCCCGACATCGCCGCGATCGCCGAGGCGGTGGGGGTCGGGCTCGGCGCGCGCTGGTGCCACCTGACGGTCACCCGCCCCGGGCTGCGCGACCGCACCTACCGTTGGGTCGCTCCCGGCGCCGCCGGGAGCGACGCGGATGAGGGCACCGAGGTGACCGTGCGCCGCGGCGAGGAGCGGATCGGCACGCTGGCGGTCGACCGCGGCGCCGGCGTGGGCCTCGACGCCGACCGGCGCCGGTTGCTCGGCGACATCGCCGACAGTCTCACCCCGGTGCTCGAGGCGAGCAGGCTCGGGATCGACCTCGAGCGCCAGCTGCGCGCCGCCCGCGCCCACGCCGAGCACATCGCCGCCTCGCGGCGCCAGGTCGTCGCCGAGATGGACCACGAGCGCCGCACGATCGAGCGTGACCTGCACGACGGTGCCCAGCACCACCTCGTGTCGCTGCGCCTGGGCCTCGGCCTCGTCGAGCACCACGTGCGGGCCGGGCGCGTCGAGAAGGCGCGCGAGCGGCTCGCCGACGCGCTCGAGCGGATCGCGACCGCCGAGTCGAAGCTCGCCGAGACCGCCACCGGCGTGTCCTCCCTCGTGCTCTCCGAGCGCGGCATCGTCCCGGCGCTGACCGCCGACTTCCACGGCGTGCACCCGCCCGTCCTGCTGTCCTCCGAGCTCGCCGCGGGGCGGCGCTTCGACGGCGACGTCGAGGCGGCCGTCTACTTCTGCTGCCTCGAGGCGGTGAACAACGCCCGCAAGCACGCGCCCGGCGCCACCGTGACCGTGCGGTTCAGCGAGTCGGCGGGGCCCTCGGGCTCGCAGCTGCGGTTCGTGGTGCGCGACGACGGGCCCGGCTTCGACCCCGCGTCCCTCGGTGGCGCCGCCGGTAAGGGGATGCGCAACCTCAGTGCGCGGATCGTGCGCACCGGCGGCGGCATCTCCCTCGACTCGGCGCCGGGACGGGGCACGACGGTCGAGGGCTACGTGCCGGTCGCGCCCGCGATGGACGAACCGGAGGCCGCGCCCCCGGTGGAACCGCTGTCCGAGGCCGACACCAGCAACGTCGGCCCGTCGCTGCTCGACCCCCGGACGCTCACCCTGGCCGCGCTGACCGAACGGCCGCCGTCACGCACCGCACCGGTGACACGGGTCGCGCCGGCATCCCCGCCCGAGCCCGGACCCACGGAGGTCGTCCGTGTCGCGGGTGCGGTGACCCCGCCCGGCGCCGACGCGCAGACGGCGACCGTCCGCAGACCCGATGCCGAGGAGCCGGCCGACGGGGACGCCCCGGCGGCCGCCGAAGCGGCGTCCGAGCAGGACGTGGCGCCGGCCGACGTCGCCGGCCGGGCTGAGTCCGCCGAGCCCGCGCACGTCGACGCCACGGATGTCGCGCCCGCCGGCGAGCCCGAGTCGGAGCCCGAGTCCGCCGACCCGGAGCCCGGGTCGGAGCCCGAGTCAGAGCCCGAGTCAGAGCCCGAGTCAGAGCCCGACGAGGACGCCGACGAGCCACCCGAGCCACCCGAGCCACCCGAGCCCCCGCGAGGACGCGAGAACGGCCAGGACCGCGCCGAGGGCACCGACGCCGCCCCTGACGCCAGGGTCGACGGCGCGCCCGGCCCGGTGCCGCGGGTGGCTCCGGAGCCGCGCCGGGAGCCGGTCACCGCGCTCACCCCGCTCGCCGTCGTCCCTGGGCCGCGGGAGCCGACCAGGCCGGTCGCGGGCGCCGCGCCGCGCGCCGGGCGGATGCTGCTCGACCGCGTGCGCGAGCTCCTCGACGAGGCCCGGGCCGCGTGGCCCGGCGGGCCGCAGGCGGCGCGGATCGCGGAGATGCGCACCCGACTCGAGGGCGCGCTGCGCCTGGCCGTCCGCTCGAGCGTCGGTCCGGCACCCGCGCCGACGCTACGGTCGATGCTCGGCGAGCACCTCGCCCGCGGCACGGTCGTGGTCGACGACGCCCGCCCGGACGGCGTCGTGATGCTGACCGACGTCGGCGGCCCCGGCCCCCGTCCCCCGCTGCCCCACGCCCTCGTCGCGGCCGGGACGCCGCAGCGCTCGGCGGCCGCGGTCGAGCGCCGCCTGGTCGCGCGCTCCGACGTCCTGCGCGCCCGGACCGCGGTCGAGGCACTGGACGTGTTCCTGCGCGCGGCCCCGCGCGACCCGCGGACCGACCGGTTGCGCTATCGGCTCGAGAGCCTGCGGATCGGGAACCACGCGCTCGTCGAGGTCGAGCTGCTCGCCCGGCCGCCGAGCCTGGCGCCCGCCGACCAGGAGCGCGCCGAACGGCTCTGGGGCGGCGACGGCGACACGCCCCACCTCCGCCTGGGTCTCCCGCCCGACGCCGAGGCGGCCGCCCTGTCCGACGCCCTCGAGGCCGAGCGTCGCTTCTGGCAGGTCCGCCTGGCCCACCCGGCCTCCACCCGGGGGCTGCGGATCGCGTCCGAGGCCGCGCTGCGGACCTGTGACGAGCTCCAGGGCCGCCTGGGGCGGTAACCCTCGGGGGGCCCGCCCCACCCTGCTCCGGGGGTCGGCCCCGGTCGTGCGGGGGCGCGCTCCATCGTGAGGTGGCCACGCCCTGAGCAGGCTTCTGACCAGCGACAACTCGCGGTCAGGAGGCCACCATGCCGATCATCGCCACTGCCCTGCCCCGGTCCTGGTCGCGCGACCGTCGCCGGGAGTGGGCCGAGATCCGGTTCGCCGAGCACGAGGTCCGCAACCTCTGGCGCACCGCCGCCGTCCGGGGCGGGCTCGGCGAGAGGTCGCAGATCTGGGAGGACGCCACCGAGGCCGGGCGCCACATGGCGAACGCGCTCGGGGTGGCGAACGTCCAGTTCACCCACCTCGCGCCCGGATGGATCGAGATCCAGGCGCCGGCCGACCCGGCGGAGATCGACGAGCCGGCCGAGGACGCGGCGGACGCCATGCCCGATACGACCCGGCGCCCCACGCGGCCGCTCTCCCCGGTCGTCTCGCGCGCCCTCGCCCGCGGGCACCGGGAGGCGACCCCGCGGTGACCGCTCAGCGCCCGAGACCGTGCTCCCGGGCGCGGGCGATGGCCTCGAACCGGTCGGTCACGGCGAGCTTCGCGTAGGTGCTCGAGAGGTAGTTCCGCACCGTCTTGCTGCTCAGCGAGAGCTCGGCGGCGATGCCCGCCGTCGAACGCCCGGTGGCGAGCAGCTCGAGGACGCGGCGTTCCTGCGTGGTGAGGTCCGGGAACGGTGCCGCGGGGACGCGGTCGTCGTCGAGGCGGGCGACCAGCCCGGCGGCGGCCGCGGTCCCGACGGCCAGGCCCCCGTGGGCGACGACCGACACCGCCGCCGACAGCTCCGCGGTGTCCGCGCCCTTGAGCACGTAGCCGCGCGCCCCCACGCGCAGGGCGGCGAGCACCGCCTCGTCGTCCTCGACCATGGTCAGCACCAGCACCGCGGGCGCCGCCGGGCCGACCGCGATCCGCCGCGTCGCCTCGACCCCGCCCATGCCCGGCATCCGCAGATCCATGAGCACGACGTCGCACGCCGTCGTGGCCAGCAGCGCGAGCGCGTCCTCGCCGGACGCTGCCTCGCCGACGCACGCCAGGCCGGCGGTGCGCTCGGTCATCGCACGCAGACCCGAGCGGTAGAGGGGATGGTCGTCGACGAGCACGATCCGCACGTCGGTCACGGCGCCGGCTCCGGCGCGCGGTCCCGCAGCGGCACCCGGACCGCTACGCGCGTGCCGCCGCCCTCCGCGGCCGTCAGGCAGGTCGTGCCGCCCAGCTCGGCCGCCCGGCGGCGGATCGACCCGAGCCCGACGCCCTCGCTCGCGTCGGCCTCGAAGCCCACGCCGTCGTCGCGCACCTCGACGGCGAGCGCGCCGCCCTCGACCCCGATCCGGACGTCGCACCGCGAGGCCGCCGCGTGGCGGGCGGCGTTCGCGAGGGCCTCGCAGACGATGCGGTAGGTCGCCACCTCCACCGCGGCGGGCAGGCTGGCGGGCACCTCCTCGAGGTCGAGGACGACCCGGGGACCGGCCGCGCGCCGCGCGTGCTCGGCGAGCGCCCCGGTGAGCCCGAGCTCGTCGAGGGCGGGCGGCCGTAGCCCGTGCACGAGGTGGCGCAGGTCGGCCATCGCCGCCTGCAGGTTCGCCTTCACCGCGTCGAGCTCGGCGGCGACGGCCGGGTCGGCCGCCTGCCGCGCGCCGTCGAGCCCGAGCACGGCGTGGGCGAGGACCGGGCCGAGGCCGTCGTGCAGGTCGTGGTGCAGGCGCCGGCGCTCCTCCTCCGCCGCGAGCACCAGCCCCTCCCGCGCGGTCTGCAGCTCGCCGACCAGCGACGACGCGTGCAGCGCCGCGCCGAGCGTGCGGGCGAAGGCCGCGAGCAGCGGGCCCGCCGCGTCGCCCGTGACGCGCAGGGTGCCGACCGTCGCGCCGGCGGCGACCATCGGGACCGCCGTCCCTGCGCCCGGCGCGGGCGGGGTGCCGGCGCGGGCGAGCTCGACGCCGTCGCGGTCGAGCACCGCGACCCCGTCGACCCCGGCGCCCGACCGCACCGCGTCCGCGGCCCCCGCGAGGGCGTCGGGGCCGTCGAGGCGGGCGGTCACCGAGGCCAGCGCGGTCAGGGGCTCGGCCGCCGGGCCGTGGACGAAGCGCCGCATCCCGCGGTCGGCGAGCGTGCGCAGCGGGGCGAACGCGGCGGCGACGGCGGCCACCCCGAGGAACCCGGCGGCGTCCGGCACCCACGCCCCGGCGGCCGCCACGACCACGACGTAGATCACCGAGCAGGTCGCGGCGGCGAGGCCCGCCACGACGGTCCGGTCCACGGCGAGGTCGAGGCCCGGCAGCCCGTCCAGGACCGCGGCGGCGACGGTGCCCGCGACGACGACCACCCCGAGCCCCATGAGCAGGTCGCCCACCACGACCGGCACACCCGGCAGGAACACCAGCAGCACGAGCAGGGCGACGGCGACGACGAAGCGGCGCAGTGACCGCCGGTCGGTCCGCGGCGCGCCCCGGTAGCGGACGATCGCGGACGCGAGGCACGCGAGCGCACCGACGAGGGTGGCGAAGGTGAGCACCCCGGTGGCCCCGTCGATCGGGAGGTCGGGACCCAGCGGCGAGGGTGACCCGTCCTCGAGCCGCGGCTGCAGGATCCCGACCACGACGAGGGCCCCGAGCAGCGTCAGCACGACGACCTGCAGCGGGCGCCAGCGCGGGGAGGGCACCTGCCCGGTCGGGAACCAGAGCGGCAGCAGTGTCGGGATCGCGAGGAACGGCACCCAGGTGATCTCGCTGACCCACCGGGCCCAGGCGGCCGGGGCGCTGGGGCCGATGTGACCCGCCCACTCCGCGAGCACGAAGCTCACGGCGAGCCCGGCGGTCGACAGCAGTACGAGCCCGACCCGGTGACGCGGGGCGCGGGTGAGCACGAGCGCGCCGGCGAACGGCACCAGGCCGCCGATCACCGCATCCACGACGTAGACCCCCGACACCCCGTGCTCCGCGGCGTTCGCGACGGCCGGCGGGACGCCGACCAGCACGAGCGCCGCCGCGAGCCCGGCGACGGCCCAGGGCCACCGACGGGCGGCGCTCTCCGGGGTCATGGTCACGGAGCTTTCCCGACCGATGTCCCACACCGCCACGGTCGGGACGTCACGGGTCGTTCGGGACACCGTCGGGACGTGCTGGCTCTGACGCCGCGGTCGCCCGCCCGCTGTGCTCGTCGTCAGCACGCCGCCGACGGGGCGGCGCGACGAGCACGGAGGCGGACATGGACCGGCAGGCGGGGATTCGGATCACGGCGGTGGCGGCGCTGCTCGGCGCGCTGGCGTGGGTGGTCAAGTGGGCGACGATGGCCGCCCAGGGCGCGAGCGGGAGTCCGATCGACGTCTCGGCGTTCTTCGTCGGGCTCGTGCTGGTCGCGGTCGGGTCGGTGTCGCTCACCCTGCGCCTGACCCGCGGCCGGTCCCGCGGCGTGACGACGGCGGCCGCCGTCGGCGGCGTCCTGCTGACGGTGCTCCTCGTGCCCGGTCTCTCGATCGTCTCCTCGGCGATCTCCGGTGAGGGAACCGTGGCCGGCGGCGAGGGCGGCATCGCGGTCCTCGTCGTCGCGGCCCTCGTGGTCGGGGTGACGGGCCTGCGGACGCGGATCGGGTCGTATCAGCCCGTCTAGCGTTCTCCCGAGACTACCGAAGACGACGCGATCGCGCCGCTCGTCAGCGCCTCGATCCCCGGCCCGACGACGGCGAGGAGCATGTCGGCCAGGACGTCGGCGGGTTCGGCGTCGCCGGCCCGCGCGGCGTCGGGCTCGCCGAGCCACCAGTCGGCGAGCCCCTCGGCGGCGCCGACGAGCGTGTGCGCGTAGGGCAGCGCGACGGCGCGGGGCACGCCGAGCCCGTCGGCCACGAGGTCCGCGGCCTCCTCGACGATGCGCCGGCGCAGGGCGTCGACCTCGCCGGCGAACGGCCCCGTCGACGCCTGCCGATAGAGCACCGTCCACCCGGCCCGCTGCGTGGTGAGGGCGTGGAAGAAGGCGCGCAGGGCTCGGCGCAGGCGCACGAGTGGGGCCTCGCCGGACGCCCCGGCCGCGCTCTGCACCGCGTCCAGGAGCCGTTCCGCCTCGCGGTGCAGGCATGCGGCGAACAGCTCGTCCTTGCTGCCCCCGTGCACGTAGACCAGCGGCTTGCTGACCCCGGCCCGCGCGGCGACCGCGTCCATCGACGCGCCGTGGAAGCCCTCCTCGGAGAACACCGCCACCGCGGCGTCGAGGACCTGGCGGCGGCGGACCTCGGGCGCCAGGCGCTGCCGCCCCGAGCGCGACGTCTCCGAGGTCACGCTTGCGTCCTATCTACCGGCGCGTAAAGTACGGCCCGTTGGCGGGACCGCCAGTACCGGAAACAACGGAGTGAACCCGTGCCCGAGAAGATCGACGTCAACGAGCTGGGTCGCAGTCTCGACCCGCAGTCGTTGTCCGACGAGCAGCTGGTCGGCGCCCTGCGCGACGGCCTGGCCCAGGGCGGGGGCAAGGACATCGATCCCTCCCTGTTCGCGCGACTGGTCAAGAGCACCGGCAAGGGACAGCTCGAGGCCGTCATGTCGTCGGACGTCCGCCGGCCCGTGCTGGACGCCATCTTCGGGCGGATGGCGGAGTTCTACTCCTCGAAGGGTTCCAGTGCGAAGCGCCAGGTCGTGCACTGGCACGTCACCGGCGCGTCGTCCGGCGGCAGCGACGACTTCCAGACGGCCATGCAGCACGGCACCTGCGAGGTGTCGGAGACGCTCTCGGAGGAGCCGCGTACCGAGCTGACCATGGACGGCGTGCAGTTCCTCAAGATCGTGACGAACAACGCCTCGCCGGTCACGCTCTTCATGACCCGCAAGCTCAAGGTTCAGGGCGACGTCGGGTTCGCGACCGCCCTGCAGAAGATGTTCACCATCCCCTCGGCGTGACGGGAGCCCCGCGATGACCTTCTCCATGGAGCTCTCCGAGGAGCACACCGACCTGCGCGACTGGGCCCACGGGTTCGCCGCCGAGGTCATCCGGCCGGCCGCGGCCGAGTGGGACGAGCGCGAGGAGACGCCGTGGCCGGTCCTGCAGGAGGCCGCGAAGATCGAGCTGTACAACTTCGAGACCCTGGCCAGCTTCTGGGGCGACGAGAGCGGCCTGAGCCTGCCGATCGTCAACGAGGAGCTGTTCTGGGGTGACGGCGGCATCGGAATGGCGATCTTCGGGACCACGCTCGCCGTCGCCGGCATCTTCGCCTCGGGCACGCCCGAGCAGATGGTCGAGTGGATTCCGCAGTGCTACGGCGACGCCGGCGACGTGAAGGTCGCGGCGTTCTGCTCGTCGGAGCCCGAGTCGGGGTCGGATGTCTCGGCGATGCGCACCCGCGCCACCTACGACGAGGCGAAGGGCGAGTGGACGCTCTCCGGCGCCAAGGCGTGGGCGACCAACGGCGGCATCGCGAACATCCACGTCGTCCAGGCGGTGGTCGACTCCTCGCTGGGCTCGCGCGGCCAGGCCGCGTTCGTCGTGCCGCCGAACACGCCGGGGCTCGAGTCCACCCGCAAGATCAAGAAGATGGGCCTGCGGGCGTCGCACACCGCCGACGTCTTCCTCGACGACGTCACGGTCCCCGGCTCCTGCCTGCTCGGCGGCAAGGAGAAGCTCGACGAGCGCCTCGCGCGGGCCCGCGAGGGGCAGAAGTCGAAGGGCTCGTCGGCGATGCAGACCTTCGAGCTGTCGCGGCCGACCGTGGGCTCGCAGGCGATCGGGATCGCGCGGGCGGCCTACGAGTACGCCCTGGACTACGCGAAGGAGCGCATCACCTTCGGGCGTCCGATCATCGACAACCAGTCGATCGCGTTCACGCTCGCGGATGTGAAGACCGAGATCGACGCGGCTCGCATGCTCGTGTGGCGCGCCGCGTGGATGGGGCGCAACAACGTGGCGTTCGAGGCCGGCGAGGGCTCGATGTCCAAGCTCAAGGCCGGCCGCGTCGCGGTGTGGGCCACCGAGCGTGCGATCCAGATTCTCGGCGGCGCCGGCTACTCGCGCGAGCACCCCGTCGAACGGATGCACCGCGACTCGAAGATCTACGACATCTTCGAGGGCACCGAACAGATCCAGCAGCTCGTCATCGCCCGCGCCATCAGTGGCCGGCACATCGCCTGACGCTCCCCAACGGCATCGGCGCTGGTCACGAGGGTTGTTGTCGTGACCGGCGCCGTGGTGCGTCCAAGCCCGGCGTGTGCCTCGGCGTCCGGTCCTCGGCGACGTCTTCATGATCAGGCCGTCCTCAGGCCGCCGGAGGAGTTGGCGCCGGCCACGGCCTTCCGGCCCTGGCCTCCCACTCCGTTCCGGCGGGCCGGGGCCGAGCCGGCGCCACGACAGTGAAGACAAAGCCTCTACTTGAAACACGAGATCATCGGGCCACGGCGTTATCGTCGTAGATTCAACTGTTCAATCAGCGCCCGCGCAACATACGAAGCCACCTCCGCCGCCCCTGTGCTCAGTGCAACGGCTGATACCGACTCGTCTGGCTTGAGTCTGAGCGGCTGGCTCGTCATCTTGATGTTGTAGGCGCGGTCGCTTGAGCGACTCTCGTCAAACGTTCCAGTGGTGAGTACTGATACCGGATCGACGCCAGCGCCGATGGCTATCCGATCGCCTTCTATCAAGTTGAGGTTGCCCATCAGACGCAGCATGTCGGCGATCTGCGTCGGCAACCTTACCGGATCGAGAACAGAGGCGATTGAGTTATGGGGCACGGTAGACCACGCAGAGACCTGACCCGACTTGCCGACTCGGACGCCTCTAAGTTGCTCCTTCTGGGGGGAGTCCCAGGAACCGCGGCTCTGCTCCGGCACACGCACGATCGCGTCCACCTCTGTCCCCGAGGGTTCAAGACCTGCACTCGCCTCGACAACTCCGGATTGCCGTAAGCGCCTGGGCAGAGAGTCACGAATCTCCGCGGGAACTCTTCCAGAATACCCGCCGAACGCAATTGGAATTGCGTGGACCTCAAGCATTGGTCGCGAAGTCGACTGAAACCCCTGCTGCTCCGGTTGAAAGTCGCTCCGCCACTCAACCTGCGTCGATGCATCAAGGTTCTCGAAGTCGAGAGACTGGTCGGCTGACTCGAGTTCCCTGATCTTGGCGGTTACCTTAGGAAGCAGCTCCAACGCATTAGAGAAGGAATCATGGAACACGCCAATGGTATAGTCACCTATCTCGCGCGACAAGGCCTGCTGCTCGGGCTCGAACTCGACACCCGTCTTGCGGTAAACGATTAGAGGCATCCCTGCTGCCCTTGCAGCTGTCCATTCCTCATGTGTCGGAGAGTTTCCAGTGTCCAGGAATCGATGGCCGTACTGAGGTCCAAGTAGGAGGATGCACATCTGCGTCTGCCAGGGCACTTAAGCACGCTTGCCGACTCGGCACGTGTTGGGCGCTAAAGTCTTCGAAACGAATGACCTCGTGACCCAAGGCTGCGATTATTCCAGGAAGGGCGTCCTGCTCTTCCTCAAGGCCTTTTCTGACGCTACTCAAGAAGACGCGCACGGTGTACCGTCCGATCGGTTGGCGCTAAGCTGAACAACTCTTGACGAGAGGGGAACCGTTGGCCTCCGAAGATGCAGTGCTCGCGTACTGGAAGGAGCAGCGCGAACAACTTCGACAATCGGAGACCCAGCGCTCCACGCTTACGAACTTCCTCCTCGTGATCACAGCAGCACTAAGCGCTCTAATCGTGCAACAGAAGTTCAGTGGCCTGACTATTCCGCTTAGCTCCTTTATCATCATAGTGGGCGTATACGGAAGCTTGTCGGTCGCGAAGTATTACGAACGTTCGGCGTACCACCTATCGCAGGCGCGCGCACTTACTGAGGCTCTTCGCGAGCTCGGCAGCCTTAGTAGCGAAGATAGACTTGACGCCAGTCGTGAAGCTCATAGCGAGGAGTTCCCGATTCTTCACCGAATCCGACTCAACAAGCTTTGGACCGTGCTCCATGTCGTGGTCACGTTATACGGAACTACGTTACTCATCGTCGCCCTAGTACGCCTGTAGGCATACGAAGCCATTCTCCTAACACTCGTCTACGTGTAGCGAGTCACTAGGCTGCTGCCGTTTTGCGGACCGCCGCTCGAACTTGCGAACGTTCTCTGTGTAGGCATTTTCGCGGTCAGACGATGGTGGGATTAGAGAGCGAAGTGCAAGCGGACCGAGAGCCAAAGCTTCAGACAGTCGACCAACCTCCGAAAAGCTGCCAAAGTTCTTCTCGACCAGCTTCCGTAGAAGCTGAGGTTCCTCGTGGTGAACCGTAACCGGTTCTGCTTTTCGCCAACCACGCGCTGATAGCTGCTTAAAGAGCGATGTCCGCCGCTCGGGGCTAATCAAGCCGAGGTGGTAACCGCGCATTATTAGCGCCTGAATGCTAATGCCCCACCGGGCTTTGAGGCTGGCGAGGCTTCGCAAAGTGACGTCGTCGCTTAGCACCTCGATCGCACGCGAACGCGGGAATAGTAGCGCACCTGCAAATCTGTTCGCTTCATCCTCTGCAGGTGATCCCGTGATGGTTCGACGATTGCTGTGCATCACTAGGTGGCCGAGTTCATGAGCAACCGTAAATCGCTGTCGGTCGCCTGCTCCGTTGGTAAAGAAGCCGATCAAAGGAGCTTCCGTCTCGGTCCTCCACACGGAGTTCCCGAAATGGCCGACGCTGTCCTCGATGGTACCGGTTTCGCCATCGTTGAATGTCAATGGAACCACGCCGATCCCGGATCGCTCGCAGGCTCTAATAAGGTTCCCAATTGGCTGATCTTCGGGGAGCATTAGCTCGGCTCGGGTTCGGTCTGCGACGTCGTCGATGCTGTTCGAATCGAGCTCGTCGGCTTCCACGAGCGAAAGTGATGGACTCTTCAGTCTCGCTTGACTCGCCAGTTGCTTTAGGATTCTGTAAGCCTCGACCGTCAAGGTCTCGACACGCTTCGTATCACCCGCGGTGGCACTCGCGAGCTTCCGGTGCCTCACGCTACCAGCAGGAATGTCCACAGTCTCCACGGAGAAGAAGGACAACGGCGTAGAGGTCCCACGGCTGACAGACCGCAAGAAGTCAGTCGTTGCGCTCTTCGTCCCGTTCTCGACTTGCGAGATCATCGACTGGCTTAGACCGGTCATGCCAGCAAGATCGCCTTGGGTCAGACCTAGCAGATGACGGATGGCGCGGACCCGCTCACCCGCTGTCTCCGCCTGCATCCTCGTCCTCCTGGCTCTCGTCGGTGTCGGCGTCCAGCGGGAGCTCGAGCTCCTCGTTGACCGGCCACCACTCCATCCCGGCCAGCTCAACGTCGACGCGAGGTAGAACGAAGTCCAAGTCGGCGCGGATCGGTTGGCCAAGCTTCCACTTGCCGCGCGGCCGCACCACGCGGACGGAGACCTCCTTCGTCTCGACGTCTACGTGCCAGAGCGCTAGGAGGAGACTCGCCTCCGCGCCGAACAGGGCCAGCTGCTCGTTCTGGTAGTAGGCGATCCGAGCGTGGTTCGTGCCGGGCGGAGGCACGGTACCGCCGGGGCCGTCGTGCAGCACGCGGACCCGCAGCAGCCCGTGACGTAGCCAGAAGGCCGCATTTGGCCTCGCCCCCACGACGGTCCAGGCGCCCAGCTCACCGTCGCGCTCGAACCCTCTGACGGCCTCGCGGGTGTGGAACCGGGTGAGGTGGGACCGCACCGGCGATAGTGCGTCCGGGTCACAGTCCGGATACCTCTCGAAGTGGCCGTAGGCGACGGCGACGCCACGATCGAAGCTCTGGTAGAGCGGGCCGCAGAGCGGTTGGAGGGAGGTCGTGAGCCACCGACGGTCCTCGTCCGTGATCATGGCGGTGATATTATCACCGCGATAGTCACACCTCGCCGGAACACGCCGACGACTGACCTCGAACCGGGCGAGAGGTGCTCCGGCGGCTACGGCCAGGCCGTCGCCAGGCCGTCGGAGGTCGGGGAGGGCCGAGCGGCGCTGAGAAGTCTTGAGCAGCTCAGGCGCAGGTCGGAGCAGGTCCACCCGGGGGCGGTACAGGTCGCAGAGGACCCACGACAGATCTACGACATCTTCGAGGGCACCGAACAGATCCAGCAGCTCGTCATCGCCCGCGCCATCAGTGGCCGGCACATCGCCTGACGCTCCCCAACGGCATCGGCGCTGGTCACGAGGGTTGTTGTCGTGACCGGCGCCGTCGGCGTCTTCACTCCGGCGGGCCGGGGTCGGACCGGCCGCTCAGCTGCCGAGGCCCCTGACGATGATCAGGGCCGTACGTCACGAGGTGATCGACGGCCATCGGGGTGGAGTGAGCGCTCGTTGCCGTCGGCTCGCAGCGCGGACTACCGTCCCGGCGTGCTCCTCTCCCTCGTCGACGAGCTCCGCACCGTGCGCGAGCCGAACTCGGAGCAGGTCCTGATCACTGCTCCCGTCGAGGAGGTGCGCAAGCTCGTCCTCTGCCCGGTCCAGATGGCTGAGCTCGGTGAGGAGGTCGAAAGCATCAGCTGGCTGGACGATGCCAACGCTCCGGCACTCGGTGTCAGGTTTCTGGGACGGAACCGCAACGGCAGACGACGATGGGAGACCGAGTGCACAGTCACCGAATGCACGCCCGACCGGCTCGGGTACGACGTTCACGCCCGCGTCGGGAATGCGCGCATCCCGATCTCTCACTGGCGCTACGACGTCGAGCAGGTCGACGCCGTCACGAGCCGGGTCACTGAGACCAACTGGATCAAGGCGCCCTTGTGGTTCGCGCCGATCGGCTCCCTCATCACTGGTGCAGCTTGGCGGCCGGCCGCCAACCGCTCACACATCACGAGCACTCTGGAACGGGTCCGTGCGGTCATGGAGCGGCCCGCCGGGCACGAGGTCGCAGACTAAGCCTCAGCACGGACACGAGCGACGCTTCGTTGTGGCGCGCCGTGCACGGTTCGGTGACGTACCTGAGCCGCCATTCCTGACCGAAGACGATTTCCGGTCATACCCAGGCAGACCCGACTGGTGGCATGACCCGCGCGACGCAGCCAACTCTCAGAGGGTGTCAACGCCGGTGGGTCGGTCGTGGTAGCCCTTCAGCCCTACGAGTCGTGCCAGAGGGCTACGGACGTCGCCGTCGCTCAAAGCCAGCTCGGCTGCAGCGCCGAAGTCCCATACAGGATTCCAGCCGAGGTCTCGGCGGGCTCGCGCGTTCACGTACACCCGATCGATGGTTTGCGGGATCGACCAGCCTCGGGCAGCGAAGCGATTCACGATATCGGGAAAGAGCTGGATCGCGACCTCTCGAGCGTCGACCGCCAGTCGGGCGCAATCGTGCGGCGTGAACGGTGTGGTTGCACTCACGATGTAGCGAGCGAAGCCGAGGCTCGGGGCGCGCTCAGCGGCGAGGAGGTGCGCGGTGACGACGTCCTCGATGTCGACCCGTCGATAGAGGAACTCCACCGCCTTGAGGTTGGCGTCGTCGAACCGGGCTCGGACCTCGTCGCGGTCGTCGGCCTCGGGGAAGAAGCGGGAAGCTCGAAGAACGACCACGGGTAGGCCGTCCCCTGCAGCGAGCTCACAGAGGTCCTCGGCCGCCGTCTTGGTGGCACCGTAGATGTTTCGGACGCGGTGGGGAACGTCCTCTGTGATCCAAGCGGCAGGTTCTCCGGGCTCCGGGGTGAGCGCGCGCCCGAAGGCGCTCGTGCTGGAGGTGAACACGACGCTGCGCGCTCCCGTCTTCGTCGCGGCGTCGAGGACGGCGAGGGTGCCGGAGATATTGGTGTCGACGAACTGTTCCCGCGTGTGGCTGCCCACATGCGGTTTGTGCAGAGTCGCCGTGTGCAGCATGTGGTCGACTCCGACCGCCGCCTCGAGGACGGCCGCACGATCGGTCAGAGACGACACGACGTCGGTCCACGGTGACGGCTTGCTGTCCACGCCCACGACGGTGTCGCCGCGGTCACGCAGGACGCGGACGAGGGCCTCACCAAGGTGCCCGCTGCTTCCTGTGATGAGCCAAGTGGTCACGAAGGGCTCGTACCCAGATCGAGCAAGGCGCACCATTCGGCGGTACTGATGGGGTGTCCCTGCCGTGTCACGCGTCCCCTGTACCTCATCGGGCGGAGTGATGATCATGCTTGTCGTGGGTGTCAGCCGTGCCGCTCCTGGCCGCCCACGCTGACCAGGGCGGGCCGCCGAGGCCGTCACGTCGCCTGACCCGTCCGATAAGCCTGTACTTATAGAGTTGGGATGGCTAACGTGCCTTCGCCATGAAGTACACCGAGGCGATCGAGATCGCCCTGCCGCGGGAGACGGTCGTCCAGCTGCTCGCGGATCCCGTACACCTGCCCAAGTGGCTCCGAGGCCTGGTGCTCCACGAACCGCTGAACGGGGGCCACGGACAGGTCGGCACCACGTCGCGCGTCGTGCTGCGGACGGGGCAGCAGACGATGGAGGGCACCGAGACCATCACGCGCCGGGAACCGGCGAACCTGCACGGGATCCCGAGAGGCAGCGTCGTCCACTTCGAGCGCGAGATCGTCGCCGCGGGGATGTGGAACGCCGCGCGCGAGCGGCTGACCGAAGCGGGTCCGGACAGGACGCTCTGGGTGAGCGAGAACGAGTACCGGTTCAGCAGCGTGCCGATGCGACTGGTGGGCCACGTCATGCGCCGTGCCGTCCGCAGGCAGTCACGACAGCACATGCAGGACTTCAAGGCGTTCGCCGAGCACGGGCACGACGTCCGCGACGCGAAGGAGAGGTGACTCAGGACCTGCGTGGCCGCGGGACCGCGACCGGGTGGTGCCGGGCGATCCTGACGTCGGCTGTGTGTTCGCCGGCCTCGGTCAGGGCGCGGCGGTGTCGCTCGGCCTCGCGCTGGGCCGCCGCGGGAGCGTAGGGCCCGTAGGCGTCGCGGAAGCGACCCACCGGATCGACGACCACCACGAGGTACTCGGAGCAGCCGTCGGTGAAATCGCCGTACATCGGTTGTGCCTGTCCGTCCATCCCTACCCCCCGGAGGACCGTCACGGTGGTGTGGACGGCGCCCAACGCGTGTCCACCGTGATCCGCGGGCCGCCGGTGCGGCCACACGGGTGACGAAGGACTGTGGATATACCCGCCAGTGGCGTGAACGGAACAGGCCGGAACGTGTACCCCGCGCTGTCGTGTCAGAGCTGTCGCTCCGTGGCCAGACCACCAGGCCCGATCGGAGGGACCTTGATACCGCCGCCGGGCGTACGGCGGCCCCGGTCGCCCGGCGATCGCGCGCCGTCCGACCGGGGCCGCTGCACCCCTCGGAGACCGCTCAGGCGGTCTCCTCGATCGGCGCGCCACTGGCCGCCTTCTGGACCGACTCGCAGCCCTTCTTCGCGGCGGCCTTGGTCTCGTACGCCTCGCCGGACGCGACGATCTGGCCGTTGCTGGCCTTCAGCCGGAACCGGAACTTGCCGGCCTTGTCCTCGTACACCTCGAACTTGCCCGCCATGCGGCTTCCTCCCCGCTCGGTGCTGAACGTGCTGGGTAGGGGCGGACGCTAGTACGAAAAGACGCAGGTTGGGCGCACCTGCGCCCCGCGTGCCTCAGCGCTGCCTGCCCGGCAGCACCGACACCACCGCCCGCCCCACCCCGGCGATCAGCGCGCCGGTGACGGCGCCCCAGTCGAAGTAGTCGCGCCACAGGGTGATGAGGCCGTCGTGCACCTCGAACGTGCCGCACACCCAGAACGACGTGCGCAGGCGTCCGATCTCGATGGTGTCGGTCCGCTCGGTGAGCACGACGGGGCCGTCCGCGACGAGTCGGTGGTTCTCCGCCCGGAACCCGGTGGCCCGCGTCGTGAGCAGGCCGAGCACGCGTCGGGTGGCGTCCCGCCCGCGCGCCGGGGGCAGCGACACGTTCTCGTAGACGACGTCGGGGTGCAGGCGCGCGCACGCCGCGTCGACGTCCAGGCGCTCGAGGTCGGCGAGGAAGGCGCGGACGGTGTCGGCGGGAGCGGCGGGCTCGCTCGGGGTGGTCATGCCGGTGGCCTCCGGGCAGGTGGCGTGCGGATCGGGGTGTCAGGGAAGGTGAGTCTCCATGACCGCCGAGAGCGAGGGCCCGCTCACCGAGGCCCTGGGCACCGACTTCTTCTCGGTGCGCCGCCGCTTCACCGAGGCGCAGTGGGACACGTTCATGGCGGTCCGGCGCTACGTCGACCGCGTCGTGTCCCCGGCCGCGCCCGCCGCCTGGGACGCCGCCGAGATGCCGTGGGAGGTCATCCGCGGGCTGCCCGACCTGGGGATCGTCGGCGACGACATCACCGGCTACGGCTGTCCGGGCCACGACCCCCTGACCTGCGGGCTCGTCGCCATGGAGCTCGCGCGCGGCGACGGCAGCCTCGCGACGTTCCACGCCGTGCAGTCCGGGCTCGCGATGAAGTCGATCGCCATGCTCGGTTCCGCGGAGCAGAAGCAGGAGTTCCTCCCGGCGATGGCGCGCCTCGACCTCGTCGGCGCCTTCGGGCTCACCGAGCCCGATCACGGCTCGGACTCCGTGTCGCTCGAGTCGACCGCACGCCGCGCCGGGGACGACTGGGTCCTCGACGGCCGCAAGCGCTGGATCGGGAACGGCAGCATCGCCGGGCGCACCGTGATCTGGGCGCGCGACGTCGAGACCCGGGCCGTGCTCGGCTTCCTCGTCGACACCAGCGCGCCCGGCTACGACGCGGAGGTCATCCCGCGCAAGGGCTCGATGCGCTCGGTGTGGCAGGCCGACATCCGTCTCGACGGCGTGCGGGTGCCCGAGCGCGACCGCCTGCCCGGTGCGGAGAGCTTCTCCGACACCGGGCGCGTGCTGGCTACCACGCGCGGCACCTGCGCGTGGATGGCGCTCGGCCACGCGACCGCGGGCTACGACGCCGCGCTGCGCTACGCGCTCGATCGCCGGCAGTTCGGCAAGCCGCTCGCCGGGATGCAGATCGTCCAGGAGCGCCTCGTGCAGATGCTCGCGGAGCTGACCGGCATGCAGCTCTACTGCATGCAGATCGCCCAGCTCGCCGAGGACTTGCCGGAGAACAGGGACCTCGCGCCGACGATCGCCGGGCTCGCGAAGATGAACAACACGCGCAAGGCTCGCTGGGTACTCTCCCACGCCCGCGACCTGCTCGGGGGCAACGGGATCCTGCTCGACAACCACGTCATGCGGCACATGGCCGACATCGAGTCGATCCACACCTTCGAGGGCACCGAGACCATCCAGACCCTCATCGTGGGCCGGCAGATCACCGGGCACAGCGCGTTCACCTGAATGATCTAGACGGCGGCCACCGCCGGCTCCAACCGCACCGGCAGCTCGGCGTAGCCGCGCAGGATGCGGGTGGGCCGCCGGCGTGACGGCCCCGCCGGGGCGAGCCGCGGGTGCCGCTCGAACAGAGCCCGCAGCGCGACCTCGCCCTCCATCCGGGCGAGCTGCGCCCCCAGGCAGAAGTGCGCGCCGCTGGAGAACGCGAGATGGTCCTTGGCGTTCGCCCGCCCGACGTCGAAGGTGCCGGGGTCGGTGAAGACCCGCGGGTCGCGGTTGGCGGCGGCCAGCACGGTGACCACGAGGTCGCCGGCCGCGACGGGCTTGCCCGCCACCTCGGTGTCGACCTTCGCCCGGCGCGCGGTGCGCTCGACCGGCGGGTCGAAGCGCAGCATCTCGTCGATCGCGGTCGGCCACAGCTCCGGCTCGGCGGCCAGGCGCTCGCGCTGCTCGGGGTGGGCGAACAGCTGGCTGGTGCCGTTGCCGATGAGGTTGACCGTGGTCTCGAACCCGGCCGCGAGCACCAGCAGCGCCGTGGAGACGAGCTCCTGCTCCGAGAGGCCTGCGCCGTCGTCGTCGACCAGGCCGACCAGGCTCGACAGGAGGTCGTCACCGGGCTCCTGGCGCAGCCGGCGCAGGTGCCCGCGCATCCAGTCGTTGAGGGCGGCGAGGTTCTGCTCCATCGAAGCGTGCGCCTTGCGGGTGAGCCCCATGTCCAGCGAGGTGGCGGCGCCATCGCCCCACGCAAGGAACTGGTCGCGCATCGAGGTCGGCACCCCGAGCATCTCGCTGATCACGGTGACGGGCAGCAGGCTCGCGTAGCGCTCGACGAGGTCGACGGTGAGGTCGCCGTTCTCGTCGGCGCGGTCGTGCGCGGCGCGCTCCATCTCGTCGAGGAGCTCCTGGGCCACCTCGGTGGTGCGCTCGCGCAGGGCGGCGACGCGCTTCGCGGTGAAGGCGCGGCTGACGAGCTTGCGGTAGCGGGGGTGGTCGGGCGCGTCGACCGCAAGCATCGAGGGCGGCTCGATCGGGCCGGGGTTGCGCGGCGGGCCGGCGAGCGCGAGCGCAGCCTTGGCCGGGGCGGGCACGACCTCGGTGGGGTGCGTGACCCCGAAGTCGTCGCTGCGCAGCACCGCCGTCGCCACGTCGTGGTGGACGGTCAGCCGGGCGAAGGCACCGAGGGCGAACGGGTACGACGGGCGCAGCGCCTCGTAGTGCGGGAAAGGATCGGCCTGCATCGCCGGGTCGAGCAGCAGGCGGGCGTCCGGATTGCCCGCGCGCACCTGACGGCGGATCGCCGCGCGCATCAGGCCGTGGGTGGCGCCCCAGCGCAGCGTGGTGCCGACTGAGGACAGGGGGATCGGGGTCACAGCGGCCTCCTGCGGTCGATTGGTACGACGTCGTACCGGCAGCTGAACGAAACCATACTCGGAGTATGTGTTCGTCGTCCAGGCCTCTCGCGGGTACGTCCCGCCCGTGCAGACGACCCTGCGGGCCTCCGGCCCGCTGCCCGCCGCCGCGGCGTGGGAGCGCTACGCCGACCTCGACCGCTGGAGCCACTGGGCACCGCAGATGTCGGGCGTCTCGGTGACCGGCGGAGACCCACGCCGGCTGCATCCCGGCCTCGAGGGCACCGTGCGGGCGGCCGGGCTGGTGCACGTGCCGTTCGAGGTCCTCGCGGTCGACGAGGCGGCGCGCACGTGGTCGTGGCGTGTGCGGGTCGGGCCGATCACGCTGTACCTCGAGCACGGCGTCGAGGACCCGGGCGCCGACGACGGGCCGTGCGTGGGCGCCCGGACCTGGCTGCGCACCACCGGCCCCGCACCCCTCGTCGTGGCCTACGCCCCACTCGCGCTGATCGCGTTGCACTCCCTGCTGCTGGAGCGGTGACCGGTGCGCCTCCTGCTGACCACCGACACCCACCTCACGCCCCGCTACCCGAACCGCGAGCTCCCGGCCGAGCTCTGGGCGGAGATCGACGCCGCCGACGTCGTCGTGCACGCCGGCGACTGGATGGACCCAGCGCTGCTCGACGCCTTCGAGGAGCGGGCCGCGCGGCTGGTCGCGTGCTGGGGGAACAACGACGGCGACGCGCTGCGCGCCCGCCTGCCCGAGACCGCCGTCGCCGAGGTCGGCGGCCTACGCCTCGCCGTGACGCACGAGACCGGGGCGGCGGCCGGGCGCGAGCGCCGCTGCGACGCCCGGTTCGGGCCCGGCGCCGAGACCCCGGTCGACGTCCTCGTCTTCGGGCACAGCCACATCCCGTGGGACTCGACGACGCCCGGCGGTGTGCGGCTGCTCAATCCGGGGTCACCGACCGAGCGCCGTCGCCAGCCGGCCTGCACCTACATGACCGCCGACGTCGAGGACGGCGCGCTCACGATCGTGCGACGACACGACCTGCCACCCGGCGCGGCGCTCCGTCCGTGACCTACTACCGTGTGTCATCGTTCCCGGAAGGGTGAGTCTGGGTGTGAAGGTGGTCCTGGCTCCCCCGGCCGGGCGAATATTCAGCGATGCTGCTGGTCGTGGGCAACGAGGTGGAGCAACAACCGTCCCCCTCGGTGAGCACGGTGGGTGATGCCCTTACCGTTTCCCGGGCGGTTGGAACACCACCAGGCGTCCAGGACGACCGATGACCGGACAGGAGGACGGCACGTCGGCGGTACCGCCCTCGCGGGCCCGCGAGGGGTAGGACGACGACGGGAGGCTCGTGACGATCGCCGGTGCGGTGTTGTCGGTGCAGTCGCGAGGATCGAGACGAAACGGCCGATGACCCTTCTTGCCGAGCGACCCCCGGACGAGGTCGACGAGTCGGAACTCGTCGTCGGCCGTCGTATCCAGGAGTTCTCCCAGCTGGCGGGGCCGATCCGTGAACCGGACCCCGCCGACGGCCCCTACCGTGTCGCCTATCGCGGCGTCGACGCGGTCCACGGGCGTGGTCGCGTCGCGCGTTCCCTGCTCGTCGCCGGCCTGAACTTCGCCTTCGAGGCCCTGTTCTTCCTCTGGCTCCTGCACCCCTCGCACCGGCCCCCGGTGATCGGGTCCGACTTCGCGATCTACGCCAACTGGGTCGTGATCGGGTCGATCGGGCTCATGGAGCTGCTGCGCCTGATCAACGTGCTGTCGCTGTCGCTGGCCTCGGTCATCGCGCGCGACCCCGTCCCCGTGCCGCCCGAACCGGACCGGCGCATCGCCTTCCTCACGACGATCGTTCCCAGCAAGGAACCGATCGACGTCGTGCGCGGGACGCTGCAGGCCGCGCTGCGCATCCAGTACGACGGCATCCTCGACGTCTGGATCCTCGACGAGGGTGACGACGACGACGTGAAGGCCATGTGCCGCGAGCTCGGCGTCAACCACTTCACCCGCAAGGGCATCGACAAGTACAACCGCCGCAAGGGCGCCTTCAAGGCGAAGACCAAGCACGGCAACTACAACGCCTGGGTCGCCGAGCACGGCGACTCCTACGAGGTGTTCCTGTCGGTCGACCCCGACCACGTGCCGCTGCCCAACTACGCCGAGCGCATCCTCGGGTACTTCCGCGACCCCGACGTCGCCTACGTCGTCGGCCCGCAGTGCTACGCGAACGACGAGACGTTCGTGACCCGGGCCGCCGAGTCGCAGCAGTTCCCCTTCCACTCCCTGATCCAGCGCGCGGCCAACCGCTACAACGCGGCGATGCTGGTCGGGACCAACAACGCCGTCCGCATCAGCGCCCTGCAGAGCATCGGCGGCCTGTCCGACTCGATCACCGAGGACATGGCCACCGGGTTGAAGTTCCACACCCGCAAGAACCCGCGCTCGGGGCGCCGGTGGAAGTCGGTCTACACGCCCGACGTGCTCGCCGTCGGCGAGGGCCCGTCGTCCTGGGGCGACTTCTTCAGCCAGCAGATGCGCTGGTCGCGTGGCACCTTCGAGGTCCTGCTCAAGGAGATGTGGCTGCGCCTGCCCCGCCTGTCGCCGGGTCGCGCGCTGCACTACATCCTGATCACGACCTTCTACCCGTCGATGGCGATCGGGTGGGTCCTCGGAGCGGTGAACGCCTGCCTCTTCCTGGCCCTGGGCGTCCAGGGCGTCGTCGTTCCGGTGCAGCTCTGGCTGGCGCTGTACATCGACGCCACGGCCTTCCAGCTGTGGGTCTACCTGCGCAACCGCCGCTACAACGTCAGCCCCTACGAGGCCGAGGGCAGCTCGGGCGTCAAGGGCATGCTGATGTCGATCTTCGCGGCGCCGATCTTCGCGGCGTCCCTGATCGCCACGGTCCTGCGGCTGCCGGCGCGGTTCGTCGTCACGCCCAAGGGCCTGTCGTCCAGCGCCGACCACATCCTGACCTTCCGGCGCCACCTGCAGTGGGCGGCGCTGCTGATCGGGGCGATCGTGCTCGCGATCATCCAGGGCTACGCGTCCCCGGCGGTGCTGCTCTGGCCCGCCGTGGCGCTCGCGTCCTGCCTCGCGCCGCCGATCCTCTGCCTCGTCGAGCGCATCGTCGGGCGCCAGCCCGCGATCGATCCGGCGCCGGTGCTGGCCGACGGGCGGTCCGGGGTCACTACCGAGTCGCTCGAGCGAGCGGCCCTCGATGCGTTGCTCGCCGCGGGCAGCGCGACCCGCCGCTCGCCCCGTCCGGAGTCCGAACCCGTGCCGGCCTCCGGGGGCGCGGCGCTCGAGGGCGACCTGCCCGCGGGCTGGGTGCGGACGTCGTCGCTGGCCAACCGCCAACGCGACGGCGCGCCCGCTCCTGTGCCGTCGCCGTCGCCGTCGCCGCGCCCCGCCCACCCCGACGAGCGGCCGGATGCCCGGCCCACGCCCGGGCACCGGCGTGCGCTGGAGGACGGCCGGGGCATCGACCCGGCGCCGTCGCCGGTGCCGCGCGATCGGCGACGCCCGGTCGTGCCGGCGGCCGGCGCGCCGGGCCAGCCGGGTCAGCAGCCGGGTCAGCAGCCGGGTCAGCAGCCGGGTCAGCATGGCCAGCCGCCCCGGCCGGCCCCGCACCCGCAGCCGGCCGCGGCGCAGCACGGCCAGCCGGGCCCGCCGAGCCAGCCGGGTCAGCCGGTCCCGCCGGTCCCGCCGGTCCCGCCGGTCCCGCCGAGCCAGCCGGGCCAGCCGGGCCAGCAGCAGCCCGGTCAGCACCCCGCCGGACGCCCGCCGATGCCGGCCCCGGTTGCGGTGCCGCCGCCGGCTCCGCACGCGGCCCCGCCGGGGCCGCGGCCCCGCCCGACGCCCACGCCGCGCCCCGGGCCCAGCCCGTTCGCGGCGCCGGGTCAGCGTCCCGGCGAGCGCCCCGGGGACCGTCCCGCCGACCGGCCCGCGGCCGCCGAGCAGGGTGGTCGGTACGTGGCGCCCGCGGCGGAGCACCAGGGCCAGCCGGGCCTGCCGGGTCAGCCGGGCCCGGCGCGGCCCGTTGCACCACGACCGGACCCACGACCGGACCCACGACCGGACCCACGACCGGACCCACGACCGGACCCACGACCGGACGCACGACCGGACGTGCGCGCCGGCGGCCACGGCGGTGTTGCCGACGGGCCGACCGGCCGCCCGACCCCGCCGAGCCCCAGCCCCTCGCCGACACCCCGGCCCGGTCCCCGCCGCGAGCGGCCGCCGATGCTGCTGTCGACCGCGGCGGAACTGGACGCCGACGGGGTCCAGCCGGTGATCCAGGTCTCGGCTGGGTCTAGCATCGGTAACGAAACAGCAAAGCGACACGACGGACGAGACGGTGGGACCCGCACGTCCGACGCTGTCTCGGTGAACGCCCCGACGGTTGCGGTACGCGTGGTGGCGCTGGCCGCGGTGGCCGGAACCCCCCAGTATCCCGGTGCCGGGGTACCGCCGGACATCGAAGGGCGACGGACGGAGGCGAGTTGATCGGGCAGGGACTGACCAGACGGGTCAAGCGTTTCCTGCTCCTCGTCATCGTCCCGGCCGTGATGCTCGGCGTGAACGTCCCGCCCGCGTGGGCGTGGTTCTCGGAGATCCGGCACCAGCGGCTGATCAACAGCCAGGAGTACAAGGAGCAGTTCGGCAAGTGGGACGCGTTCGAGCTGCCGGACGACCAGAAGGTCAACGCGATCCACGCGGCGGTCCTGCCGACCGGGCGCATCCTCCTCATCGCCGGATCCGGCAACAAGGAGGACATGTTCAACGCGGGGACGTTCAAGAGCCTCGTGTACGACCCGGCGACCGGGCGTAGCCGCATCGTCCCCACCCCGGACGACATGTTCTGCTCCGGGCACACGTTCCTCGCGTCGGGCAACCTGCTCGTCGCCGGCGGCACCCAGCGTTACGAGCGCCTCGACGGCGCGGTCACCAACGCCGGCGGCGGCCTGACGGTCAAGAACGAGGACCCGGACGCGGCACCGCTGCCCCTGCCGGCCGGCACGGAGTTCCGCTCGCCCGAGGGCCTGGTCTACCGCGCCACGCACCCGTTCGTCATCGAGCCGGCCACCAAGGTCGCGACCCGTCGCGGCGCGACGGTCACCGCCAGCGAGACGACCGTGTTCGCCGAGGCCGTCGAGCCCGGCCCGGGCTACGTCTTCGAGGGCCCACGCCAGTACTCCGTGGGTGGGATCCCGCAGGCCGACGCGCAGAACATCTATGCGCTCGGCCAGGCGATGACCCTGCGCAAGCAGAACTACCAGGGCATCGAGGAGACCTACGAGTTCAACCCGTACACCGAGGCCTACGAGCGCGTCGGCGACATGGTGTTCAAGCGCTGGTACCCGACGCTGACGGGGCTCTCCGACGGCGGCGTCATCGCGGTGTCAGGCCTCGACGGCACCGGCGAGGTGCTCAACGGGCAGAACGAGATCTACAACCCGGTCACGCGCACCTGGACCGAGCGCAAGGACCTCACGCAGTACTTCCCGACCTACCCCGCGCTGTTCCAGACCGAGCGCGAGGACGTGCTGTTCTACTCCGGGGCGAACTCCGGCTACGGGCCCGCCGAGGCCGGCCGCGTGCCGGGGTTCTGGAACCTGCGCAACAACGTCCTCACGCCGATCCCGGGGATCCGCGACCCCGATCTGCTCGAGACGGCCGGCTCGGCGTGGGCGGGGCCGGTGCAGGACCAGCGGATCGCCGTGGTCGGCGGCGGCGGTGTCGGGGAGAGCCCACGGTCGACCGCGCGGATCGACACCATCGACCTCGACAGCCCCAACCCGACGTGGCAGCCGGGGCCGATGCTGCCCGAGGGCACCCGCTACCCGAACCTCACGACGCTGCCCGACGACTCGATGCTGATCAGCAACGGGTCCCGGGACTACCGCGGCAAGGGCGACAGCAACAACCACAACGCCCGCATCTACCGGCCGCAGACCAACACCCTGGATTACGCCGCCGACCCCGCGGTCGGCCGCAACTACCACTCCGCGAGCATGCTGCTGCCCGACGGGCGCGTGATGGTCGTCGGCTCGGACCCGCTGTTCAACGACCTGGCGAACACCATCCCGGGCACGTTCGAGCAGCGCATCGAGATCTACACGCCGCCGTACCTGTTCCGGGGCCCGCAGCCGCGGGTCACCGACGCGCCGCCGACGGCCGCCCTCGGCGACACGATCACGGTCGCGAGCCCGGACGCGGCGCGCATCACGACCGCCCGCCTGATGGCGCCGATGGCGTCCACGCACGTCACCGACACTCACCAGCGCTCGATCGCCCTGGACATGACCGTCCGCGGCGACGGGGTGTCGGTCACGCTGCCCGACGACCGCACGATCGTCCCGCCCGGGCGCTACATGCTCTTCCTCAACGACGACCGCGGGGTGCCGTCGGTGGGACGCTGGATCGAAGTCCCCGAGCCGGGGCCCGCGGAGGCGGCGTGACCTCGGTCGCGTTCGCACCCGGTCGCCCGGCCGGCGCCGGGCCGGGGGACGGGGGTGTGCCGCCGAGCGGACGCCGGGCGGCGACGGGCGGTCGTGACCCCCACACGGGCTCCACGGGGTGGCCTGGGAGCCTGACTCCGTACGGACGAGAGTCGGGGACCTGGGCACGTGACAGGGCCGAGCCATACGCGGCCGCACGAGACACCGGAGCAGGACGGGATCGATGACGCAGGACACGCACGGCGGGGCCGGACGGTTGACGAGGACACGGCTCGCGGCGGGCGCACTGATCGCGATCGCCGCGCTCGGACTGTCGGCGTGCTCCGGCGGCTCGGGCGAGGGCGGCGGCTCGGGCGAGGGCGGCGCGCCGGTCGCCCCGGTCGCCTCCGAGTTCTGGGTGGACCCGGCGTCCTCGGCGGCCCGCCAGGTCGAGCAGTGGCGCGCCGAGGGACGCACCGAGGACGCGGCCGCGCTCGAGAAGATCGCGCGCCAGCCCGTCGCGATCTGGCCGACCGGTGAGCTCGGCGGCGTCGAGGGCGAGGTGGCCGGCGTGGTGTCGCAGGCCCGCGCGGCCGGGCGCACTCCCGTGCTGACCGCCTACAACATCCCCAACCGCGACTGCGGTCTCTACTCCAGCGGCGGCGCGGAGAACGAGGACCAGTACCGCGAGTGGCTCGATTCGTTCGCCCGCGGCATGGGCGGCACCCGCTCGGTGGTCGTCCTCGAGCCCGACGCACTGCCGCAGACGCTCACCAACTGCGAGGGCGAGGGCCAGCAGGAGGGCCGCGAGGAGCTGCTCTCCGAGGCCGTCGGGAAGCTGACGCGCGCCGGCGGCGAGGTCTACATCGACGCCGGCAACCCCGGCTTCGTCACCGACACCGGCACCCTCGTGGACGGGCTGCGCAAGTCCGGCGTGGAGCAGGCGGCGGGCTTCGCGCTCAACGTCTCGAACTTCATGAACACCCAGCAGGTGCAGGCGTACGGCGAGCGCGTGTCCGACCAGCTCGGGGGCGCCCGCTTCGTCATCGACACCAGCCGCAACGGCAACGGCAGCTACGACGGGCCCGAGCAGCCGTCGTGGTGCAACCCGCCCGGCCGCGCGCTGGGCACCCCGCCGACCCGCGACACCGGCTCGCAGCAGGTCGCCGCGTACCTGTGGGTCAAGGAGCCGGGCGACTCGGACGGCGACTGCCGCGGCGCCCCGGCGGCCGGCGACTTCTGGCCGCAGTACGCCCTCGACCTCGCCAACAACACGCCGGGTGCCTGACGGCATGTGAGCACTTTCCGGGCCCATAGGCCCGGAAAGTGCTCACATCGGACGTCAGTAGGCGTGGAGGACGGCGGCCATGTCCTCGCGGCCGTGGCCGCCGGAGGACGCGGCGGCGAGGCGGTCGCGGACCGCGGTGGCGAGCGTGGTGTCGACGCCGGCCTCGCGCAGGGCCGCGGTGATGAGGTCGGTGTCCTTGATGACGCCGTCGAGCTCGAACGAGGGCGTGTAGTCGCCGGCGATCATCGCCTTGCCCTTGAGCTGCACGTACGGCGCGTTCACCGCCCCGCCGTCGACGGCGTCGAGGAACTGCTGGGGGTCGAGCCCCAGCCCGCGTGCGAGCGCGACGGACTGGGCGATCCCGTTGACCATCACGCCGATCCAGGCGTTGATGGCGAGCTTGAGGCGGCTCGCGTCGCCGATCGTCTCGCTCACCCACTGGGTCCGCGAGCCGATCGCGCCGAACACCGGCTGCACGCGCTCGCGCAGCGAGGACGGGCCGGACGCGAGCACCACCAGCTGGCCGTTCTCGGCCGGCGCCTTGGTGCCCAGCATCGGGACGTCGAGGTAGGCGACACCCGCGTCGCGCGCCAGCGCGGCCAGCCGGTCGGTGCCCGCGATGCCGACTGTGCTGGCCTGCACCCAGACCGCGCCGTCGGGGAACCGCCCGAGCAGCGGCTCGACCGTCTGCGCCACGGCGTCGGTGTCGAACAGCATGGTGATCACGACGTCGGCGCCGGCGACCGCGTCGGCGGCGCTGTCGGCCACCCGGGCACCGTCCTCCGCGAGGGGCTTCGCCTTCTCGACGCTGCGGTTCCACACCGTCACGTCGAGGTCCTCGCGCAGGAGGCTGCGGGCCATCCCTGCGCCCATGATCCCGGTACCGAGGATTGCGACCGTCATGCGCGCGGCCTACCCCCGCGGCTCGCGGCCCATGCCGAAGAACTCGGGGTTGGGGCGCAGCGCGGTGAGGTGAGCGAGGCGGTTCGACATCGCGAAGAGCGCAGTGATCGCGCCGACGTCCCAGATCTCCTCGTCGGACAGGCCGGCGTCGCGGGCGGTGTCGAGGTCGTCGTCGGACAGCGACGCGGAGTCCAGCGCGAGGGCGAGCGCGAGGTCGACGATCGCGCGCCGGCGCGGGTCGAGGGTGGCGCCGTAGGGGTTGATGCCGACGTGGTCGGCGATCTCGGGCTCCTTGCTGCGGATGCGCAGGATCGCGCCGTGGGCGACCACGCAGTAGGTGCAGTGGTTGGCCCCCGACGTCGCCACGATCACCAGCTCGCGCTCGGCCTTCGACAGCGGCGACTCCCGCTCCATGAGCGCGTCGTGGTAGTCGAGGAACGCCCGCAGCTCCGCCGTCCGGTGCCCGAGCGCCCGGAAGATGTTGGGCACGAACCCCGAACGCTCGGCGATGGCGCCGACGCGCTCGCGCAGGTCGTCGGGGAGGTCGTCGAGCTCGACGACGGGGAAGCGGCTCACGGAGTCGGTCACGCCCCGGACGGTAGGTCCGCGACGTCGGCGCGGCCAGCGTGAGCCCCGGGGGTGGAGCGAGGGACTCCTCGGGTGCGTGGGACGCAGCGAGGGCGTCCCTCGCGCCACACCCGGTCGCGAGCCGCCGTGGAGCGAGGGACTCCCTGGGTGCCTGGGACGCAGCGAGGGGGTCCCTCGCTGGTCCCCCCACGCTCAGCCCGGCGGGCGGAAGGTGATGCCGCAGCGCTGCTGGGTGACCTCCTGGATGCGGGTCACCGCGGGCTGGGCCTCGCGCTGCAGTCGCTCGAGCTCGGCGCGGTCGATGCGTGAGGGGTCGCCGCCGGTCTCCGCGAGCGACGACAGCGCCTGCTCGGTGAGGTCCTGCACGGTGCGCCACTGGGCGGCGATCTCGGGCGGGGCGGTGGCGACGAGGTCGGCGACCTGGCGCCGCGCCTCGTCCGACGACGGCAGGACGCCGCTGCCGCCTGCTCCCGGCGCCGCCTGCTCCGCCTGCACTCGCGTGATCGCGTCGCAGTAGGGCTTCACGGCCGGGTCCGGTGTGGCGGGCGCGGCCGACGCGCCCGGCGCGGACACCCCCGACGGGGGCGGGGCCTCGGACGCCCCACCGCCGCACGCCGCGACGCCCGTGACGAGCCCGATCCCCGCGATCGTCACGGCCAGCGCACGGCCCGCCCGGCCGAGTCCTGCGGTCACCGAGAGCCCCTTTCGCCGCCTGACGCACGAGCATGCTGGCAGGGGTCCGCCTCGGGGTCCGGACCGGGTGGCGATGGGACGCCACCGGACTTTCGTGGTGCGGGGCACTCCCGGCCCGCGGGGCGCTCGTGTCAGAGTGAGCGGCGTGGAGGTCGCCGAGGAACACCGCGCGCTGGTGCGCCAGTGGTGCGCGCGCCGCGTGCCCGAGGGGCAGCGCGACCAGGCCCGCATCTCCTACACCGAGCGGGCCGGGCGCATCACCATCTCCGCACGCCGCGCACCGGTGTTCCCCGAGCTCGGTAGCGGCTGGACCACCGAGCCCATCGCGCAGCTGCGCCTGGCGTCCGACGAGGAGCGCTGGATCCTGCTCTGGCCGGACTCCAGCGGACGGTGGCACCGCTACCCCGACGAGACCAAGGCCAGTTCCCCCGCGCCCCTGCTCGACATCATCGACGCCGACCCGACGGGCATCTTCTGGGGATGACCTCCGCCACCGCGGCCGACGTGGCCGCGCGCGTCCGGAACCACGACCGTGACGAGCGCCGCGTCGCCGACCGCCCCGACCTGCGCGCCGCCGCCGTCGCCGTCGTCGTGCTCGACGACGTCGAACGCGGCCCCGGCGTGCTGCTCACCCGGCGGACCTCACGGCTGCGCGACCACCCCGGACAGTTCGCCCTGCCCGGCGGGTCGGTCGACCCCGGCGAGGGCACCGTCACCGCCGCGCGCCGCGAGCTCGACGAGGAGCTCGGCCTGCGCCTCGGCGACGACACCGTGCTGGGGCTCCTCGACGACTACCCGACCCGGTCCGGCTTCGTGATCACGCCGGTGGTGATGGCAGCGTCCGGCGCGGTGGCCGACCTGACGCCCTCGCCCGACGAGGTCTCGCAGCTCTTCCACATCGCGCTCGACGAGCTCGACGTCGAGCCGCTCTTCCACGCGATCGAGGAGTCGCCGCGGCCCGTCGTGCAGCTGCCCCTGGTCGGCCACTTCATCCACGCCCCGACCGCGGCGGTCCTGCTCCAGTTCCGCGAGGTCGCGCTGCACGGCCGCACCACACGCGTCGACGAGCTCGAGCAGCCGGTCTTCGCCTGGCGGTGACGGGTCGAACACGCCGCGTGGAGATCCGGGCCCTTGACCGTTAAGGCGACGTGACGCTGACCCCGTTACGATGCGTGGCTTCCGAACATCGTGGTTCGCTGGAGAGCGACCCCGATACGAGGAACGTGAACACACGTGTGCGGAATCGTCGCCGCCTATGGCGTCATCGACCCCGAGAAGTGTGAGCGGATGCTCGCCCGGATCCACCACCGCGGACCGGATGACACGGGACGGGTGCAGCTGGAGAACGCGTGGCTCGGCCACCAGCGCCTGTCGATCATGGATGTCAGCGGTGGCAAGCAGCCGATCGCCGACGACACCGACTCGGCCTACGTCGTCGGCAACGGCGAGATCTACAACCACGAGGACATCCGTGACGTCCTCTCCGAGGTCAGGTTCGCCACCGACTCGGACACCGAGTCCGCCTTCCGCCTGGTCCTGCGCGACGGCTCGGCCGCGCTGTACGAGGTGCGCGGCATGTTCGCGCTCGCGATGGCGCACACCGACGGGCGCGGCGCGGTCGCACGCGACCCGATCGGCATCAAGCCGCTCTACTGGGCGCGCCTCGACGGCGTGACGATCTTCGCCAGCGAGCTGCGGGCCTTCGACGAGGAGGACCAGCCCTTCGTCGAAGCCTTCCCGCCCGGGCACGTGTGGACGCCGGGCCTGGGGGGTGGGGCCGGCCACGACATCGCCGAGGGCGCCATCGTCCGCTTCGCCGACGCCGTGCCGGTCGAGGTGCGCCCCGCGCGCTACGCCCCGGACAAGCAGTGGACCGAGGAGGACCTCGGCGCCATCCGGGACGTGCTCTCCGACTCGATCCGCCGGCACATGATGAGCGACGTGCCGGTCGGCGTGTTCCTCTCCGGCGGGCTCGACTCGGCGATCGTCGCGGCCGTCGCCGCCAAGGTGGCCGACGAGAAGGGCGAGCGCCTGCCGACCTTCGCCGTCGGCACCGAGGGGTCCGCCGACCTGCTCGCGGCCCGGGCCGTCGCCGACTTCCTCGGCACCGACCACCACGAGATCGTCCCGACCGCGGACGACCTCGAGGAGGCGCTCGACGAGGCCGTCACGGTGATCGAGCACTTCGACCCGGCGCTCGTGCGCTCCGCGGTGCCGAACCTGCTCCTGGCCCGCGAGGCGGTGAAGCACGTCAAGGTGGTGCTCACCGGCGAGGGCGCCGACGAGCTGTTCGCGGGCTACGAGTACGTGCACACCGAGGAGTTCTCGACCCCGGACGCCCTGCAGGCCGAGCTCGTCCGGTCGATCGAGAGCCTGCACGAGCTCAACCTGCAGCGCTGCGACCGCACGACGATGAACTACGGCCTCGAGGCCCGCGTCCCGTTCCTCGACGCGACCGTCATGCGCGAGCTGCTCGCCCTGCCCGCCGAGTGGAAGCTGAAGATCCACGACCGCGTGGAGAAGCAGCTGCTGCGCGAGGCCTTCGACGGGATGGTGCCCTACGACATCATCTGGCGCGGCAAGGAGCAGTTCGGCGACGGCTCCGGGGCCAAGGACGTGCTCTCGGCGCTCGTCGAGAAGGAGAAGGCCAAGGAGGGCGCGCAGGGCGCCGAGCCCCCGACGGTGGAGCACGGCTGGGACCTGCGCAGCGACGAGGAGATCGCGTACTACCGCACCTGGCACCGCTCGTTCGCCGGTGTGCGCCCCGATCGCACCCTCGGCGCGTTCGCCACGGCGTGACCGGTGAGTGCTTCCCCGTGCTCCGGTGCGGGGAAGCACCCACCGGGCCGTCCGCCGATGGTTGAGCGGCGGACCACCAGGGGTATCCGCCGGACATGAGTGACGTCCCCGGTATCGAGCTGAACAACGGCACGGTGATCCCGCAGCTGGGATTCGGTGTGTTCCAGATCGACCCGTCGGACACGGCGGAGACGGTCCTGACGGCCTTCGAGGCCGGCTACCGGCACATCGACACCGCGCAGATGTACGGCAACGAGGCCGAGGTCGGCGAGGCGATCGCCAAGTCGGGCCTCGAGCGCGACGAGCTGTGGATCACGACGAAGTGCAACAACGGCAACCACGGCTACGACGACGCGCAGCGTGCCCTCGACGAGAGCCTGCAGAAGCTGGGTCTGGATGCCGTCGACCTCTACCTCATCCACTGGCCGCTGCCCGGCAAGGACCTCTACGTCGAGACGTGGAAGGGCCTGGAGAAGGCGCACGAGGACGGCAAGGTGCGCACCATCGGCGTCTCGAACTTCCAGCCGCACCACCTCGACCGCCTTCTCTCCGAGACCGAGACGGTGCCGGCGATCAACCAGATCGAGCTGCACCCGCGCATGCAGCAGGCGGCGCTGCGCTCGTACCACGAGCGTCACGGCATCCGCACCGAGGCGTGGAGCCCGATCGGCCAGGGCAAGGGCCTGCTCGACGCCCCGGAGCTGGCGGAGATCGCGCAGGCGAAGGGCAAGAGCGCCGCTCAGGTGGTGTTGCGCTGGCACGTCCAGCTCGGCAACATCATCTTCCCGAAGTCGGTCACGCCCGACCGCATCCGGGAGAACAAGGACATCTTCGACTTCGATCTGACCCACGAGGAGATGCAGAGGATCGACGGCATGGAGGAAGCGGAGCGTCTGGGGCCCGACCCCGACACGTTCGCCCGCTAGACGGCTTCTCCCGGTCGTCGCGCCGCCACGCGCATGGGAAGTACCAGCGATGCGGCATCGCTGGCGTCTGATGCCAGGATCGCCACATGCTCGCTGCGCGACACGCCGTGAGGAGCACCGTGAGCTTCGCCGAGGATCTGCGCGCCGCCACCGCCCCGACGTGGGCCGCTGCCATCGGGCACCGGTTCGTCGACGAGCTCTGGGCGGGCACGGTCGACGACGCGGTGATGGCCCGCTACCTCGCGCAGGACGCGCTGTTCCTCGACCGCTTCGTCGCCCTCCTCGGTGCCGCCGTCGCGTCCGCCGATCGCACCGAACCGCGTCTCGCGATCGCCCGCCAGCTCGGTCTCGTCGCCGGCGACGAGGACGACTACTTCAGCCGCGCGCTCGCCCGCCTCGGCGCCGGCGCTCCCGTCGACCCGCAGCCGGCCACGCAGGGCTTCCTCGACCTCATGGACGAGGCGCGAGGCTCCTACGCCGACGCCCTCACCGTGCTCCTGGTCGCCGAGTGGCTCTACCTCGACTGGGCGTCGCGGCCCGCACCAGAACCCGACGACTGGCTCCACCGCGAGTGGATCGACCTCCACCGCGGGCCGGCCTTCGAGAGCTGGGTCGACCTGCTGCGCACCGAGACCGACCGTGTGGCCGCCGACGCCGACGCCGCCACGCGCGAGCGCATGACCGACCTCTTCACCCGCGCCGTCGACCTCGAGCTGGCCTTCTTCGACGCGTCATACGGCGGAAGCTAGGCCGCGCTTGCGCAGCCGCCGCAGCTGCGCGTCCAGGTGCGGACGCGCCCGCCGTTGCCCGCCGCGTTCGGCGATCGCCGCGGTCAGCGACACCAGCACCCGCTCGAGGCGCTCGGCGTCGGGCGACCACCCGCGCCGTTCGCACTCCTCCAGCCACTCGACCGCCCCGCGGTGACCTCGCTCGCCGTTGCAGCGGCGGCACGCGGCCACCTCGTTCTCCAGCCACGACGGCCCGCCCTTGACCTTGGGCACGACGTGGTCGGTGGTCGCCGCGACGGTGCCGACGAGCGGCCGCGCACACCACAGGCAGGTGTCGCCGTCGCGCTCGCGCGCGGCGTCGAGCCGCTCCCGGCGCCCCGGCTGTCGCATCCGCGCCAGGATGCCACCGGATGCGCGCCCGAGCGCATCGACGACGCCCCCGAGCCCGACGGGATCCTCGCGCGGCGCACCGCCGGGGAGGAACGCGCCACGGCCGACGCCTGAGCCGGAGCCCGTCGGGCATCGTGGAGGCGTGACCGATACGCCCGAGAACGCCGAGACCCCCTGGTGGCGCGAGGCCGTCATCTACCAGGTCTACATCCGCAGCTTCGCCGACGCGGACGGCGACGGGATCGGGGACATCGCCGGGATCCGCGAGAAGCTGCCCTACCTCGCCGAGCTCGGGGTCGACGCGCTGTGGATCAATCCCTGGTACGCGTCCCCGCAGGCCGACGCCGGGTACGACGTCGCCGACTACCGGACGATCGAGCCCGCCTACGGCACCGTCAGCGACGCGGAGAAGCTCGTCGTCGACGCCCATGAGCACGGCCTGCGGCTGATCCCCGACATCGTCCCCAACCACACCTCCGACCAGCACGTGTGGTTCCGCGCGGCCCTGGCCGACGAGCCGGGTGCACGCGAGCGCTACGTCTTCCGGCCGGGGTCGGGTCCCGACGGCGCCGAGCCTCCGAACAACTGGCGGTCGCACTTCGGCGGGCCGGCGTGGACGCGCGTGGCGGACAGGCCGGGAGAGACGGCACAGTGGTACCTGCACCTGTTCGACCCCGGCCAGCCCGACCTGAACTGGGCGAATCCCGAGGTCGCCGCCGAGTTCGAGGCGGTCCTGCGCTTCTGGTTCGACCGGGGCGTCGACGGGTTCCGCATCGACGTCGCCCATGGCCTGGTCAAGGACCCCGCGCTGCCCGACCTCGCCGACGCGCGGGACCTCATCGGGAGCACCTACGCGCCGGGCACGCACCCGTTCGTCGACCGCGACGGCGTCCAGGAGGTCTACGAGGCCTGGCGCCGGGTGGCCGACGAGTACCCCGGCGAGCGGATGTTCGTGGCCGAGGCGTGGACCCCGGCCCCGGAGCGCCTCGCCCGCTACGTCGCCCCGGGCCGGCTGCACACGGCGTTCAACTTCGACTACCTGGTCGCTCCGTGGGACCCGGCCGCGCTGCGCGAGGCCATCGACGTCACCACCGGGCAGCTCCGGGCCGCCGGCGCACCGGCGACGTGGGTGCTGTCCAACCACGACGTCGTGCGCCACCCCAGCCGCTACGGCCGCCCGTCGCCGGCCCCCGAGGAGGTCCCGACGTCCGCGGTCCCGCATGCGTCCGACGAGCCTCCGGACCTCGCGCTGGGCATCCGGCGGGCCCGGGCCGCGCTGCTGCTCGAGGCCGCGCTGCCGGGCGGCATGTACGTCTACCAGGGCGAGGAGCTGGGTTTGCCCGAGGTCGAGGACATCCCGGACGACGCGCGGCAGGACCCCACGTGGGAGCGCTCCGGGCACACCGTCCGCGGCCGTGACGGATGTCGTGTGCCCCTGCCGTGGTCGGCGAGCGAGGGCAGCTCGGGCGGCTTCAGCCCGGACGGCGCGTCGGCGCCCTGGCTGCCGCAGCCGGCGGGGTGGACGTCGTACGCGGCGGACCGCCAGAGCGGCGACCCCGACTCGGTGCTCGAGCTGTACCGGGCCGTGCTGCGCCGCCGCCGCGCGCACCCGGCGCTCGGCGACGGGGACATGACCTGGGTGTCGGAGCCCGGCGACACGGTGCTGCACCTGCGGCGCGAGCCCGGGTTCGCGTGCGTGGTCAACCTCGGGTCCGAGTCCGTCGACCTGCCGCCGCACGACGAGGTGCTGCTGACGAGCGCGCCGCTCGAGGACGGGCGGCTGGGTGCCGACGCGGCGGTCTGGTTGGCCGTGAGCTGACCACCACGCTCGTCACCATTCCGGCGGCACGTTCGGCACCGCCGGGTCCGCCTCGATGACGGGGATGTCCGAGTCGGTGTCGACGACCACCGAGCGCGCCGCGGAGTCGGCCGGGGCGCGTTCGGCGAGCGCCTCCAGCGCGCGCTCGGTGCCCACGTCGGCCCCGGCCTGCTCGGAGAGCAGCCACCGGACCTCGAGCAGGTCGCAGTACGCCTGCACGGCCGTGCCCACGTGGCGCACCGCGGCGTGGGCGCGGCGCATCCCCGGCATGAGCACGTCGTGCATCCAGCTGGCGATGGCCTGGTCCTCGGTGATCCGGCGCTCCGGGTGCTCGCGGGCGATGGCCCGCTGGTGGGCGCGCAGGTCACCGAGCAGGACCCGCGCCTGGCCCTCGCCGACCTCCAGGCCGGTGAGCTCGCGCAGGTAGCGGGCGTGGTGGTTGCGTTCGCCGACGGCGACGCGCAGCCGCACCACCCCGTCCCCGCCGTCCTCCGCGGGCGCCAGGCTCACCTCGTCGACGACGTACCCGAGGTCGTTGAGCTCGCGCACGGTGGCCTCGACGCGGTACCGGTCGCCGAACGCGAACTGCGCCTGCCTGTGCAGCGCGCTCCACAGCGCCTCGTAACGGTCGGGCAGCTCCATCGCCTCGGCGATGAGCTGCGGCTCGATCTCCGGTGGACGGCCGAGGCTCGCGGCGAGGTCGGTCATCCCGGCGGCGACGTTCTCGACGAGGATCTCCAGATCCATCCGGCGCTGGCCGTCGGACAGCGACGGGTGCACCTCGCTGGTCTCGGCGTCGACGAGCCAGGCCTGGAAGAGCTGGCCGTCGCGGGAGAACAGCGTGTTGGCCAGCGAACAGTCGCCCCAGAACACGCCGTGGCGGTGCAGCTCGACCAGCAGGCCGACCATCGCGTCGAACAGCCGCGCGCGCTGGGCCGGTCGGTTCGGGGGCAGCCGCGCGATGAGGCGCCGGAACTGCCACGAGCCCGTGAGGTAGCGCGTCAGCAGGATCGAGCAGTCGTGGTCGGGCTGGGTGACGAGCCCGGCCGGGCGCACGGCGGGCAGGCTCGCCGACTCGAGGTGGCGCAGGTTCTCGAACTCCTTGCCGGCGATGCGCGGCGGCAGCTCCTTGAGCGCCCACAGCGTCCCGTCGACCTCGACGAACCGCACGAGGTGCCGGCTCGGGCCGACGGGCAGCTCGCGCAGCGGCACGGTGGCGGGGTCCCACTCGGCGAGCGGCCGGTCCCAGGGCAGGGCGATCAGGTCGGGGGTGGGGACACGCAGGCGCAGATCCGGTGGGGTCATCGGGGGGCTCCCGGGGGTGACGTGGTGCCGCGCAGCACGAGCCGGGTCGGCAGGAGCTCGGCGGGCGGCACCCGCTCCCGCAGCTCCCCGCGCAGGGCGGCCGCCACCAGCTCGCCGGCGCGGCGGCCCTGCGCCCGGACGGGCTGGGCGACGGTGCTGAGGTCGGCGAGCGCGGCCACGGGGTGGTCGTCGATCCCGATCACGGAGAGATCCTCGGGCACGCGCAGGCCGGCGCGCCGCAGCGTGCGCACCGCGCCGAGGGCGGTCTCGTCGTCGTGGGCGAAGACCGCGGTCGGGGGCGTGCGCAGCCCGAGCAGGCGCGCCATCCCGTCGGCGCCGCCCTCGCCGCCCCACGGCACGGTCACGACGAGGTCCTCGTCGGGCTCGATCCCGGCGTCGGCCAGGGCCGCGCGCCAGGCCGAGGTCCGCCCGTCGGGATCGGGGGCGAGCTCGCCGTCGTTGGTCACGGCGATCACCCCGATCCGCCGGTGCCCGAGGTGGATGAGGTGGTCCATCGCCTGGCGGCCCGCGAGGTGGTCGTCGATGCCGACCGACGGGTACGACGCGACGCGCCCGCCGGCGGCCACCACGTCGACACCCAGGGACGCCAGCCGGGCGTGCTCGGCCTCGTCGACGGCGAACGCGAGCACGACGACGGCGTCGACCTTGCGCCGGGCCGGCAGGCGGGCGAAGAACGCCGCCCGCTCCTCGGGACCCCCGACGCGGAACAGCACGAGGTCGAGGTCGACGGCGCGCAGCGACTCCTCGAGACCCTCGATGAGCTCGCCGAAGAACCACCGCGACGGGTGCGGTACGAGCACCGCGACCCGGCCGGTCGGCCCGCCCGCCAGGCGTGTCGCCTCCGGGGACGCGACGTAGTCGAGCTCCTCGGCGGCCTCCCGGACGCGGGCGCGGGTGGCTGCCGCGACGTGCGGGTGGTCGCCGAGCGCGCGGGAGGCCGTGGCCGACGAGACGCCGGCGCGCCGTGCCACGTCGTCGAGGGTGACCTGCGGCGACGCCGGACGGGGCGTCGCCGCGGTCCCTGGTGTCGTGTCCTCGGTCACAACCGACCAGCATGGCACCGGTCCGCAAGCGCTTCCAGAGCGCTCCGACGGTCATGCCCTTCGGCGCCCCACCGGACTGCCCCGAACGCCCTAGAGCACTCGCACAGTCACGTGCTTCGCTTGACTTGTGAGACGTCCATCACCACGCTGCCACCGCAAGCGCTTCCAACGAGTGTGGGTGCCGGGAGGGAGACCGATGCGCCACCAACGACGGCGGCTCACCGCCGTGGCCGTCGCCGTCGCGGTGATCGCGGCGCTGGCCGCCGCGTGCAGCTCGGGGCCGGCCGGCCCGCCGGTACTCACCTGGTACATCAACCCCGACGACGGGGGGCAGACCGAGATCGCGGCGCGCTGCACCGCCGCGGCGAACGGCCGCTACACGATCGCGACGTCGACGCTGCCGCGTCAGGCCTCCGAGCAGCGCCAGCAGCTCGTGCGGCGCCTCGCGGCCAACGACTCGTCGATCGACATCATGAGCATCGACCCGCCGTACGTGCCGGAGTTCGCACAGGCGGGCTTCCTGGCCCCGATGCCGCCGGCCGTCGAGGCTGCCGCGCGTGACGACCGCGTGCCGAGCTCGATCGAGGCCTCGACCTGGCAGGGCCGCCTCGTCGTCGTCCCGTTCTGGGCCAACACCCAGCTGCTCTGGTACCGCAAGTCCGCGGTCGCGGCGATGGGGCTGGACATGAACCAACCGGTGACCTGGGACCAGATCATCCAGGCCGCGTCGCAGAACCGGGCCCAGATCGCCGCGCAGGGTGTCCGCGGCGAGTCGCTCACGGTGTGGGTCAACGCCCTCGTGGAGTCCGCGGGCGGCTCGATCATCACCAACGTCGGCGAGGAGAACCCGGAGCTCGTCCAGCTCGGGCTCAACGCGCCTCCCGGGATCGAGGCGGCGCGGGTCCTGCAGACCTACGGCGACGCCGGTGTCGCCCCGCCGGGCTTCCCGACCTCCGACGAGGACACGAACGCCGAGTCGTTCCAGTCCGGCAGCGCCGCGTTCATGGTCAACTACCCGTTCGTCTGGGGGAAGGCGAAGTCCGCGGTCGAGGAGGGCACGCTCCAACAGTCCGTGCCCGACGACTACGGCTGGGCGCTCTACCCGCGCGTCACCCCGGACCGGCCGAGCGCCCCGCCGCTCGGCGGCATCAACCTCGGGGTGGGCGCGTTCAGCAATCACCCGGACCTCGCGTACGAGGCGACGACCTGCATCTCGAACCCCGAGAACTCCGCCTACTACTTCGTCTCCAACGGCAACCCGTCGTCGCGGATCTCGGTGTTCAGCGACCCGGAGGTACTCGCCGAGTTCCCGATGGCCCCGGCCATCCGTGACTCGCTCACCCAGGCCGCGCCGCGACCGCAGACCGCGTACTACGCCGAGGTCTCCGGCGGCATCCAGCGCACGTTCCACCCGCCGGACGCGGTCGTGCCCGGCCCCACCAACGAGGCCGCCACGGCGCTGATCACCGCGGTGCTGCGGAAGGAGGCGCTACTGTGATCCCCCGCAACGAACGCCACCACGGTCGCTCCTTCGTCGCGCCCATGGCGCCGTCGGACGGGGGTGGCCTGTGATCCCCCGCAACGAACGCCACCACGGTCGCTCCTTCGTCGCGCCCATGGCGCCGTCGGACGGGGGTGGCCTGTGAGCGCCACCCTGGAGCGACCGGCGACCGTGGCCCCGGCGTCCGGTCTCAACGAGAAGGTGCGGGCCGAGCGTCGGCTCGGCTGGTACCTGGCGGGCCCCGCGTTCGTCGTGATGCTGCTGGTCACGGCCTACCCGATCGTGCAGGCGGTCTTCGACTCGCTGTTCGACTACCGCCTCACCGACCCGGAGAACTCCTCGTTCGTCGGGCTCGGCAACTACGGCGTGATCCTCACCGACTCGGTGTGGTGGACGTCGTTCGGCGTCACCGCGTTCATCACCGTCGTGACGGTGGCGGTCGAGCTGGTCCTGGGCTTCGGGCTCGCGCTCGTGATGCTCAACGCGCTCAGGGGGCTGCGGCCGGTGCTGCGCACGGTCATCCTCATCCCCTACGCGGTGATCACCGTGGTCTCCGCGTTCGCGTGGCAGTTCGCGTTCAGCGTCGACTCGGGCTTCGTGAACTCGTGGTTCTCGTTCCTGGGCACCACCCCCGAGACCGACTGGTTCGGCACGCAGGGTCTCTCCCTGTTCGTCATCTGCCTCGCCGAGATCTGGAAGACCACGCCGTTCATCTCGTTGTTGCTGCTCGCGGGGCTCGCGCAGGTGCCCGACGTGCTGCAGGAGGCCGCCAAGGTCGACGGCGCGACGTGGTGGCAGCGGCTGCGCCGGGTCACCCTGCCGAACATGAAGGCGGCGATCATGGTCGCCGTGCTCTTCCGCACGCTGGACGCGTTCCGCGTCTTCGACTCGGTGTTCGTCATGACCGCGGGCGCGAACAGCACCGAGACGGTGTCGTTCCTGGCGTACCGCCAGACGATCGAGCGGGTCGAGATCGGGCTGGGGTCGGCGGTGTCGGTGCTGCTGTTCCTGTCGGTGGTGCTGATCAGCGTCCTGTTCATCAAGGGCTTCAAGGTCGACCTGTCCCAGGCGCGAGGGGAGTAGCCGGTGTCCACCCGCGAAAAGGTCGGCTGGGGTATCGGCGGCCTGCTCATCGTCGTCTACTGCCTCTTCCCGGTGGCGTGGATCGTCTCGCTGTCGTTCAAGTCCTCCGACGACATCGCGAACGGGCGGTTCCTGCCCACGGTGTTCTCCGGCGCCAACTACGAGCAGATCCTCGTCGGTGACGCGGCGGGGCTCTTCCTGCCCGCGCTGGTCAACTCGTTCGGTATCTGCCTCATCGCGACGTTCATCTCGTGCTTGCTGTCGATGTTCGCCGCGTACGCGATCGCCCGGCTGGACTTCCCCGGCAAGAAGATCATCCTGTCCACCGCGCTCGCGGTGGCGATCTTCCCGGTGATCTCGATCGTCACACCGCTGTTCAACCTCTGGCGGCAGATCGGCCTCTACAACACCTGGCCCGGCCTGATCATCCCCTACCTGTCGCTGACACTGCCCATCTCGATCTGGACCCTGTCCGCCTTCTTCCGCGAGATCCCGTGGGAGATGGAGCAGGCCGCCCAGGTCGACGGGGCGACGCCGTGGCAGGCGTTCCGCAAGGTGATCGTGCCGCTCGCCGCGCCCGGCGTGTTCACGACCGCGATCATCGCGTTCTTCCTCGCCTGGAACGACTTCGTCTACGGCATCTCGCTGACCTCGACCGAAGCGGCGCGTCCGGTGCCCGCGGCGCTCGGTCTGTTCTCGGGCGCATCGCAGTTCGAGTCGCCGAACGGCCCGATCGCGGCCGCCGCGGTGATCGTCACGATCCCGGTCGTTCTCCTCGTCCTGCTCTTCCAGCGGCGCATCGTCGCCGGTCTCACCAACGGCGCCGTGAAGGGATGACCCATGGCTTCCATCGAGATGAGCCACATCGTCAAGCAGTACGGCGACGGCTACCCCGCGGTGAACGACGTCAGCCTCGACATCGCCGACGGCGAGTTCATGATCCTCGTCGGGCCGTCGGGCTGCGGGAAGTCGACGCTGCTGCGGATGATCGTGGGGCTCGAGGACATCACCTCGGGCGACATGGTCATCGCCGGAAACCGCGTCAACGACAAGGCCCCGCGCGACCGCAACCTGTCGATGGTGTTCCAGAACTACGCGCTCTACCCACATCTGAGCGTGTTCGAGAACATCGCCTTCCCGCTGCGCCTGGCCAAGGTGCCCGACGGTGAGGTGCGCAAGCGCGTCGAGGAGGCCGCCGGTGTCCTGGAGCTCAAGGAGCACCTCGAGCGCAAGCCCGCCAACCTCTCCGGGGGTCAGCGCCAGCGCGTGGCGATGGGCCGGGCGATCGTCCGGGCCGCGGACGCGTTCCTCTTCGACGAGCCGCTGTCCAACCTGGACGCCAAGCTGCGCGGGCAGATGCGCACCGAGATCGCCCGCCTGCAGCGGCGGCTGGGCATCACCACGGTCTACGTCACCCACGACCAGACCGAGGCCATGACCCTCGGCGACCGCGTCTGCGTGCTGCGCAAGGGCGTGATCCAGCAGGTCGCGTCGCCGCGCGAGCTCTACGAGCAGCCGGTCAACCTCTTCGTCGCCGGGTTCATCGGCTCGCCGCCGATGAACTTCCTGCCCGCGACGGTCGAGGGCACCAGCCTCTCGACGCCGTTCGGCGGCGTCGAGCTCGGCTCGGAGCGTGCCGAGAAGGTCCGCGGCCACGACCTCCTGCTCGTCGGCATCCGGCCCGAGTACTTCGAGGACGCGAGCCTCGTCGACGAGGCCAAGAAGCCGCACGGGTCGACGTTCACCGCGAAGGTCGACGTCACCGAGTGGCTCGGCGACGCCCAGTACGCCTACATCCCGTACGAGGCGCCGGCCGAGGTGGCCGAGCAGCTCAAGGAGCTATCCCGCGAGCTCGACTCGGACCAGCTGCGGACCCAGGCCGTGGTGTCGATCGACTCCACCAGCCGCATCCGCGAGGGCCGCGAGGCGCAGTTCTGGCTCGACACCCGCAAGATCCACGTCTTCGACCCGAAGACCGGCGAGAACCTCACGCGCGACGCCGAGGCCGGCCGCAAGCTCACCGAGATGGCCGTGGAGGACCGCATCGAGCAGGTGGAGCGGGCGAAGGTCTGACGCGGCCCGCTCTGGATGATCAGGAGTGCGTCACGGACCTCGGAGCCTCCCCCGAGGTGCTCGTCGCCCCCCGCCGACGCGGGCGGTCGGGGCGAAGGATCTCCAGGCGGTGCCAGGCCTGGGCGAGCTGGGACGCGATCGGGGTGACGACGCGGCGGTCGTTCCAGTAGTACGGGTGGACCAGCGGCGTCCAGCCCAGCCACCACGGGCCGACGGCGACGCGCCGGTCCTCGTCGACCGCGTCGGCCCAGGCCTCGCTCAGCGGCCGCAGGGGTGAGGCGATGACGTCGTCGGGGTCGTAGACGTTGACCCACTCCCCGCGCTGGCCCGGACAGCGGGCGGCGAACCCGGGGTGCGGCACGGACAGCGGCTTGCCGAAGTCCGGGTGGCGCTGCGCCCACAGGGCCAGCGGGCTGCCGAGCGTGTAGAACCACCCGAACGTCTCGCCGCGTTCGGTCGGGGTGTCGCCCAGCGCGCGGGCCGCGTCCGGCGAGAGCGGGGCGTCGGTCTGCAGGTCGTAGAGGAAGTCGCTGGCGACGACGCTGCCGAGGCTGTGGCCGACCACCGCGAGCGGCGCCTCGTCGCCGGCCTCGACGACGAGGTCGTGCAGGGTCTGCGCGAGGACGGCCTGGACTCGCTCGTAGTGCCCGGTGCCGTCGGTGCCCGACTGGTAGGCCACCGCGTCACCGAGGTAGTGGACGATCAGCCAGCGCAGCGTCGGGAAGTGGGCGTCGTCGAGCCCGGGCAGCCAGCGCAGGCCGGCGGTCGAGGCCGCGGCGAGCAGCGCCGGAGTCGACCCCTGGCTGGCCCGCGCGGCGAGCATGTCGAGGATCTCGACCAGCCAGCGGGAACCGGACCCGGTGATCCGGTCGCTGAGCTCCTGCTGGCCGTGCTCGAACACCGGCGCCCAGTAGGCAGGTTTGATCACCAGCGCGTCGTCGGCGGGCACTCCGGCGATGCGGGTGAACTCCTCGCGCAGCAGCGTCATGGCGCGGACGGCGTACTGGTCGCCGGCGCTCTCGACGCCGTGCACGAGCATCACGGCGAGCTTGCGGTGGGTCACCCCGGTCGTCATCGAGCCTCGACAGCGAGATCGGCGTAGGGGGTGCGCAGCCCGTCGCGCACGAGCCGCACGAGGTCGTGGCGGCGGCGGACGAACATCACGATCGCGGCGCCGAGGTAGACCCCCGAGAGGATCAGCAGCTCGGTCTCCTGCAGCGCCGCCGGTAGCGTCGCGGCGAGGACGAACTGGGCCACGAAGAGCAGGAGCAGGCTCAGCGCCCCGACGACGTTGATCGACAGGGTGACCAGCAGGGAGACCGCGAACAGCGACTGCGCCGCGGTGATCAGCAGCTCCTCGCGCTGCAGGGCGTCGACCGGCAGCCCGTTGAGGGAGCCCGCGGACAGCGCGAACACGAGCGGCAGCGTACCGACGAGCAGCGACCACTGGTTGACCTTGGACGACACGAGCGTGGCGAGCGCGTCGGTGGTCTTGAGCCGCCAGGCGTAGAGACCGGCCACGAGCAGCTCGGGCGCCTCGGAGGCCAGCGGGGCGAGCCACTGCACGAGGAAGAACTGGCTGATGCCGAGCTCGGTGCCCGTCTCCACCAGCGACTCCGCGAACGGCTCGGCGCAGAGCACGATGATCACGGCGGCCACGACGAACAACCCGATGTAGCCGGTGCGCCGGCGCGGGGCGTCCATGCGCCCGACCCAGGCGGAGGGGCCGATGAGGTCGGGGTCCTCGGCCGGCGCCTTGGCGACGCGGATGCTGTACGCGACGAAGATCCCGACGAGGACGACGAAGTCGACCATCGTGATGCTCGTGCGCAGGGGCAGCGTCAACGAGTAGAGCGTGGCGATGAGCAGGAACACCAGCGGCACCGAGTCGGTGCGCAGCAGGGTGACGCGCGTCGGGTGACCCGGTCGGCGCGACGTGCCGGCGCCGCCCGGCCGCCCCGCGTCGGCACCCCCTCGGCGCAGGCGGACGGCGGCGAGCAGCACCACCAGCGCCCACCCGACGCCGACGAGGATCCGGTTGGCGCCGGTCATGTTGGCGAGCGCGAGTCCGCAGGGTGACTGCTCGGTGGAGCCCGGCGGCAGACAGGTCGGGCCGTACTGCGCGTAGGCCTCGCCGCCCTGGATGGTGAAGACGAAGTCGACGGCGTACTCGGGCAGCACCGCGACGAGTGCGAGCAGCGCGATCGCCAGCCCGGCCGAGATGTCGACCTGGGCGGCTTCGGCGGCCCACGAGAGCAGGAACGCCGCCCCGACGATCGCGAGGCCGAAGAGCAGCGCGTCGAGCGGCGGCGAGATGTGCAGCCCACCGACGCGCAGGACGAGGCCCGGCGCCGCCACGGCCACCGCGAGCGCGACGAGCAGGGGGGAACGGTCACCGCGCCGGGTCCTGCCCGCGCTCGTCGTCGCCATGTCCGGTTGTCTACCCCTCATCCCGGTTTCACATCCGCCCGACCCCGCTCATCTCACCGCCGGTCCCGTACCCAGCCGGTTTGCGAGCGCGGCCGATCTTCCGGCACGGTGGTCGATCGGCATCCCAGACCGACGCTCCCCGCTCCCCGAGGTGGTTGCCGTGCCGTTCTCCCCGTCTGCCCTGACCCTCGAGAGCCTGATCCACACGGGTATCGCCGTGGCCGTGATCGTCGCCGTGGCGGTGGTCCTGCGCTTCGTGATCAACCGCGTCATCGGCCACGTGGCCAACGGTGCGGGTGTGCCGGGTCTGCTCTCGCTCCTGCGCCGCAAGCGCGGGGTCACCGACGCCGACCGTATCCAGGCGTTCGGCTCCGCCCGCCGCGCCCAGCGCGCTCGGACCGTCAGCTCGGTGATCCGCAACGCGGCCAGCATCCTGATCTTCGGGACGGCGTTCATGATGGTCCTGGGCCAGTTCGGCGTGAACCTGGCGCCGGTGCTCGCCTCGGCCGGTGTGGTCGGGCTCGCCATCGGTTTCGGTGCGCAGAACCTCGTCAAGGACTTCCTGTCCGGGATCTTCATGCTCCTCGAGGACCAGTACGGCGTCGGTGACCACGTCGACCTCGGCGACGCCGTCGGCACCATCGAGCGCGTGGGCCTGCGCACGACCACGGTCCGTGACGTCACCGGCATGGTCTGGTACGTCCGCAACGGCACGATCGAGCGCGTCGGCAACGGCTCGCAGGACCACGCCGTCGCCGTCCTCGACATCCCACTGGCGCTCGACACGGACGTCACCCGCGCCGCCGCGATCGCCGAGCAGGCCGCGGTCGCGGCGATCGACGACAACGGGCACGGCGGTGACGTCCTCGAGAAGCCGCAGGTGCTCGGCGTCCAGGAGCTCTCGGCGTCCGGTATGACCCTCCGACTGACGGCTCGTACGAAGCCCGGTCGCCAGTGGGCCGTCCAGCGCGCCATGACAGAGCGGGTCGTGGCGGCGCTGCGCGCCGACGAGGTGATGCTGGCGGCGTGACCGCCGCTGTGACGTCGCCCGACCACGGGCGTCCCGTCTCGCGCACCTCACCCCGGCGGGCGGAGGATCCTCCCGTGCTCCCCCGCCGCCGGCTCCGCCGCAGCCGCTGCGCCACCGCGCTCGTCGCCGTGGCGCTGGTGGCCGGATGCTCCACGGGCGGGTCCGCCCCGGCTCCGGCGCCCGCACCCACGCCGGCGCCGGCTACTCCGTTGAGTCAGGCACCGACCACGACGCCGGCACCGCCGCCGTCGCGGGCCCAGGCCGCGGTGGACGCGACCGCGTCGGCGGCGCAGGAGCGCAGCGGCGTGACGCTCGGGGTGGCGATCCTGGACCGCACGACGGGCCAGACCGTCGCCAACGACCAGGGCGGTGCCCCGCTGCGGGCGGCCTCGGTGGCCAAGCTGTTCACGGTCGTCGACATCCTGACCCGCCGCGAGGCCGGCCAGGTGCAGACGTCGCCGGCCGACGAGCAGCGGATCCGCCGCGCGCTCAGTCTCAGCGACGACGAGGCGATGAACGCGCTCTGGTCGAGCTACGGCGGCCCGGAGGGCATCCGCCGGGTGTCCTCGGCGCTCGGGCTGACCCGGACGAGCCCGCCGGACGAGTCGGGGCAGTGGGGTCAGGTCGAGACGTCGGCGCGTGACGTGGCGGCGCTCTACGCGTTCGTCACGACCCGGCTGGCCCCGGCCGACCGGGACGTCGTCCTGCAGGCGCTCGCGGCGGCCCCGTCCACGGCCGCGGACGGGTTCGACCAGGGCTTCGGCCTGCTCGACCCCGGTCGGCGCGGCAGCGCGGTGGCGAAGCAGGGCTGGCTGTGCTGCATCGGGTCGAGCGTCGACCTGCACTCGGCGGGCTTCCCGGACGCGGACGGGCGCTACGTCGTGGTGCTCCTGTCGAACCAGCCACGCGGTTACGACGCCGCGCGCACGCTGCTCGACGACGCGGCGTCGGCGGCTCGCGATGCCCTCGCCGGCTGACCCATAGGGTCGCGGGGGTGCAGAGCCTCGCGCAGATCGACGACTGGCCCGTCGACCACGCCGCCGCCGGGGTGGTCGGCGCCGACGGCACGGTGCGCGGCACCCACGGGCCGACCGACCGCCGGTTCCCGCTCGCGTCGGTGACCAAGCCGCTCGTGGCGATCGCGGCGCTGGTGGCGATCGAGGAGGAGGCGGTCACCCTCGACCGGCCCGCCGGGCCCGAGGGCGCGACCGTGCGCCACCTGCTCGCGCACACCTCCGGCCTGGCGTTCGACGAGCACCGCGTCGTCGCCGAGCCGGGTACCCGGCGGCTCTACTCGTCGGCGGGCTTCGAGGTGCTCGCGACGACGATCGAGGAGGCGACCGGCATCGGGTTCGCCGACTACCTCCACGAGGCGGTCCTGGCGCCGCTCGGGATGACGGCGACGACGCTCGACGGCTCGCCGGGGCACGGCGCGACCTCGACCGTCGAGGACCTCCTGCGCCTGGCCGCCGAGCTCCAGGCGCCGACGCTGCTGCACGCGTCGACGTTGGCCGAGGCGACGACGGTGCAGTTCCCGGGGCTGAACGGCACGATCCCCGGCTTCGGGCACCAGAAGCCCAACGACTGGGGGCTGGGCTTCGAGCTGCGCGACGGCAAGTCGCCGCACTGGACGGGCGCCACCAACTCGGCGCGCACCTTCGGGCACTTCGGCCAGTCGGGGACCTTCCTGTGGGTGGATCCGGACGCCGGCGTGGCCTGCGTCGCCCTCGCCGACCGCGCCTTCGGCGACTGGGCCAAGGCCGCCTGGCCGCCCCTCGCCGACGCCGTTCTCGCGGAGCTCTGAGGTCCGGGCGGCTGTGCGAGCGATGCGGCATCGCTGGCATGTGACGCCAGGATCGCCACATGCTCGCAAGCGCGACACGCCGACGAGGCGTTCGAACCGGTCAGCGCGGGACGACGAGGACGAGCGCGTCGTCGGACGCCTGCTCGACGCGCAGACCCGCGTCGCGCAGGAGCGCCAGCACCCCGCCCGCGTCCTTCGGCCGCCGCCGGGAGGACGCGAGGAGCCGGGCCGCGTGGCCCTTGTGCGACTTGTTCGCGTGGCTCACCACGGTCCGCGAGCCGTCGGCGGCCTCGCTGTGGACGTCGAGGGTGACGGCTCCGCGGGCCGGGCCGAGCGCCATGTACGGACCGGAGCGCAGGTCCACGACCAGGTCGTCGTGCTCGGCGAGCAGCGGCATCAGCTCCGGGCGCCACAGGGTGCGCAGGCTCTTCCTGCCGGTCGAGTTCCGCCCCGCTCCATCTCCCGCACGGCCGGGCAGCGCGCTGTCCCCCGAGAGCCGGTACGCCGGGATCGGGTCGGTGCCTCCGACGAGCCCGAACAGCGCCGAGCACACCACCAGGCGTCGCCGGGCCGCCGTGGTCAGCGACGCGGGGTCGAGCGCGTCGTAGAGCACGCCGGTGTAGCGGCGCAGTGCGGGCGCGGTGCGCGAGGTCCACAGCGCGGCGTTGCGGGCGATCTCGTCGTCCTGGCGCTCGGAGATGTCCAGCGCCGCCCGCGACGCGGGCAGGTCGGCGGCGAGCGCGACGACCTCGTCGACGAGCACCTTGCGCGTCGGGTTCAGCGACGGGAACGACAGCGCGTCCAGGTCGAGCGGGCGCCCGCGGCCTCCGGGCGCCTTGGTCTCCGACGGGGGCAGGACGACGAGCACGCCCGGCACGGTAGTCGGCCACCATGAGCGGGTGAGCGAGCGCGGCACCGAGGCCTGGCGCGACGAGGTGCTCGCGTGGATCGCGACGGTCACCGGACGGCACCCGACCGGCGAGGTCACCCAGCGCCACCGCGCCTGGTCGACGGTCCTGCGCGTGCCCACCGCCGACGGGCCCGTCTGGCTCAAGGAACCGGCGCCCGGCATGGCGCCCGAGGTCGGGCTGCACGCCCTGCTCGCCCACGTCGCCCCGGACGCCGTCGCCACCCCGCTCGCCGTCGACGCCCCGCACCACCGCCTGCTCCTGCCCGACACCGGCCCGAGCGTCCGCGACGAGGGCGACGACCCCTCCACCGCGATGACCGCCGCCCTGCCCCGCTACGCCGACCTCCAGCGCCGGGTGGCGCCCCACCTCGATGCGATGCGCGCCCTCGGCGTGCCCGACGCCACCCCGGCCGTGCTCCCCGCGCGGTACGAGGAGGCCCTGGCCAGGATCGGCGGTCACGACGACCGCGACCTCGTCCGACAGTGGTCCGAGGAGCTCGACGGCACAGCCCCCGGGACCGTCGACCACCAGGATCTGCACGTCGGCAACGTCCTGCGCGACGGCCGCTTCGCCGACTGGGGCGACGCGGTGCTCGCCCACCCGTTCGCGAGCCTGCTCGTGGCCCTGGGCTCCCTGCGGCGGACCCTGCAGGTCGACGCCGACGATCCCGCCGTCACCCGCCCCCGCGACGCCTACCTCGAGGTCTACAGCGACCTCGGGACACTCACAGAGCTCCGAAGGCTCACCGAGACCGCCTGCCGGGCCGGCGTCATCGCCCGCGCCCTGACCTGGCAGCGGGGCGCCGCCGGCGACCCGCGGTTCGGCGACACACCTCGCGAGGTGCTGGATCTCGTCGGCGACCCCGACTGGTTGGCGGGCACCTGAACCCGGCTCCGTACCCTCGTCCGGGTGCCAGGAGAGGATCAGGGAGACGACCGGCTGCGCTGGAAGCCCTCCCGCGCCGGCATCCTGAACGTCTACCAGTACCAGGACGAGGTGCTGGACTTCGCCGACGGACGCCTGCTCCTGCGGGGGGTCAACGGGTCGGGCAAGTCGACGGCGATGAACATGCTGCTGCCGTTCCTGCTCGAGGCGGACGTCCGCAAGATCGACGCCGCGGGCGAGCAGCGTGGGGTGCTGCGCAGCTGGATGCTCTCCGACCACGACGACACCCAGCGCACCGGCTACCTGTGGATCGAGTTCGAACGCAGCCAGGAGGGTGGGCCGAGCGAGTACCGGACGGTCGGTTGTGGCATCCGCGCCAACCGCAGCACCGACCGCGTCGCCACCTGGTGGTTCTCCACCGACCGCCGGGTCCGGATCGACCTGCGCCTCACCGAGGCCGACGTCCCGTTCTCCATCGACGTCCTGCGCTCCGAGCTGGGCACGCGCGGCCAGGTGTTCACCTCGACCGCCGAGTACCGGGCCGAGATCGCCCGCCGGTTCTTCGGCGGCGTCGACCCGACCGCGTACTTCCGGCTGCTGCACCAGGTCCGCAACCCCCGCGTCGGCGACCGCATCGACACCGACCTGCCCCGCACGCTGCGCGAGGCGCTGCCGCCGGTGCCCGAGGACGCGGTGCACGACGCGGCCCAGCCGCTCGAGGACCTCGAGGACCACCGCCGCAACGTCACCGACCTCGCCCGCACCGCCGAGGCGCTCGACGGGGCGGTCGAGACCTACACCGACTACGCCCGTCGCGTGCTCACCGCCGCGGTCGACGACACGGCCGCCGCGGTCGACGCCGCCCGCACCGCGGCGAAGCGCGTCGACCGCGACCGCACCGGCGTCGACAAGGCCACGGCGGCGAAGGAGGCGGCGGCGAGCGCGACCGGCGACCTCGCCGACGAGCACGCCGAGGCCACCGCCGAGCGCGCCGGGCTCGCGGCGCTGCCCGAGTACACCGCGCACGCCGACCTCGTCCGTCGCCGCGACGAGGTCGCCCGCGCCGACGCCCACGCCGCCACCCTCGACGGCCACCGCACCCGGGCCCGCGAGCGCGTCGTCGCGGCGGCCGCGACGGTCACCGCGGCGCGCGGGCAGCTCGACTCCGACCTCGCCGGGGTCGCCGAGCACCTCCGCGCGGTCGCCGACGCCGCCCGCGCCGCGTCCGCGCCCGGCGTCGTCGCGCAGCTGCCGGACCCGCCGGCGCCGGTCACCGAACCCCACCGCGACGAGGTCGGCGAGACCACGGTCGAGGTGCCGGACGAGGAGCACGACCTCACCGGCGCCCTCGACCTCACCACCGTCGGTGATGCCCTGCGCGCCCACCGCACGACCGTCCGCGAGGTCGCCGAGCACGCCCGTGACGCGCGCCGGGCGACCGAGGCCGCCGACGCCGCGGAGTCCGCCGCCAGCGAGGCGCAGGCCGCGCACGAGGCCGCCGCCGAGCAGGCCGCCGCCGCCCGCCGGGCCGCGCGGGCCGCCGCCGACGAGCACGCCGAGGCGGTCGCCGGGTGGACCCGACGCCTGGGTGAGCACGCCGCCGACGCGCCGGCCGCCGAGCCCGGCGGCTCGACGGGCTGGCTCACGGTGCCGGCGGCGGAGCCCGAGGCCGCCGACGACGACCTGCGCCACGCCGCCGACACCCGGCGCACCCGTGCCCGGCGCTCCGCCGACGACGTCACGAGCACCCTCGACGGAGCACGCCGCCGCGCCGCCGCACGCGTCGAGGAGATCGACCAGGAACTGGCGGGCCTGCGCGCCGACCACGAGCGGGTCGAGGCGGCCGGCGAGCTGCCGCTGTCGAGGGCGTCGTGGCGGGCCGACGGGGACGTCGCCGACGGCGTGCTGCTGGCCGCGCTCGTCGACTTCCGCGAGCACCTCGACGACACCGAGCGCGCCGGGCTCGAGGCGGCGCTGGAGGCGTCGGGCCTGCTCACCGCGCGCGTCGACGGGAACGGGAGCCTGCGGGCCGGCGATCTCGTGGTCAGCGCCGCGACGCCGGCCGAGGGCGCCGCGCTGGACACCCTGCTCGCGCCGGTGGACACGGGGGCGGTGGCCGTCGACGCGGTCGCCGGGGTCCTGGCCGCGGTCGGCACGTCGTCGGGGGCGGTGCGCGTGGCGACCGACGGCACGTTCGCCGCCGGCCCCGTGCGGGGTCGTCACGCGAAGGCCGCCGCCGAACATGTCGGCGCGGGGGCGCGGGCGCAGGCGCGCACACGCCGGCTCGCGGAGCTGGCCGCGGCGATCGCGGACGCGCAGACCCGCCGGGACGCCGCCGGGGCCGTCGCCGACGACCTCGACGCGCACGCCGAGGCCCTGCGCCGGCTGGTCGCCGAGCTGCCGGGCACCCGCGGGGTCGACGACGCGGTGGCCGCCGCGACCGGCGCCGTCCGCTACGCCGAGGGCGCCGAGGCCCGGCACCGCGAGCTCGCGACCGCCGCGACCGACGCCCGCCGCCGGGCCGACGAGGCGTGGGCGTCGTTGTCGCGCGGCGCGGGCGAGGCCGGCGTCCCCACCGACCCCGACCGGCTCGACGGCCTGCTCGAGGCGGTGGTCGACGCGGAGCGGGCACTCGCCGCGGTCGACTCGGCCCGCGACCGCGTCGCCCGCACGGCCCGCGCGTGGCGCGAGGCGATCACCGCCTGGGAGCGCGACGCCGCCGACCACGCGACCGCCGTCGGCGAGCACCGCGACGCGAGCTCCCGGGCGGCCTCGGTGCGCACCGAGCTGACGACGATCGAGGAGTCCCTCGGCGAGGAGCCGGCCAAGGTCGCCGCGCGTGTCGGGGAGCTCGACGAGCGGCTGCGGGGGATCGCCACCGGTCTCGAGAGCGCTCGCGAGGAGCAGACCGCCGCGGCGGTGGCGCTGTCGAAGGCCGAGATGACGCTCGAGGAGACCCGCCGGGCCCTCGACGAGAAGCAGCACGCGGCCCGGTCGGCGCGGGGCCGGCTGGCCGAGGCCGCCACGGTGCCGGGTCTGCTGCAGGCGGCGGAGCGGGCCGTCGACGCCGAGCCCCCCGAGCCCCCCGAGCCCGCCGAGCCCGCCGAGGACGACGAGGAGGCGGCCCTCGAGCCCCTGCCCTCGGTCGCCGACACCGTCGAGGGCGCCGAGGAGCTCGTCGCCGCCCTGCGCGACCGGCTGCCCGCCCCGCGGCGCGCGGTCAGCGAGGACGCCCTGGAGAAGGCGCTGCGCAGCGCGCGTGACGATCTCGCCAGCGGCTGGGACATCGAGAGTCGCCGGGGTGCCGACGGGATGCCGCTCGGCGTGCACGTCAGCGGGCCGTCGCGGGCAGTGCTTGCGCAGATGGTGCACCGGGTCGCGGTGCAGCGCCGCCGCGCGACGAGCCTGCTCTCGGTGCAGCAGGACCAGGCGCTGCGCAACCTGCTGCACGGCCGGATCGCCCGGGAGGTCGCCGACGCCCTGTTCTCCGCGCGCGAGCTCGTCGACCGGATGAACCGCATCCTCAAGGGCGTCACGTCGAGCCAGGGCATCGGCGTGCGGCTCGACTGGCGGCCCCGCGGCGACCTCGACCCGGAGACGGCGACCGCGCTGGAGCTGCTCGGCAAGCACCCCGACCTGCGCTCGCCCGAGGAGGACGACCAGGTCCGCGAGGCGGTGAAGTCGCTCGTCGAGGCGGCCCGGGTCCGCGACCCCGAGGCGTCGTACCGGACGGTCATCGGCGAGGTCCTCGACTACCGCACGTGGCACGAGATGCGGCTCTACCTGCGCCGCCCGGGTCGCAGCGACGAGCTGCTCACCCGGCGCACGACGCTCTCGGAGGGCGAGAAGAAGCTGGTCACGGTGCTGCCGATGGCCGCGGCGGCGGCCGCGAGCGCCGCGGCACATGATCCCCACGGCGTCGGCGCGCCACGGCTGGTGCTGCTCGACGACGCCTTCGCCAAGGTGTCCGAGGACAACCACGCCAAGCTCTTCGGGCTGCTCGTGGATCTCGACGTCGACTTCGTCGTCACCTCGGAACGGCTGTGGGGCACGCACCCGACGGTCCCGGCGCTGGCGATCACCGAGGTGCTGCGCGACCCGGAGCTGCGCGCGATCGCCCTCGTGCACTACCGGTGGGACGGGACCGCGCTGGAGGTACACGCATGACGTCGCCGGGAGACGTCGAACTCGGCACGCCGATAGGGGAGCGGAGCTCGACCCTCCGCGCGGGGATCCGCACGAGCGTCTTCGCCTACGTCACCGAGTCGCCGGAGTACCGGGCGATCCTCGCGGTGTTCGCCGGGACGTTCTTCGCGGAGCTGACGCCGACCGAGGTCACCGCGCGGCTCGCGGAGGCGGGCACCGAGCTCGACGAGCAGACGGTGACCGCGCGGCTCGAGGCGCTGCGGGGCTGGGGCAACCTCGAGGTGTCGGCGTCGGTGGGCCAGGTCGGCACCGTCGAGGACTACTACCGGCGCCGCAACCGCTACCTGATCACCCGGGTCGGCCAGGAGGTGCACGACCTCGTCGAGGGTGTGCTCGCGCAGGTCGACGACGTGCGCGACGTGTCGCTGGGGCGTCTCGACCAGGTGCGGGCGGGGCTGGATCTCCTCGTCGAACTGGATCCTGCGACGGCACCACCCACCAGGCTCGCCGAGGCCGTGCGGGCGGTGTTCGACCCGCACGTCGCGTTCTCGGCGGAGATCACCCAGTTCTTCGCGGCGATCAACCAGTGGCAGTCGCGGTTCGACCTCGACGAGGACGAGTTCGCGTTCTTCTCCGAGGTGCTCGTCGGCTACGTCGGCGAGCGCCTCGAGGCCCTGCGCCGCCGTGCTCGCCCGCTCGCGTCGCTGCTGGAGACGGTGCTGCCGCGGGTGCCGGTGATCGTGGAGCGGGCGGCCGACGGGCTGGCGGCGCGCGTGGCGGCGGCGGGGCTGACGTCGGTGCGTGTGCGTCGGGAACCGGGCGCGTCGACCGCCGACTGGGAGAACCTCGCATCCTGGTTCGTCGGCGGCGTGGGGCGCCCGAGCCGCATCCAGGTCCTCGAGCGTGACGCCGTCGACGCCGTCCGCACCCTGACCCAGAACCTCACGCGCCTCTCCCGCACGGGCACGGCGGGCGCCTCGCGGCGCGCCGACTACCTGCGGCTGGCGCTGTTCTTCGACCGGGGCGACCCCTCGTCGGCGCACGAGCTCGCGGCCGCCGCGTTCGGGCTCGCGGGCGCCCGGCACCTCGGAGGCGCGGGCGGCGACGACACCGACCCCGTCGACGCGTCGATGTCGTGGTGGGACGCGCCGACCGCCCAGGTGCCGATCAGCCTGCGCGAGCGCGGCGACGCCACCAGCCGTGGGCGCACCGGCCGCGTGCAGGACCGCAGCCAGGAGCGTCGCCACCTGCTGGCCCGGCGCGCCGAGGCCGAGAAGCGGGCAGCGGCGGCCCGCGCGGAACTGCTCGAGATCGGAGCCGAGGGCTTCACCGCGCGCCTGTCCGAGCCCGCCCTGCGCGAGCTGCAGCGCGTGCTGACCCGCGCGGTCGCCGATCTCGGTCCGGCGGCGGCCTCGGGCACCGTGGCGCTCGACGGCGTGCGCTGCACCGTCGCCCGCGCGCCCGGGACGTCGACGACCGTCCCGACCCACGCCGGCGCCCTGCGCGTCCGCGACCTCACTCTGACCGTGGAGTCGGCGCCGTGAGGGCCCGGCTTGTTGCAGCGAACGCGCTGTTCGCTGCTTCTAGGCGCTCGAACTCCCCGTTGATCACTCGGGTGGGATCCCGGTGACCGCCGCACGGAGCGATCCGCAGCGCGACGGCGAGCTCGTCACCGCGACGCGGGCGCTGCTGGCGCGGCCCTGGCGCACCGCCGAGCAGGACCCCGAGATCGTCGCGCTGGTCCGGCGGTACGCCGACGCCCTGGACGCGTGGTTCACCCAGGAGCTGAACTACCGCCTGGTCGTCACGGCGGACACGGCGCGCCTGGTCAAGGTGGGGCACGTGCCCGCCGACCGGCCGCTGCGCACGATCTCGACGACGCCGCGCGCGTTCACGCCCGCCGAGTACACGGCGCTCGCCCTGGTGCTGGCGGCCACGACGTCGGGACCCGACCGCACGAGCCTGCGCGACCTCGTCAACGGCGTGCACTCCGCGGCCGCCGAGGCCGGGATCGTCATGGACACCGACACGGCGTCGCGCCGGGCGCTGGTCACCGCCCTGCGCTGGCTGATCGCGCACGGGATGATCCGCGAGCTCGACCGCGGGGTCGGCCTCTACGAGCACGACGCCGACGCGGACGCGCTGCTCGAGGTCCGCAACGACCGGATGGCGCTGCTGCCGACCGGCGCGGTCGCGGGCGCCGAGTCGGCCGACGACCTGCTCGTCCGGGCGCGCGAGCGGGGGTCGGCGTCCACGGCGGCCCGGCGCCGGCTCGTCGAGGACCCCGTGGTGCTCGCCGGCGACCTCGACCCCGCGCGGTTCGCCGAGCTCCGCCGTCACGCCGGCGACGAGGCGCGGCGGGTCGAGGCGCGCACCGGGCTCGTAGTGGAGGCGCGCGAGGAGGGCTTTGCCGCGCTCGACGTCGACGGCGGCTGCTCCGACATCGCGTTCCCCGGCAGCGGCACCGTGGCGCACGCGGCGTTGTTGCTGGTCAGCGAGCTGATCTACCAGTTCCGGCCGGCCGAGGACCCGGACCCGATCCCGTGGCCGTCGGTGCGCGAGGTGCTCACGGAGCTGGTCGGCGAGTACGGGCGGTACTGGTCGAAGGCCGCGATCGCCGACGCCGAGCGCTTCGCCGCCGACGTGGTGGGGCTGCTCGAGGCGATGCGCCTCGTGGCGCGCGAGGCCGAGGGCTCCCTGCGCGTCCTGCCCGCCGCCGCGCGCTACGCCCCGGCGGTCACCGTGGCCGAGGGTGACCACGAGGACGAGCAGCCGACGCTGCTCTGACCGTCAGCGGCGTGGCGTCGCTGACGGTGAGCGTCCGTATCGCCACGCGCTCGCCGCGCATGAGTAACTTGACGGTTAATGAAAGCATTGGTTACATATCTTACCGTGTTCCCCGCCGAGGCGCTCGCCGACCCGGTCCGCCGGGCCATCGTCGAGCGCCTCGCGGACGGCGAGGTCGGGGCGGGCGAGCTCGCCGCCGACTTCCCAATCAGCCGCCCCGCGATCAGCCGTCACCTCCGGGTGCTGCGCGAGGCGGGGCTCGTGACGTCCCGGGTCGCGGGCCAGCACCGCATCTACGCCCTCGACCGCCGCCCGCTGGCCGAGCTCGACGCCTGGCTGGGGCGATTCCGGCCCCTCGCACCACCGGGCCCCGCGAGCCGACTCGACGCCCTCGACACCGAGATGCACCGCGGCCGGCGCGCCCGCCGACTCACCGAGCAAGGAGCAGACGATGATCACGCCGCCGGCTGAGACCCGCACCGAACCCGACGGCACGACCACGCTGGTGTGGCGCCGCGAGTACCCCGACCCCGTCGACGACGTGTGGGCCGCGATCACCGACTCCGGGCGGCTCGGGCGCTGGATCGGCACCTGGAGCGGCGAGCCCGGCGTCGGGCGCACCGTCGCGTTCACCATGACCGGCGAGGCCGACGCGGGCGGCGAGGTCACCGAGCCGATGGACGTGCGGATCCTCGCCTGCGACCCGCCGCGCCATCTCGTCGTCCGGCTGCCCGAGTCCGACGGGCAGGCCTGGGAGCTCGACCTCACCGTCGAACCCCACGGCTCCGGCGCCGTCCTCGTCTTCGCTCAGACCCTGCTCGAGGGCTTCCGGCGCGAGGACATGGACGCCGGCTGGCGCTGGTACCTCGACCGCCTCGGCGCGAGCCTCGCCGGCACCCCGATGCCCGACTGGGCCGCGTACGAGCCGGCGTAAGTGTCAGCGACGTGGCGTCGCTGACACTGAACGTCCGAAATCGCCCGTCGATCATGACGGCGGGGACTCCGTGCGCCGTGCTCCACTGAGCCGGTGACCGTCCCGCCCGTGCTCCTCGAGCCGGCGTTCGACCCGCTCTGGCAGAAGGTCTCCGACACCCTCGACCGTCGAGGCCTCGGTGCGGTGCTCCTCCTCGACGCGCTGACGGCGGCCGGAGCGTCCGCCCGACACCACGGCGACGTCGGCCCCGGAGGGCTCGGAATCACGTCTCGGCGACGCCGCCGGGGCGTGTCCCCTGGCGGACGGGTGCGCTGGACGAACGAGCCGCAGTCGCCGAGGCGACCGAGGCCGATCTGCCGTCGATCGTTCCTGCGGCCGTCCCCCCCGACCCCCTGGGACCCGGCGCTCCAGGCCGAGGTCTCGCTGGTCGGCCGCGCGGTCGAGCAGGAGCGCGTGGTGGGCGAGGTCCTCGCCGCTCACGCCAGGGAGGCCGGGCGCTCCTGATCGGTCGGCTCCCCGCGCAGCTCGCGGGCGAGCAGCGTGGCGGCGGCCGAGGCCGCGGGGATCGCGAGGACCGCGACGAAGGGGATCGCCGCGAGCAGATAAGTGGGCACGCCGACGCCCCACGTCGCCAGACGGCGGGTGCGCAGGAGCCGGCGCCGGGCACCGAAGTTCAGGCCGCGGCGTTGCAGGGCCGGGGCGGTGAGCTCGATCATCAGCAGCCGCCCGCCGACCAGCGCCGCGGCCACGGGCGCGAGCACCGGCCCGACGACGGGCACGAAGCCCAGCACGAACAACGGGATCGCGGCGAGCACCGAGAGCCCGACGAGCAGCAGGCCGTCCCGCACCCCCCGGCCCACCGAGCGCACCCAGGACGGCTCCACCACGCCCGGCACCGGGCCGACGCCCTCGTCGACGATCTCGGCGAGCTTGTCGTAGAACGGGCCGCCGACCGCGAGCGTCACGGCGACGAAGGTGACCACGGCGACGGCCGCGCCGGCCGCCACGACGGCCGCGCCCGCGGCGATCCGGGCGCCGGTCCGCAGCGCCTCGGACCACCCGTCGGCGAAGGGCGTCAGCGCCGCCGCGATATCGGGCAGCCACGCGACCAGCGTGCCCAGCGCCCCGAGGTAGAGCACCGAGACGATCAGCGCGGGGATCGCGCCGAGCAGCAGCAGGCGCGGGGTGTGCAGCACCGTGACCGCGCCGCGCACGAACAGCCGGAGCCCCAGCACCAGGTCCACGGTCGCGATTGTCCCGGACGGGCGAGTCAGGCGATCCAGGCCCGGGCTCGGTCGAGCAGGGCGCGGGCGGCGGGGCTCAGCGGGGCGTCGCGGCGCCGGGCGAGGTCGATCTGCGCGCGGACCTCGGGGGTGATCGGCACGGCGCGGACGTCGTCACGGTCGGCCACCGCCGGTGACGGGACGACGGCGATCCCGAGGCCGTGGCGCGCGAGGTCGACGAGCACCGGCGGCGAGCCCGCCTCCAGCGCCGGATGCAGGGTGACCCCGCCCTCGGCCGCGGCCCGGTCGAGCGCCGCCCGCACGCCGGCGCCGACCGGCAGCGCGATCAGCGTGTGCTCGGTGAGCTCGACGACGGTGACCGTGTCGCCGAGCGGCCCGCCCGGCGGGGTCGCGGCGACGAGGGGGACGTCGAGGACCACATCGACCTCGAGATCCGCGGGCGGGTCGCCGTCGCGGCCGACCCATGCGAGGTCGAGATCGTGGTTGCGCAGGCCGTCGAGCAGCGCGTCGGTCGCGGCCTCGACCAGCCGGATCTCGACGCCGGGGTGGTCGCGGTGGAAGTCGCCGAGCAGGCCGGGGAGGTCGATCACCCCGCCGCCGCGCACCATCCCGACCGACACCCGGCCGCGGACGAGTCCGGCGAGCTCGTCGGCGGTGTCGCGGATGCCGGTGACGGCGGCGAGCGCCGCGCGCGCGTGCGGCAGCACCGCCTCGCCCGCCGGGGTCAGGCGCACTCCACGGGCCGACCGGTCGAAGAGCACCTGCCCGAGCTCGCGCTCCAGCCGGGCGATCTGCGCGCTGATGCCGGGCTGGGCGACGTGCTCCCGGACCGCGGCCCGTGTGAACCCGCCCTCCTCGGCGACCGCGACGAGGTAGCGCAGCTGGTGCAGCTCCATCAGCCGAGGTTATCGCAATGAGCGCTATCAGCTCTTCGACTTCTGACGTGGTGGCGCCCAGGCTGGACGCATGCGCACTCCCACCGAGACCATGACCGCCTACTTCGACGCCTGGCGCCGACACGACGCCGAGTCGCTGCGCGACGTCCTCGCCGACGATGTCGTCTTCGACGGCCCGATGGGCCACGTCGAGGGCGTCGACGACAACGTGACGTCCCTGCACGGGCTGCTGGGCATCGTCGCCGACGTGGACGTCAAGCACGTCTTCGCCGACGGCCCCGACGTCTGCACCGTCTACGACCTGCACACCACCGAGACCGACGCTCCGATGCTGACGGTCAACTGGGCGCACGTCGTCGACGGCCGCGCCCGCACCATCCGCGCGATCTTCGACCCGCGCCCGCTCCTCGCCTCGTGAGTACTTTCCGGGCCTATAGGCCCGGAAAGTACTCACATAGGGTCGGGCAGGTGCGGATCGCGTCGCTGCTGCCCGCGGCCACGGAGATCGTCGGCGCGCTGGGGCTCGCCGACGACCTCGTGGCCGTCACCTTCGAGTGCGACCGGCCCGAGGGCATCCGGGCCACGCGGCCGGTGGTCGTCGACACCGTGTTGCCGGCGGGTCTGGCGCCCGGAGAGATCGACCGGATCGTCCGCGAGCGCGCTGCACAGAACCTCCCCCAGTACGACCTCGACCGCGACGCCCTGCGCGACGCCGCGCCGGACCTGGTGCTCACCCAGGACCTGTGCCGGGTGTGCGCGCTGCCGGCCTCGACGGTCGCCGACGCCCTGGAGACGCTCGACCTCGACGCCACCGTCCTGACCGTCGACCCCCACACCCTCGACGAGGTCCTCGACGCCATCGCCGGCGTCGCGAGGGCCGCCGGGGCACTGGACGCCGGGGCCGCGGTGGTCGCCGACCTGCACGAGCGGCTGGCGAGCATCGACCGCGCCGTGAAGACAAGACCCCGCCCCCGCGTCCTCGCGCTCGAGTGGGTCGACCCGCCGTTCCTGCCCGGACACTGGGTGCCCGCGATGGTCCGGCGCGCGGGCGGGGAGCCGCTCGCCGGGATCGACGGCGGCCGCAGTGTCGCCACCACCTGGGACGACGCCGCCGCCGAGGGGCCCGACGTGGTGCTCGTCGCCCCGTGCGGGTTCGGGCTCGGCGACGCCGTGGCCCAGGCCGAGGCGGTGCGCGCGCGCCTGCCGGGCGTCCCCCTGCTCGCCGTCGACTCCGCGTCCTACGTGGTGCGCGCCGGCCCGCGGCTGGTCGACGGCATCGAGGCGATCGCGCACGCCCTGCACCCCGACGCGGTCCCGGCGCCACCGCCCGGGCGCATCGCCGCACTCAGCTGACCAGCTTGCGCGGACCCGGACCGTCGGCGGCGAGACGGTCGTGGGGGTTGGCGAGGCCGCAGCGGTCCAGCGAGAGGCACCCGCAACCGATGCAGCCGGTGAAGTCGTCGCGCAGCTGCTGGAGCCGGCGGATGCGGTCGTCGAGCTCCTCGCGCCACTGCGCGGAGAGCCGCTCCCAGTCCTTGCGGTTCGGCGTGCGCCCGTCGGGCAGGCCGTCGAGCGCGGCGCGGATCTCCGCGAGCGGGATCCCGACGCGCTGGGCGACGCGGATGAACGACAGCCGGCGGAGCACCTCGCGGCGGAAGCGCCGCTGGTTGCCGGAGGTGCGGCGGCTGTGGATGAGGCCCTCACGCTCGTAGAAGTGCAGGGCGGAGATCGCGACGCCGCTGCGCTCGGCGACCTCGCCGACCGACAGTTCCTGGCCGGGGTAGGGACGCGGGTGGTCGCGGTCGGTCATGCCGGGCTCCCCGTCGCGTGCTCGAGCCGGGCGCGCCGCAGGGTCCGGGCCCACCACGCCAGCGCGTCGAGCAGCACGGCGGCGGCGTCGTCGGCGACCTCCTCGCGCGGGTGTCCGGTCTCGTCGAAGGCCGCGGCGGCGCCGTGGAAGCTGACGGTGTCGCGCAGCCCGACGGCGTGCAGCTCGGCGAGGACCGGGCGCAGGTGCTCGACCGCGCGCAGCCCGCCGGAGAGCCCGCCGTAGGCGACGAAGCCGACCGGCTTGTCGCGCCACCGGCCCCCGCTCGCGTCGAGGGCGGTCTTCAGCGGGCCGGGGAAGCTGTGGTTGTACTCGGGGGTCACGATCACGACGGCGTCCGCGGCGCCGATCCGCTCGGCGAATCCGGCGTCCAGGCCGGTCTCGAGCAGGTCGACGACGTCCACGGAGAACTCGGGCCGCCGGCGGGCCTGCCCGGCGAACCACGCCGTGACGACCGGACCGAAGCGCCCGTCACGGACGCTGCCGGTGACCACCGCGAGTCGGATCGGGTCTGCTGACTCGGTCATGACAGCGACCGTAAAACCTCGACCATAGTTCAGGTCAAGGCGTTCGCATCAAGGATGCGAGCAGGCGGACCGTCGCGACCGCCGCCTCCTCGGTGCGCACACCGCTGCGCTCCGCCCAGGCCGACACGGTCTCGCCGCCGACCAGGGCGACGCCGAGATCGGTGTCCGAGTCGCCGACCCGAACCTCGGCCGTCACCACGTCGCAGGCCGCCAGGACCCGCTCCCGGCGCCGCGCGAGGTGCTCGGCGAGGACGCGGCGCAGCTCGGTGAGCGCGCCCTCCTCGCCACCGGCGAGGTCGGCCGCGGCGCGTCGCAGCAGGGCCTGCAGCGTCTCGGGCGGCAACCCCGGGGCGTCGGGCCGCTCGGGCCGCTCGGGCCGCTCGGGCTGCGATCGACCCCGCTTGGCGTCGCGTCGTCGCTGCTTCTCGGCGCGACGATCGCGGTGGCCGGCCATGCCGACATCCTCGCCCCTACCGGTCGGCGAGCGCGTCGCGGCCCGGGGTGAGGCTGGCGGCGTCGGCCGCGGCGCGCCCGGCGGCCCACCCTTCGCCGTTGCCGACGCTGAACCGACGGCGCGTCAGACGGGGGAACAGCTCGCCGACCGTGCGCTCCACGATCTCGGCCCGCGCGGCGAGCACCGGCAGCAAGCCCTCGCCCAGCTCGGCGCGCGCGTGCGCCTGGGCCTCGTGCGCGGCGGCGGTGAGGCGCTCGCCGATGCGCGTCGCGTACGCGAGCAGGAAGGCGTGGCGGAACGATCGCGTCCGCGACCGGGGCACCGATCCGTCGTCGGCGGCCAGCATCGCCCGGTCGGCCTGGACCAGCAGGGACGTGACCAGCAGCTCGACGGTCGCGAGGTCGGCGGCGTGCCCGATCACCGTGACCATGTCGAGCGCGGCGAGGCTCACCGCCCGGCACCGGTTGGCGCTCGCCACCTGGTGCACGAGGCTGGACTTGGCGCTCGCGTAGGGCGCGTCGAGCCACAGCCGCCGGGCGGCCGCCCGCGGCGCGGACTCGGCGGGACCGGCCACCAACGCCTGCTCGAGAGCGTGCCGACCCATCAGCTCCTGGGCCTTGGCGGAGAGCGCCTCGGCCTCCTCGGGGTACTCGGTGGACTCGGCCTTCGCCAGCAGCCCCCGCACCCGCGCGAGCACGCGGGCGTCGACCCCCTCGGGCGCCCGCTGCTCCTCGCCGAGCCAAGGCAGCGTCGGCAGCGTGTGCCACAGGCCCACCAGGGCGACGCTCGCGGCGAGCGCGTCGTCGGGATCGAGCCCGCGCACCGAGCTCCACTGCGCCACCAGCGGTACGTCGCGCGCCGGTGGCTCGGCGCCCAGCGAGGCGAGGTCGGCCTCGAGCGACGCGTCACCCCGCGGGCGGCGGGCTGCCGCCGCGCTCAGGACGTCGACCGCGAGCACCACCCGTCCGCCGGACAGCCGTCGGCGCACCACCTCGGTGACGTCGCGCGGACCCCACCCGCGGGCGTGCAGCGCGTCCGCCGCGTCGAGCAGCGCCAGCTCGGCGCCCGCCAGCAGCGTCCGTGCCGAGCCGTAGCGCGCCCGCAGGACGGCCGTGACCTGCTCGCCGCGCCCGCCGGCCGCGGCCAGACCGGCCAGGAAGCGCGCGGCCTCCTGCGGGTCGCCCGACCCCGTGCTCGTCACCATCCGCCCTCCCTGCCCGCGTCCGTCACGGGGTTCGACGGCCCCGGGCCCCGCACGGTTCCACCGGGTTCCCCGGACGGTTCCCCCGGACGAGAGCCCGTCGGACCCGGGCACGCGTGGTCGGCCCGGGGACGGGATGCGATTGTGGTCCGTCGGAGCCGGGGGCCGACGCACAGGGAAGGAGCGTGGTCGTGGTGCCGCAGGAGCCGGTCGGGAGCCCGACCGCGCACCCGGACGCCGCGACCCGCGCGAACGGCACCTCGGAGAACGGTGTCGGACACCTCCAGGAGCCCGAGGCACCCGAGCACGACCCCGCCCTCCGCGACCGGGTCCAGCGGTTCGTCGGCGTCCTGCGGCGCGTGGCCCTGGCCCGCGCGCGCCCGGTGCGTCACACCCGCCACCACGTCGGCGAGCTGCCCCTGGTCGAGGTCGCCGACCAGTCCGCGATCCGCCGCCCCCAGGAGGCCGGTGACGAGATCCTCCGCGCGCCCGCCGAGGGTCCGATGCGGGCGACGTTCGACGCGCTGTTCGACCTCATGCGCGCCGCCGCCGACCAGCCCGAGGCGGTCGAGCTGGTCCTCGCCGGCGGACTGCTGCACGCCCCCGACCAGGACGTCCGTGTGCACCTGCTCGCCCGCCCGGTGCGCATCGAGCACGACGGGGACGACATGGTCGTGACCCTCGCCGGCGACGCCGCCGCGTGGGAGGACGACGAGCTCCTCGCGGGCACCGGCCTCGTCGACGACACCGTCCACGCCGAGGTCCCCGCACCCGCCTCGCCCCTCGCCCCCGACCTCCTCGGCGTCCTCGCCGGCTGGGCCGACCGCCGCCTGCGGGTCGAGCACACCCGTGGCGACGACTGGATCGGCCCGACCGGACCCGACACCGTCCTCGTGCCCGCACCCACCCTCGTCGCACGCCGCCGCGGGGCTGCCGCGCTGCGCACGTTCTACGACGCGATGGTCGAGGACCTGGCGGACGACAGCAGGCCCCTGCCGGTCGGCCTCGCCCAGCTCGTCGCGGCCATCGAACCCGCCGACCGCGCGGCGTGGCTCGCGCGGACCGGCCACGACGAGCCGCCCGTCGGCGACCCGCTGTTCCCGCTGCCCGTCGGCGCCGCGCAGGGCCGCATCCTCGGGCGGCTGGGCCGGGACTCCGGCGTCGTCGTCGAGGGTCCGCCGGGCACCGGCAAGACCCACACGATCGCCAACCTGCTCTGCGCCCTGCTCGCCGAGGGCCGCCGCGTGCTCGTCACCAGCGAGAAGGCGCAGGCCCTGCGCGTGCTGCGCGACAAGCTGCCCTCGGAGATGCGCGACCTGTGCATCTCGTTGGCCGACGCGGGTGACGAGGAGCCCAGCCTCGGGGCGGGCATCGCCGGGCTCGCCGCGCGCAGCACCGAGTTCGACCCCGACGAGGCCGAGCAGGCCGTCGCCGAGCTGACCGAGCGCCGTGACGGGCTGCTCGCCGAGCGCGAGGCGGCGCTCGACGCCCTGGTCGCCGAGCGCGCCGCCGAGACCACCGTCCAGCGCGACCTCGGCCCGGGCATGACCGGGACGCGCGCGGAGATCGTCCGCCGGCTGCAGGCCGCCCACGAGCGCGACGGGTGGCTCGCCGACGTCGTCGGTCCCGACGTCGACCTCCCCGCGTCCCCGCCGCTCTCGACCGCCGAGTTCCGCGCGCTGCGCACCCTGCTCGCGAGCGAGACCCCGGAACGCCGCGAGCGGTCCCGACTGGTGCTGCCGCAGCCGGTCGAGCTGCCGCCCGAGGACCACGTCGCCGAGCTCGCCGCCGCCGTCCTGCGCGGGCTCGACGCCACCTCCGGCGACGTCGGCGACATCGTCGCCGCGCTGGGCGGCCTGCCTCCCGACGCCGCCGCCCACCTGCCCGGGGTGAGCCGCCGGGTCGCCGACGCGCTGGCCGAGCTGGGGGAGACCGGGGACGAGGCCGAGTGGGCGCACGGGGTCACCGATGCCGTGCTCTCGGGACGCGCCGGGCACCTGTGGGCCCGGGCGACCGACGGGCTGCGCGCCGTCGACGCGGTGCTCGAGCACGACCGCCGCGCCGGCTCGGCGCAGGTCCGCGTCGAGGACACCGTGGACGTCGCCGCCGCCGCACCGGCCTTCGAGCGCTTCGCGACGTTCCTCGCCGACGGCGGCACGACCCGGCGGATGTTCAAGCCCGAGGAGCAGAAGGCCGTCGAGCCCTTCCTCGCGGGCATCCACGTGCACGGCGCCGAGCCGGCCACCGTCAACGGGGCGTCCGCGATCGCCCACCACCTGCGCATCCTCGAGATCACCGACCGCCTCTCCGAGGCCTTCGGCCCGCTCGGACACCCGCTGCGCCGCGCCGAGCACCGCGCGCTGCTCGTCGAGCAGGTCCTGGCGCTGCGGGCGACGTGCCTGGCGGTGGGCCGGGTGCTGACCGCGGCGACGGGGGTGCGCCGGCTGCTCGCCGCGCTCCCGCCCGCCGACCGCCCGCGGATCGATTCACTCTCCCGCCTGCGCGTGCTCACCACGCTGACGCTGGACGTCGACGACACCCGCGCGGCCGAGCTCGCGCGGGGCGAGCTCGACGAGGTCGTCGAGCGAGTCCAGGCCGGGGTGCCGCCCGCACGCCAGGCCCCGGAGCTGGTCGCGGTGCTCGACGCCCTGCACCGCCGCGACCCCGACGCCTACGCCGACGCCGTGCTCGCGGTCGAGGCCGCGCACGCCGAGTCCCGCGACCAGCGGCGCGCCGACGCCCTCGCGAACCGCCTGGACACGGCCGCGCCCGGCGCCGTCGCCCTGCTCCGGGCGCACGCGTCCGAGCCGTGGCCGGACCGCGAGGAGCGCTTCGAGCAGGCGTGGGCGTACGCGCGGGCCTCGGCGCGGGTGCGCCAGTGGGCGGCCGCCGAGGACGCGCCCGACCGGCTCGCCGACCTCGACGTCGAGCTCGCCGGCGCCACGGCTCGCCTCGCGGCGGCGAAGGCGTGGCGGGCGTCGCTGACCCGGATCACCGCCGAGCAGATGCGCGCGCTGCAGAGCCACCGCGCCTCGGTCTCGGCGATCGGACGGGGCACCGGCCGCCACGCCGATCGCTACCGGGCCGCGGCCCGCGAGGCCGTCGAGGTCGCCCGCGACGCCGTGCCGGCCTGGGTGATGCCGATCCGCGAGGTGCTCGCCGCCGTCGAACCCCGCCCCGACGCGTTCGACGTGGTGATCGTCGACGAGGCCAGCCAGGCCGACCTGACCAGCCTGTTCCTGCTCTGGCTGGCGCCGCGGGTGATCGTCGTCGGCGACGACCGGCAATGCACTCCCGCCGACGTCGGCGTCGGCTCGCTCGAGCCGGCGTTCGCGCGGCTGGAGACCGACCTGCCCGAGGTGCCGTTCTACCTGCGCAGCCAGTTCACCCCGCGGGCCAGCGTGTTCTCGGTGTTCCGTGCGACGTTCGGGCCGCCGATCCGGCTGCGCGAGCACTTCCGCTCGATGCCCGAGATCGTCGGCTGGTCGTCGCGGGAGTTCTACTCCGGTCCGGGCGAGGCCGATCACCCCCTCGTCCCGCTGCGGCAGTTCGGCGCCGACCGGCTCCCGCCGCTGCGCGCGACGTTCGTGCCGGACGCGCAGGTCCGTGGGTCGGCGTCGTCGCTCGCCAACGACGCGGAGGCGGCTGCGCTCGTCGACGCCGTGGCGCGCTGCGCCGACGACCCGGCCTACGCGGGCGCGACGTTCGGGGTGGTCGTGCTGCAGGGCCACGGGCAGGTCGAGCTGATCGCGGGCCTGCTGCGCGACCGGCTCGGCGTCGACCAGTGGGAGGCCCGCCGGCTGCGGGTCGGTGTCGCCGCGGACTTCCAGGGCGACGAGCGCGACATCGTGTGGCTCTCGATGGTCGTGGCGCCGGGACACCGGCTCGTGGCGCTGACCGCCGAGCGCTACCGGCAGGCGTTCAACGTGGCCGCCTCGCGCGCCCGCGACCAGATGTGGCTCTTCCACTCGGTGGGCGTCGACGACCTCACCGAGTCCGACCTGCGCCGCAAGCTCCTCGAGCACGTCACCGCCGTCGAACCGGTCGGCTCCGCCGGCGCTCCGGAGAACCGCCCCGCGCCCGCCGAGGTCGACCGCGAGCACCGCCACCCGGCGTTCGGGAGCCTGTTCGCGCAGCGGGTGTTCGCCGACCTCTCCGACCTGGGGTTCGCGGTCGTCCCGCAGGTCGAGGTGCACGGACGCACGCTCGACCTCGTCGTCACCGGCGCCTCGGGCCGGCTCGCCGTGCTCTGCGACGGCGACGAGCGGCGCCGCGCGGTGACCCGCGCCGACGTCGAGGCCGAGCACGACCTGCGCCGCTGCGGCTGGCCGGTCGTGCGGATCGCCGAGTCCCGCTACGTCGACGACCCCGAGGGCGCCCTGGCCCCGGCGCTCGACGCGGCGTCGGGTGCCGGCATCACGCCGCAGGCACCGACCGGCCCGCTCGCGATCGTCGAGTCCGCGCCCGGTGACCACACCGAGTATCGCCCGCGCCGCGGACGCACCGGGCGCACGGTCCTCGGTGCCGCCGCGACCGAGACCCTCGACGACCTCGTGGCCGACCTCGCCGCCCAGGGCTTCCCGCCCCCGCGCCGCGACGCGCGCGTGCACGACCCCCGTGGCGGCGGCGTGCTGTCCGACGCCGCCGCGCTCTGGCCCACCGGGATCAGCCGCCGGGCCCTCGCCCCGCCCGTCGTGCTCGCCCCCGACGTCACCGACCCGGCCCGCGCCCGCCTCCGTGAGCTCGGTTACCAGGTGCTCACGTCGGTCGCCGACGTCCGTGCCCACCTTGCGGAGTCCTCGGAGGGCTGAGGTGCTCGTAGGGGAGTGCCAGCGATGCGGCATTGCTGGCGTCTCACGCCAGGATCGCCACATCGTCGCTGACGCGACACGCCGACTCCTCGCGTTCTGAGAGGTAGCGCGTCCGGTAGGTGCCGCTTCGCGTCGTCGACGAGCCGGGCCAGCAGGCGCGTCCCGAGGAACGCGCCGCGAAGCCGTGGCTCGCCCCGATGTGCGAGACCGCGCGGACGCAGGTCGCGGTCGTCAGCAGGCCGTCGACACCCAGGGCACCGAGCAGGCCAACCACGGACGCCCACCCGCCCGACGCCGAGGAGACCGCTCACGTCCGCAGCCAGTCGCCGGCCGGGCCGACGCCAGGTCGGCCGGACGGGGACCGGGGATCGGTGACCTTCCCGGTCGGTGACCGCCCGATGAACGCCGAGTGGGCGCCGCGCCGTTCGAGTGTCGGCGGGTCAGGCGCCAGCGAAGATCTCGTCGCCTTCGTCGTCCATGTCGTCGCCGCCGTCGTCGGGCTCGCCATCGACATAGGGCGCGTAGCGCGCCGGGTCGAAGGGCAGCTCGACGCCGAACGGCAGCTCGTACTTGTCGTGCAGGAAGCGCTCGCGGTAGAGGTGCTCGGCGGTGTCGACCACCTTCGCGAGCAACCGCGCCGACAGCACCGCGCCCACACCCACGCCGAGCACCGGCACGAGCTGCGCGAGCTCCCGCTGGCCGATCTGGCTGAGCAGGCGCTGGTAGACCGCCTGGCCGAGGCGCTTGATCTGCACCTGCTGCTGCTTGCGCTTCTGGTTCTCCTCGGTCTTCGCCGTGATCAGCTCGGACAGGTCCTGGTAGGCCTGCGGCGCGGCGTCGTCCGACGAGAGCCCGACGGCGAGGACCGCGAGCGCGATGATCTGCTCGGACCGCTTGGTGACGTCGTACCCGTGATAGGCAGCGACGTGCGCCACGGCGCGGGTGCACGACGCCACGGTGAGCAGCGTGTCGCCGGTGAGCGCCGCGACCAGCACCGCGATCCCCGGCAGGCTGCCGAGACCGGCGCCGCCCGTCCCGCCGGCGGCGGCCGTCACGCCCGTCGTGGTCAGGACCCCCGTGACGCCGCCCTGGACGCCGGCGAAGACCGTGTAGCCGAGGTCGAGCCGCGGCATCGCCGCCTCGATCTGGGCGATGTCGAGGTCCCGGATGTCCTTGAAGTCGGTGACGTCGTGGCCCCGCGCGCGGAAGTCGGCGAACACCGCGTCGCGGCGCAGGGTCGCGGCGCCCGCCCCGGCGCCGGCCGCCGCCAGCTGGTGGAGCGCGGTCTGCACGCCGTCATCGACCTGCGAGACCCCGGGCACGCGCCGGAGGAACGAGGAGACCTCCTCGCGGACCCCGGCGATGCCGTTGAGGACCGGGCTGAAGACCCCGGACGAGCTCTGGATCGACCGGTCCTTCCACTGAACGACCTCGCGCCAGCGCTCCGCGTCGCTGGGGGAGACGTCCGGCGTCGGGACTGCGGGATCGTCCGTCGTCGTGCTCACGAACGGACGGTACCCACCAGGACCACACGCAGTCTCATCCACGACGAGAAGACGGCGTTTCCATCGACCCGTCGGCGTGACGCCGAACGACGACGTCCGCGGCGCCCGGAAGCCCCTCCCGCTCGGCGAGCGCCTGCTCCGTGCGCCGCCACGCGCCCCGGTGCGGCGCGTAGAGCGGCCAGTCCTCGCGGTGCCGGAGCCGGTCCTCCCGCTCCTGCGGATCCGCGTCGACCCACACCGTGAGCGCCTCGTGCTCCCGCAGCACGCGGGCCCCGGCGCCGCACCCCTCCAGCACGACGACCCGCGTGGTCAGCGGCCGCTCGCGTTCCGGGCCCTCGGCGTCGTTCTCCCAGTCCCACGCCGGCCATCGTGGGGTCCGGCCGCGACGCAGCGGTTCGACGAGACCCGCCACGGCCCGCGCCGGACCGACCGCGAGCCCCGCCCACCCGAGATAGAACTCCTCGATCGAGACGGTGGTGATGTCGTCGTGCCGGCCGAGGTCCGCGGCCAGTGCTGTCTTGCCCGCACCCGAGAAGCCGTCGATGCCGATGAGCACGGTCGTGCCGACCGAGGGTCGGAGGGTGATGAGATGCCGCGTGAACGAGTCGAGTGATGTCACTTCTGGAGGGGTTGGAGGTTGGAGACGATCCGCTCGACGATCCGCTGACCTCGACCGCACGGATCATCGGGCTGCTCGCCGGCCGCGACCTCGAGCTGTGTGTACGTGGAGACGAAGCCCTGGCCCTCCGCGGTGCCCACCGTGATCGTGCAAGCGGTCGCGTCGCTCGACGATTGCTCTCGCACAGCAGGCAGCCCTTGAACCGAGATCGGAACGAAGAGCGGGAAGAGCCGTGTCCGGTAGGTGTCCACCAGGATGTCTCTCGCCGGATACACGACGAAGCTGACTGATTGCTCGCTTCCGTGGTCCTCCCATGTGCACGAGTTGGCGCCGGTGCCGAGGCGATTCTCCCTACCTGGCTCGCTGAAGCCGAGAGTGCGCATCTCGTCGGAGCTCACGGGCCCTCGACACGGGGCGGCGTCGTAGGGCTGAACGTCGCGAGGATCGGAGACGGGCGGAGCGCCGTATCTGTTGGGACCAGGTGGCGGAGTGGGTGCGCCAGGTGGCGCAGCACATCCGCCGATAAACAACACGACCGCGATCGCCAGCGCCCAAACAGGCTTCGGACTCAAGTGAGACCCACGCGCGCCTGATCGTCCGAAGCCTCGTAGTCGCGCAACGCCGTCTCGACGGCCTCGATCATCGCGCCGAGTTGCTGAAGCCCTAGGTCGAGTGCCTGAACGAACGAGCCCGGCCCGCCCACCGCCATCGCAGCGAGGACACTCGTCGCGTCCTGGCTGACGAGATCTGCTGTCGGAGGCTGGACCCGGCCGAGGGACATCGCCTCCTCCTTGATGGAGCGAAGCTCCGCCTCTGCCTCCCGCAACTCCCGAATCGCCTGCGGAGCCTGGTCGAGGTCGATGGTGAACTCGCCGCCGCCGATCTCCGGCGGACGGTGGCGTGGCACGACGCGTCCGTCGGGGAGCGTGATCGGTGAGTCCGCCTGCAGTGGAGGAGGCTGGGGTTCGGTCATCGCGCCGTCCTTCCGCTCGCTGGACCGTCTCGCGGCGACGGTAGCGAGATCCCCGCCGCCGTAGGTGCGAGTCGGGGAGACCGGTCGACCTCCAGGAAGAACGCTTCAGGAGGCGAGACTCTCTGCCTCAGAACGGCCGCCTCCGCCCGGCCGGACCGCCCGCCGCCGGCCGATCCCACGCCCGCGACGCCGGCCTCCCGAGCAGCACCACCTCGGAGGGCGCCGGGTCCAGCATCTCGAGCAGTGCGACGAGATACGGCTGGGCCCGCGTGGCCTCCTTCTCCAAGGAGCGCACGGGTTTCGCCGGGTTGGCGACCCACCACGGCACGACGTTCCAGTGCAGCGAGATGTCGTACTCGAGCTTGGCGCGGTCCGCGGCGACGTAGGTGTTGTGCGCGGTGGGGTCGTTGTTGTGCCTGCTGATGAACCCCGACCCCTCCTCCGCCTCGCCCGATGGGTCCTGGAGCAGCACGAGCACGCGCGCTCCCCGACCGGCGCTCGCCGGGTCGACGTAGGGGAGGTTCTCGTAGGTCGTGTCCCGGACGTGGTCGACCCAGCGGTTGAGCTCGCCCACCATGCCGTCGTAGCGCTGCGCCCAGCGCTCGGCGTGCACGTCGGGGGCGAGATCGCGGCTGAGCAGCTCGCCGCGCTTGTCGGCGAGCTTGTTCCACACCGGGCGCGTCATCAGCGCTTGTCGAGCATCACGACCGGGATGACGCGGTCGGTCTTCTCCTCGTACCCGGCGAACCCGGGGTAGTCCTGCTTCTGCTTCTCCCAGATCGGCTCGCGCTCGTCGGCAGACAGCTCGCGGGCGCGGAGGGTCACGGTGTCGGTGCCGATCTCCGCACTGACGTCCGGGTGCTCGACGATGTTGCGGTACCAGTCGGGGTGGGTGTCGGCGCCGGCCTTCGACGCGAAGACCGCGTACCCGTCGCCCACGGCCTGGTACATCATCGGGGTGACGCGCTCGGTGCCCGACTTGCGCCCGATATGGTGCAGAAGCAGTAACGGCGCGCCCTCGAACGGGCCGCCGACGCGGCCCTCGTTGGCGCGGAACTCCTCGATGATCTGTTGATTCCAGTCGCTCACGCCTTCCATCCTGCCCCGGGCTCGGCTCGAGGATCCGGTCTCCCAGCCCAGATCGACCGACGGGGAGCAGTCGCAGGCGAGCACCGTCCAGGCGGTGCTGCTCCACCGGAACACGGCGTCCTGGCCCCACGCGGCACCGAGCGCGCAGGCGGCGGCATCGTCGAGCCCGGCGACGAGCGCGCCCTCCTCGGCGTGTGCGCCGTCCTCACCGCCGGCCACGCTCCGCCAGTACCGCAGGCCCCGGGCGTCGAGCTGCGCCTCGAGACGGGCCTGCCGTGCCGCGTTCTCGGCCGCGCTCGGGCGCTCGGCGCCCGGGTTGTGCGCGGTGACGACGTGGACGGGCGCGTCGAAGGGAAAGGTGCCGGAGACCTGCCCCGCCGGTCGCGGGCGGAGGATCAGCGCGAGGTCGGGGACGCGCAGGACCGCGCGCGTGTAGTCCTCGGTGCGCGCCGCGCGGGTCATCGGGACGCATTCTGCCGCCGAGTTGTCCACAGGCACGTACCTCGAGGGAACCGATCGGACCTCCCCGCTCTCCAACCCCACGGAGACCCGAGGAGGCAGACATGGCGAAACCCACACGGGCGCGGCGGAGCAGGGAACGGACGGTGGCCGGGCGTCACCACGAGGACAGCGGCGACTTCGTACGCCGCACGCTCGGTCGCCGGGCGGTGCGTGAGGAGCGGTGGGACGGCGAGGTGACCGTCCAGCTGCTCCCGCACCATCTCGCGTCCGGGGAGCTGTCGATGATCGTCGTCGGGCGTGAGATCGAGGTGGCGCCGGCGATCTACGCCGCCGGTTTCCTGCCGGCGCACTCGCAGCGCGAGAGGTGGAAGGTCGACGAGTTCGGGTGCTTCGACGGCCGCGGCTCGCTGATCACGGCGCCTCTCCAGAACGACCTGTGCAGCTGCCGGGTGGACGTCCTCGACGTCGACGGGCGGCTCTTCCCCCTCAACTGGGCCGCGGCGGAGCCTGGCGAGGGACGGCTCTGGGTGGAGGGTGCTCTCTACCTCGATCCGGAGCTCGCGGCCGGGACCGAGCACGGCGAGGCCGTGGCGCTGTGCCGGCGGCACTACCGGGTGCGGGAGATCCGCCGCTATCGGCGCACCACCTACCAGCCGACCGATCCGGTACGCCTCGACGCGGTGCCGGCGCCGGGGGAGGTCACCGAGGAAGCCGTCTACGTGGCCGATCTCCGGCTCGCCGACGACGTCACGTCGCCGCCCCTGGTGGGTGAGGAGGTGGTCGACCGGCATCCGGGTTAGCGGGTTCAGCGACCGCCGCCCCGCGGGCCGCCACCACCGTTGCCGCGATCGCCACCCCGATCGCCACCCCGATCGCCACCCCGATCGCCACCCCGGTCACCGCTCCGATCGCCACCGCGGTCGCCGCGGCCCTCACCGCGGTCACCTTCGCGACCACCTTCGCGACCACCGCCGGGGCCCGCCTCGGCACGGTCGCGATCGCCGCCACCTCGGCCCCCGCTCGAGGCGTTGGCGCGCGGCGACGGGTCGTTGCGGGTCGGCTCGGAAGACGGCGCGCCCGTCGACGAACTCGGGGGTGCGGACGACGAGGGCGGCGAGGTCGAGGGCGGCGAGGTCGAGGGCGGCGGCGCGGAGGTGCTCGACGAGGCTGGTGACGTCGCGCCACCGCCGTGCGTACCGCCACCGGAACCGCCACCGCTCCCGCCGCCGGAAACGCCCCCGCCGGCAGGACCACCGCCGACGTCCGGAGCGACGCCGAGTGCGCCCGCCGGTGCCGGTGCGCTCGCGGCGGCGAGGGAGGGAGGAGCCGCCGAGCCGTCGGACGAGGCCGTCGCTGCGCCGGGCAGTCCGAGATCGACGGTCCTGCCGGCGTCGGGGGCGGGGGCGGCCGGACCCTGCGGGGCGACGCCGGGTCCGGGGATCACCGCGCCGAGACCGGGAGCCGGTCGAGCCGACGGGCCGACCGAGTCGCCGGAGAAGCCGGTGATGTCGCCGATGTCGCCGATGTCGAGGCCGTTGGCGGTCGCGGCGGCCACGCCGAGGGCGGCCGCGGAGGCGGCGACGAGGCAGGCGGCCGCGATCGGGAGGCGACGATCCCGCGGCTCCCCGAGCGGCGGAGTCGTGGCGGCTCCGGACCCCGGTACGGGGGAAGGAGCGAGGGAAGGACCAGCCGAGGGACCCGGGGAGGCGACGGGCGCGGCCGTGGTCGCGGCCGTGGGCTCGGCACCGGTCGCCGCGTTGGTCGCCGCGACGGGCACGACCCGCGACTTCCCCGTCGCGGGCGGCAGCTCCGCCCGCGGACCCAGCGCGGCGATCTCACGAGCCGCGACGACACCGGGGCTCGTGACACTGGCGGGGACACCGAGGAGGTGGGCGAAGGCGAGCGCGCCGTGGACCAGGCGGCGCTCGACGACGTCGACCGGGGCGCTGTCGAGTGCGGCGATCTCGTGGGGCGCCATGCCGCGCGACCAGCGCAGGACGAGCGCCCGGCGCTGCACCGACGGCAGCCCGTCGAGGGCCTGCTGGGCAGGGGAGGAGGTCGCCGCGGTAGCGGCGGCGACCGGCGCCATGACGTCGGTCTGATCGGTCGTGCGAGCGCGGGTGAACCCGTCCGCCCGTCCCGGCACGATCAGCGCGCCGTATCCCGGGGGCGCCGCCCGCCCCGCGGTCACGACTGCCCGGTGTCGTCGATCCGTGCGCCCTGATCGCCGTGCACCGGGTGGACCGCGGTGTTCGCGTCCGGCGCCGCGGCGGCGACGGCGAGGTGGCGCTGGCCGTCGCGGTTCGGGAGCTGGCCGGAGAGCGACTCGAGCAGCCGGCCGAGGTCGGTGCGCACGCCGTCGTGCAGGCCCTTGAGGCGCTGGAGCTCGTTCTCGGCCTCGGTGTGGCGGCGGCGGATGATCGCCTCGGTGTCGTCGCGCCTGCGCTGGGCCTCGGCCTCGGCCTCGCGGGTGATCTGCTCGGCGCCCATGCGGGCCTCGGCGAGGGTCTGCTCGGCCTCCTCGCGGGACGCGGACGCCTGCTCGTCGAGCTCACGCTCGCGCTCGTCGAGGTCGGCGCGCCGGCGCGACGCCTCCTCGTCGAGCGAGGCCCGCCGCGCGGCGAGGTTCTGCTCGATCTCCTGACGGTGTGCGTCCGCCTCCTTGCGCGTGCGCTCCATCAGCGCCGAGGCTTCGCGCGCCGCGGTGGCGCGAGCGTTCGCGGCCTCCTGCTCGGCGACCCGCAGCACGCGTTCGACCCGGTGCCCGAAGCCGTTCTGCACCGCCGCGTCGCCCTGACCCTCGCCCTCGGACGGGCGCTCGGCACGGTTCCGGACACGGGCCAGCTCGGCCTCGGCCTCCTCGGCCCGCTGCTGTTCCTGCCGGTGGGCGTGCTCGAGCATCTCGACGCGGGACAGCAGCGCCTGGACGTGCCCGTCGACCTGGTTCGGGTTGTAACCCCGCTTGGTCAGGTCGAACACGTTGGTCTGAGTGGCATCACCCGACTGGCTCACAGAGCGGACCCTAACTCACCCTTTCGCGCGTTATCACCCCCCATTCGAAACTCTTCGGTGACCTGATCGTGATGAATCTGAACCACACCAGTGCAGTTCATCGCCGGTTCGGTGGACGTCCGATCGGGGGAGACCGCCGGTACCGGGGTCAGGGCGCCGACGGAGACCCCGCGATCAGTCCCGCGAGCAGGGCGATCCGCACCGGGAGGTCGTCCACCACGACGTACTCGTGCTCGGCGTGCGCGCCGCCGCCGCTCGCCCCGAGGCCGTCCAGCACCGGCAGCCCCGCGGCCGCGAGGATGTTGCCGTCGCTGCCGCCGCCGACCTCGCGCGGATCGCATGCGACCCCGAGCGACGACAGCACCGCGCGCGCCCGCTCGACGAGGTCGGGCGCCGGCTCGGACCACGGCGGTCGGTTCCACCCGCCCGCGACCTCCACACGCACCCGGTCGTCGTCCGGTCGCCACGCCGCCAGCGCGTCGCTCACGCGCGACGCCTCCGCCATCGTCCGGGCGCGCACGTCGAGCTCGAGGCGCGCGTGCTCGGCGACGACGTTCGGCCGGGTGCCGCCGGTGAGCACGCCGACGTTCACGGTGGTGCCGTCGGCGGGGGACGCGAGGCCGACCAGATGCGTCGTCAGCGCGGCCAGCGCGTGCACCGCCGAGGCGCCCACCTCCGGGTCCAGCCCGGCGTGGGCCGCCACCCCGGTCGCGGTCACCGTCCAGAGCCCGACGCCCTTGCGCGCGGTCTTCACCGTGCCCGCGACGCCGCCGGGCTCGAGCACGAGCACCGCCGAGGCGCCGGCCGCCGCGTCGACCAGGAACGACCGCGACCCCAGGCTCCCGACCTCCTCGTCGGCGTTGACCAGCAGCCGCACCGAGGGCCGCGGCACCCCGAGCTCGTCGAGCGCCGCGACGGCGTGCACCGCTTGCACGAGGCCGGCCTTCATGTCGAACACCCCGGGCCCGCGCGAGATCCCGCCCGCCACGGAGAACGGCCGGTGTGCGAGCGTCCCGGCGTCGAAGACCGTGTCGAGGTGCCCGAGCAGCACGACCGTCCCGGGCAGCGACCCCGGCGCGTCCACCTGGATCACCGCACCGGGCCCGTCGCCGAGCGTGCGCGCCCGTTCCGCCCGCCACCGCTCCTTCACCCACGGCACCAGCTCGGCCGCACCCCGCGAGAGCAGCAGCGGGTCCGTGCTCGGCGTCTCGGCGTTCACCAGCACGGCCAGGTCGCCGACGACGACGTCGAGGCGCCCCGCGACCAGCGACCGCACCGCGGACATCAGACCCCCAACGGAATGCGCAACACGATCCACACCACGAACAGCACCACCCAGACCGCGAACATCGTCATCGCGATCGGCAACGTCATCGAGACCAGCGTGCCGATCCCCGCCGACCGCCGGTACTGCTGCAGGAAGCCCAGCGTCACCGCGAAGTACGGGCTCATCGGGGTCAGGACGTTGGCGATCGAGTCGCCGATGCGGAACGCGGCCTGGCTGGCGGCGGCGTCGATCCCGACGAGCAGCAGCATCGGCACGATCACCGGCGCGAGCAGCGACCACTGCGCCGACCCGCTCGTGATCACCAGACCGAGCAGGAAGATCAGCAGGATGCTCAGGACGAGCAGCACGGGCGCGGGCGCGCCGATCGCCCGCAGCCCGTCGGAGCCGGTCACCGCGAGCCACTGACCGATGCCGGTCCAGGAGAACCACGCCAGGAACTGCGCGATCACGAAGAACAGCACGAGCAGCGGCGCGACCTCGCCCATCCCGTCGCGCATCATCGCCGGCACGTCGCCGGCGCGCGTGATGCTGCCCGTCGCCGCTCCGTAGGCGATCCCGACCGCGGTGAAGCCGACCAGCAGGACCACCGCGATGGACGAGATGAACGGCGACTGGATGATCCCGCCGCCCTCGGGGTCGCGCAGTGGGGCGCCCGGCGGCAGCCACGCCAGCGCGCACACGGCGAGGAAGACGACGAACGTCACGGCCGCGACCTTGAGCCCGCGCACCTCGACGGCCGAGACGGTGAGGTCGGCGTCGTCACCCGACGTGGACGGGGCCTCGTCCACCGCCCCCAGCTTCGGCTCCACGACCTTGTCGACCACGACCGCCGCGGCGAGCGCGACGACGATCGCCGAGGCGATCGAGAACCAGTAGTTCGACAGCGCCGTCAGCTCGACGGTGGGGTCGACGATCGCCGCGGCACGGTTCGTGATGCCGGCGAGCAGGACGTCGGTGGCGGTCAGGAAGATGCTCGCGTCGTAGCCCGCGCCGACCGCGACGAACGCCGCCACCGCGCCGACGGCGGGGCTGCGCCCCAGCGTCCGGAAGATCATCGCGCCGAGCGGGATCAGCACCATGTACGCCGCGTCGGACGCCACCGACCCGCTGACCCCGGTGAGCATCAGCGCCGGCGTCACCAGCCGGCGCGGCGCCCGCAGCACCGTCACCCGCAGCAGCGTCGGCAGCAGTCCCGAGCGGTCGGCGACGGCGATGCCGAGCAGCACCGCGATGATCGTCCCGAGCGGCGGGAACTCGACGAAGTTCTCGATCGCCGACCCGAGCGCGAACCGCAGACCCTCGCCGGAGAGCAGGCTGCGCACCGGCGTCGGCGCCGGAGCACCCGGTACCTGCGCCGACAAGCCGACCGCGGACAGGATCGCCGAGAGCACCGCCAGCACGCCCGCGAGCAGCACGAACAGCAGCACCGGGTCGGGCAGCTTGTTGCCGACCCGCTCCACGAACCCGAGGAACCCCCGCAGGCGCTCCGGTTCGGCTTCCGCCTCGGTCGCCATCGCGCCCCCCCGCCGGTCACGGTGTGTCCCCGACCGGTGACCCTCCCCGATCGGGTGGACGCGATCAAGGCGTTACGACCAGACCAGCTCCGCGGTCCGCACGACGATCTCGAGCTTGCGCCGCTGGTCGTCCTCGGAGAGCTCGTTGCCCTCCCACGTGCTGGCGAACCCGCACTGCGGGCTCAGGGCGAGGCGCTCGAGGGGCAGCTCCGCCGTCGCCTCGTCCACCCGCCGTCGCAGGTCGTCCACCGACTCCAGCTCGGGGTGCTTGGTGGTGACGAGCCCGAGCACGACCGTGGTCTCTGGCCGCACATGGCGCAGCGCGGTGAACCCGCCGGCGCGGGCGTCGTCGTACTCCAGCAGCAGCCGGTCGTAGTGCGCCTCGGAGAAGAGGACCTCGCCCATCTCGTCGTAGGGCACCGAGCTCTCGTACATGCTGCGGTAGTTGCCGCGGCAGATGTGGATGCCGGTGACGACGTCGTCTCCCAGCCCGTCGAACACGCGCCGGTCGGTCCGCATGTAGGACGCGAGCTGCTCCTGCCACCGGTCGGGGTCTCCGAAGAGGCGCCGGTCGTCGAGGAACGTGTACTTCGGCGCGTCGAGCTGCAGGTACCGCACGCCGGCGTCGGCGAGCGCCCGCGCCTGCCGGTTCATGATCGCGACGAGGTCGTCGAGGAACTCCTGCGGGTCGGGGTAGGCCTGGTCGGAGACCCCGGCGGTCCAGTAGCTCAGGAAGTTCGTCGGGACGGGCAGCGTCACCTTCACCGGGCGGTCGGCGTGGGCGAGCACGAAGCCTGCCTCGACGTCGACGAGGCTCCCGCGCGGGGTGAGGCGGGACGCCACCACCGGCGAGGTGTGCGAGGCGGTCCGGCCGTCGGGGGCGGTCCACGTCCGCGTGAAGCCTTCGGGGTCGAAGCCGTCGGTGACGTCGAGAACCGGGCCGTGCCAGATGCGTCGGCGCATCTCGCCGTCCCCGACGACGGGCAGGCCGACCGATCGCTGCAGCTCCAGGACGTCGAGCACCGCCTGGTCTTGGAGCGACCGCAGGTCGGACACCCCGGATTCCATCGCCTCGCGCAACGCAGGAGGCCGCAGGAACGACCCCACCGTCTCCGCGCGGATCGTGGGGAGACGGAGCTCGCGGGGCTCGACCCCGGTCGAGGGCTCAGCCATCCCGGCGCACCCTCTCCGCGGCCTGGGCGGCGGCCGTCATCTTGGCGATCGCGAGATTGCGCGGCACGCGGCGCAGCCCACAGTCGGTCGAGATCTCCAGGGCCTCGGGGTTCCGGTACGTGAGGCACGTGCGCAGGCGCTCGACCAGGTCGTCCGGGGTCTCGGCGTAGTGGGTCTTGATGTCGACCAGGCCCGCCGAGAGGATTCGCGCCGGGTCCCACTGCCCGACGAGGTCGATCTCGGCCATCTCCCGCCCACCGAACTCCAGGCTGAACCCGTGGACGTTCGCGCTCAGCAGCGTCGGGAAGAGCCAGCGGTAGGTCCGCTTGGCGTAGGGCAGGCGGCGGAACGAGCCGAAGCAGATGTGCACGGTGAAGGTGCAGCCGTCGAACCCGTCGACCACCCTGTTGATGATCTCGACCATCGAGGCCGGGCTGCGGTCGTCGTCGGCGACCGCTGGGGTGATCGGCTCCTCGAGCTGGATGTAGTCGCAGCCGGCGTCGAGCAGCTCCTGGATGTGCCCGCGCAGTGCCGGCACGAGCGCCTCCGCGCACGCCTTGCGCGAGGGATAGACGTCGCGGAAGTCCAGCTCGGTCGTCATCCCGTACGGGCCGGGCATGCCGACGCGCGGGCGGCGGTCGGTGGCGGCGCGCAGGAAGCGGTACTCGCCGACGAAGTCCCACATCCAGCTCAGCTCGTCGAGCGGCTGGGTGACCTTCCAGACGTCGAGCATGTCGTAGCCCAGCGCGCCGAGACGCCGCGGCGCCGGCTGCAGCTCGAGGCCGGGCAGCGCGGCGGTGATGTTCTCGATCCAGCCGCGGCGGCGGTGCTCGCCGTCGGTGACGATGTCGAGCCCGCAGCGCTCCTGGTCGTCGATCGCGAGGCGGCAGTAGTCGTCGTAGAGCTCGCGCTCGTCGTCCGGCCCGAAGCGGCCCGCGGCCTCGGCCGGTTCGACGACCTCCCACCAGCCTGGGCGCGCCCAGCCGCCGGTGGTCGTCACGGCGATCTCGGTGTTGACGGTCATCAGCCCTCCTCGAAGCGCATGCCGGTGGCGGCGAGGAGCTCGTCGTGGACACCGCCGCCGGTGCTGGCCACGACGTCGTAGCGGGTGGAGGCGTCGCGGACCTCGCCGCCGAAGTCGGTGACGCGCCCGCCGGCCTCCTCGACGAGCAGCCGGCCGCCGGCGACGTCCCACGGCGGCATGTCGCGCTCGACGTAGCCGCCGAGGTGACCGGCCGCGATGTGCGCCATGACCAGGGCCGGCGCCCCGGGGAAGCGCACGCCGCCGGACACCGTGAGCATCGCCCGCATGAGCCGGGCGAACTCGGCGATCACGACCGGGTCGGACGACTGCGCCTGCACGACCACGACGACCTCGGCCGCCCGTGCCGCCGGGGACACCTGCAGCGGACGCCCGTTGCACGTCGCTCCGCCGCCGCGGGTGGCGCTGAACAGCTCGTCGCGCAGCGGGTCGTAGACCGCGGCGACGACCGGGTCGCCGTCGAGCGTCACCGACACCGCCGTCGCGAACCACGGGAAGCCGTCGATGAACGCGCGGGTGCCGTCGAGCGGGTCGACCCACCAGCACAGTCCCTCGCGGGGCGGCAGGAGACGCAGCGCAGCGGAGCTCGACCCGTCCGGACCAGCCTCGGGCGCGTCCTCCTCGCCGAGCACGACGTCGTCGGGGCGCTCGGCCTGGATGGCCGCGATCACGGCCTCCTGCGCGGCCAGGTCGGCCGAGGAGCTGACGTCGACGCGGGCGTCCTTGAGCGTGACCTCGAGGATCGTGTCCTGGTGGTCGAGCAGGACGGCGCCGCCGGCGCGGGCGGCGCGTTCGGCGACACCCGCGAGATCGGCCAGGTCGATCACCCCAGCACCTCCACCACGCCGCGGTCGCCGTCGATGCGCACGCGGTCCCCGGTGGTGATGGTCGACGTCGCCACGCCGGTGCCGACCACGCAGGGCAGGCCGTACTCGCGGGCGATGATCGCGGTGTGTGACAGCGTGCCGCCGGTGTCGGTGACGCACCCTCGGACCAGCCCGAACACCGGGGTCCACTCGGTGGTCGTGCCGCCGCAGACGAGGATGTCGCCGTCGCGGACCTGGTCGATGTCCTGCGCCGCGCGGACGACCCGCGCGGTGCCGACGACCGTGCCGCGCGACGCCGCGAACCCCGACAGCGTCGCCGTGGCCCGCTGCCCCTTGATCGTCGCGAAGTAGTCGGGGGTGAGGCCGAACAGCTCGGTCATGATCGGGTCGTTGACGGCGTCCGGCACGGTCCCGACCACCGGCGGCAGCTCGCTCCCGCGCGCCGACCAGTGGTCGTAGTAGTCGCGGCGGGCGACGACCAGGGAGCGGCAGTCGGCCGGGCCGCCGCCGGTGAGCAGGTCGAGCAGCTCGTGGCGGAAGAGGAAGAAGGCGTCCTCGCGGGCGTCGAGCACGCCGTCGGCGACGAGCCGGTCGGCCGCCGCGAGCGTCAGGCGCCGGATCGGCAGGTGGATACGGCGGTCGATGAGGAAGTTGTGCTCCTCGTTCCACCAGACGAAGTTGGCGGACCGGTTGGACGCGAGGGCCTCGTCGAACCGCTGACGGTCGTCCTCGGCCAGCGCGGCGCGGGCCTCGTCGACGAGACGGTCGCGCTCGGCGAGCACCTCGCGCCGGGCGGCGGCGAAGTCGTGGCCCTCGGGGCGGGTGAGGAACTCGCGGATCGTGCCCAGCGGCGTCGCCGGGTGCTCGGCCCACGACGGCCGGTCCATCGTCGCGGTCTCGTCGGTGCGCTGGCCCCAGACCGCGAGGAACTCCTCGAGCTCGCCCCACCACTGCGTGCCGCCGGGGGTCCCCTCCAGCGCCGCCCGGACGCCCTCGACGGTCGGCGCCGCGAGCGCCTCGGCGACCCCGAGCTCGCGGGCCCGCCCGGCGAGGCGCCAGAGGCCCTCGTCGGTCCGCAGGTAGGCGGTCTCCTCGCCGGCGAGCCATTTCGGGATCTGGCCGGTCTCCAGCCCGAGGTCGCTGACCAGCTGGAACAGCGCGACGTAGTTGGCCGCGAGCAGGTACATGACCTCGAAGTGCACGCCCCAGCCGCGCCGGTGGAAGGCGATCGCGTCGACGAGCGCGGCGTGCAGCTCCGCGCGGCTCGACCCGTCGACGTCGAGGCCGTCGAAGTGCGTGTAGGCGGCCTCGAGCTCGCCGCGGTAGCCCGACCAGTAGCTCTCGAAGTCGGCCAGCCGCGGGCCGGCGAACGCCCCGAAGCGCTCGGCGCGCGCGCCCATCTGCCACAGCGAGGTGATCGGGCACTGGCCGAGGTAGACGTGGACGCCGGCGATCCGGTTGACCATCCCGGCGGTCGGCGGGATCCCGACGATCTCGGCGCCGTACTGCGTGCCCCAGGTCTGCGCGTCCTCGAGCAGCGCCATGCTCGCCGGGGTGATGCCCTCGGCGAAGTGCTGCGAGTCGCGCATCCAGAAGCGGCCCTCGTCGGCGCGCGTGAACGGCGCCAGCGGCTCGGCGAGGAACGGCCGGGACTCCAGCCGCGGCTCGTACCCGGGATAGAAGTCGCCGTCGGCGTACTCGCCGAGGGGGATGAACGTCGTCGACTGCGGCTCGGTCCCTGTCTCTGTTTCTGTCACCGGCTCACGTCCTCGTGCCCAGGGGTGCGGTGCGACGGACGCTAGGAGCGGGCCGTCGCCACCCGGTAGCCGCTTCCGGCGACGCTGTCCGGTTCCGGCGGGCCGGATGTGGCCCTTGACACCTCCGGACCGTCCGGCCAGCGTCGAGGGCGGCCCGAGGAGGTGACGCAGTGCTGCGTGGCGGCTTCCGCACGGCCGACCCCGACGAGGCCCACGAGCGCACCGAGCCGCTCATGACCGGCCACCGCATGGCCGTGAGCCGCGACGGCGCCGCGTTCGGGGCCGACGTCCGGTGGGTCGGGGGTGAGGGCCTGGGTCTGCTGCGGTTCTCCTACGGCGCCGCCGTCGAGATCCGCTCCCACCCCCTCGACGCCTTCGCCACCGTGCACCTGCCGGTGCGCGGCGGCTTCCGCGCCGAGCACCGCGGCATGCGCGTGCGCGCCGACACCGCGTACGGGGCGGTGTTCTCGTCGTCCGGGCCGCTGACGATGCGGTGGGACGCGGGCCTCGACCTGCTGGTCCTCAAGATCGACCGTGCCGACCTCGAACGGGAGCTCGGCGCGCTGCTCGGCCGGGCACCCGACGGCCCGCTCACCTTCGACCTCGAGATGCCCCGTGCCGGGGGCACCGTGAGCGGGGCCGCGGAGCTGGTGCGCAGCACGTGCGCGGCGGCCGGTCCCGAGGGTCCGCCGCCGCGGGTGTGGGCGGCGCTGAAGAACGCGGCCGCGACGGCGCTGCTGCTCGGGCATCCGCACTCGTTCACCGACGCCCTGCGCGCCCCGGTGCCGCCCGCGTCGTCGACGGTCGTGCGCCGGGTGCTCGATCGCGCGGCCGCGGATCCCGCCCGCCCCCCGACCGCCCCCGAGCTCGCGCGCCTGACCGGTGTCAGCGAGCGCACCCTGCGGACGGTCTTCCACGCGGAGTTCGGTGTGGGACCGGTGACCTACCTGCGCCGCCGGCGCCTCGACGCCGTCCACCGGGAGCTCGCCGACCTCGACCCGGCGGGTGCGACGACCGTCGCCGACGTCGCCCACCGGCACGGGTTCGCGCACGCGGGACGTTTCGCCGCCGAGTACCGGACCCGGTTCGGGGAGACCCCGAGCACGACGTTGGGTCGCTGAGGTGCCGGCGGCATGTCGTTCCTGCTCGCCCTCGGCGTCGATCCCGTGTGTCGGCGCCGCGGGGTGGGCACCACGCTGATGGCCTCGACGCTCGCCGGCGCCGACCGCCGCGGTCTCCCCGCCTCCCTCGAGACCACCGGCGAGGCCACCGTCGCCTGCGCCGTCCCGGACAGGGCCGGCCCACGGAGGTGGCTGATGCTCCGCGAGCCGGCCTGACAGGATCTCCGACGAAGGGGGGACCGACCGTGACGCTGATGCCCGACGCGCTCGGTCGCCTGCGCCGCCCGACGCTGCTCGCCCTGGCCCTCGCGGCCCCGGTCGTGCTGGTCGTCGGGGCGCTCGTCGCGCAGACCGTGCAGCCGCCGGGCGAGTACGACCCGGTCGGGCAGACGATCAGCACGCTCGCCGGCCGGGGCGCCACCGACCGCTGGATCATGGCGGCGTCCCTGGCGCTCATCGGCGTGCTGTACCTGCTCGTGGCGTCCGGCCTGCGCGCGATCCCGCCGCTCGCGCGGGCGATCCTGGCCGGGGGTGCGATCTGCGTGATCGTCGCGGCGCTCGCCGCCCAGCCGGCGCACGGCAGCTCGGCGATCCACATGGTCGCGACGGTGGCCGCCGCCGTCGCGTTCGTGCTCTGGCCGGTCCCCCTGATCGCCGACCGCAGCCTCGACCCCGCGCTGCGCCAGGGCTCGGCTCTCGCCGTCCTCGGCATGCTCGCCCTGCTGGTCTGGCTGGCCGTCCAGGCCTGGACCGACGGCACCTGGATCGGCGTGGCCGAGCGCGCGCTGATCCTCGGCCAGACCGTGTGGCCGATCGTCGTGGCCGGATGGCCCGTGCGGCGCCTGCGCCGCTCGACCGTGGTCCTCGCCGCCGTCGGCCCGATGCTGTACGTCACCGGACTGCTCACGGCGCAGGCCGCCCAGCCGCTCCACGACCCGTGGAACCAGTCCGCGAGCGCCCTCGCCGGGCTCGCCGCGACCAGCCGCTGGATCATGACCGGCACGCTCGTGCTCGTGGGCGTCCTCACGGTGCTCACCGCGCTGGGCCTGCGCCACCGTGTCCCGCCGGCGGCGTGGCAGCTGCTCGCCGCGGGCGGCGCGTTCCTCGTGGTCACCGGCCTGAGCCCGCAGCCCGCGGGCGGTGGCTACTCGGCGGTGCACATGGTCGCGGGCGCCCTCGCCTGGGCCGGCTACACGCTCTGGCCGTTGGGCCTCGCGACCTCGCCGACGGTGGACCGGCCGCTGCGGATCGCCTCGGCCGCCGTGACGGTGGTCCTCGCGGTCCTGGTCGCGTGGTTCGCCGTCCAGCTGGTCACCAACGGCACCTGGTACGGCCTGTCGCAGCGGATCGTGATCCTGGCGCAGGCGGTGTGGCCGGTGGTCGTCGCCGTGACGGCGTCACCGCGCGAAGATCGCTGACAGCGCCGGCGCGACGTCCCGGTGGTCGCGGACGAGGCGGCACCGGCCCCGCCCGGCGCGGGCGAGCTCTCGGCCCAGCTCGACGTCACGCTCGCCGGAGACGTCGAGCAGCACGTCGAGGCGCGGCAGCCGGGCGGCGACACCGCGCGGGTCGGGGCCCGCGTTGTGCACGGCGTCGGACAGCAGCAGCACTCGCGCGTCGCCCGACCCGCCCTCGCCGATCAGCCGCGCCGCGGTGGTCAGCGCGAACGCCACGTTGGTCAGCCCGCGCGTGGGCACGCGCAGCAGCAGGTCCAGCAGCGCGAGCGGGGCCACGCGCTCGCCGGGCCGGACGAGCACCGCGGCGTCCGACCAGAACGCGATCACTGCGAGCCGGTCGCGGCCGAGCTCGCCGGCCAGCGCGCCGACGGTCGCGGCGGCGGTCAGTGCGCGCTCGCCGGTCATCGAGCCCGAGACGTCGACGACGAGCACCACCGTGCGGGCGGTGCGCCGGCGCTCGCGGACGACCAGATCCTCGTCCGCGGGCAGCGGGTCGACGGCGAGGACCTCGACGGTCGCGTCCAGGTCGAGGTCGTCGCCGGCGCCGTGCCAGCGCGTGCTGACCAGCTCGCCCGCGACGCCGGTGTGGCGGTCCTCCGCGCTGGCCGGCCGCAGGCTCAGCCGGCGGGCGATCCGTCGGGACCGCTCGCGGGCGACCTCGTCGACCGTCCGGTCACCCAGCTCCTCCAGCGCCACGACCTCGGCGGGCTCGTCCGACCCCCCGGGGGCCGTCGGCCCGCCGACCGACCGGTCCCCGCGCCGGCGGCGCCGCGTCCCGCCGGAGAGCACGAGCCCGCCGCCGACCCCGCCCCGCTCGTAGAGCGCCGGCTCGTCGGTGAGCTGCTTGGGCGTCCTGCGCAGCGGCCGGGTCGACCGGCGGGTCACCGGGCTCTCGGCCTGGACCTGCTTTCAACCCGGCTCCGCGCGCGCCGGGTCGAGCACGAAGTACGACTCCCACACCGACCGCAGCACGGCCTCCGGCGTCGCCTCCACGACCTCGTCGAGGTGGATGCGCCCCGAGAGCGCGAGCAGCATCCCGTCGAGGACGAGGCCGGTGTAGTCGTCGGGCAGGTCCCGCAGCGCCGTGTCGTCCGGGACCTCGACACCCCGCAAGCGCGCCAGCCGGTCGACCACCAGCGCGAGGTCGATCGCCCCGCGCACGCTGCTGCCCTGCCGGATCGCCTCGTGCCCGCGGGTCGCGCGGGTGAGGGCGACGGCGTCGGTGACCAGGCGCGTCGACTCGAGGTCGGTGCGTGCCGCGACGATCGCCCGCTCGGCGTCCGCGTCCTGGTAGTCGACGGCGAGCCGGCACAGCCGGTCGCTCACCGACGTCGACAGCCGCGTCGTGCCGATCGTGTCGTACGGGTTCATCGTCGCGACCACCCGGAACGACGGCGCCGCCTCCACGCTGCCCACGCGCGGCACGGCGATCCGCCGCTCCGCCATCGCCGTGAGCAGTGTGTTCAGCGTGTCCTCGGGCGCTCGGTTGAACTCCTCGACGTAGAGGAAGCCGCCGGAGCGCATCGCCTCGAGCAGCGGCCCGGGGACGAACGTCTCGGCCGAGTAGTCCTCGCGCAGCACCCGCGCCGGGCTGTGGTGACCCACGAGCCGTGTCGGGGTCAGGTCGGCGTTGCCCTCGACGAACACCATCGGGACGCCCCACTCCGCGGTGATCGCGGCGAGGATCGTCGACTTCGACGTCCCCGGCGGGCCCTCGAGCAGGACGTCGCGCCCGGCCGCGACGGCCGCGAGGAGCAGGTCGAGCTCGCGCTCCCGGCCGACGACCCGCGCGGCGACCTTCTCGCGGACGTCGGCGAGGTCGTCGGGGGCGGTCACTTGACGGTGAACCCCGCGTCGACCGGCAGCGTCACCCCGCTGACGTAGCGCCCGGCGTCGCTGACCAGGTAGAGGATCGCGTTGGAGATGTCGACGGCCTCCACGATCTCGACCGGCATGAGGTTGGCGAGGGCGTCGCCCTTCTCCGGGTTCTCGTTCATCCACGCCTCGAGCTGCGGGTTGACCACCATGGGCGTGTTCACGCCGGTCGGGTGGACGGTGTTGACGCGGATGCTGTGCGGGGCGAGCCAGTGCGCGAACGTGCGCATCAGCCCGACGACGCCGTGCTTCGCCGCCGCGTAGCCGCTCATGGCGCCACCGCCGTCACCGCCGCGGCCGGACAGTCCCTGCGTGGAGCTCGTCAGCACGATGGCGCCGCCGTCGCCCTGCTCGATCATCGTCGGGGCCGCGACCCGCACGGTGTGGTAGACGCCGGTCAGGTTGATGTCGATGACGTCCTGCCAGCCGCGCTCCTCGTCGTCGGGCTCGCCGCCGATCTGGTTCGCGATGCCGGCGTTGGCCAGCACGATGTCGACCCGGCCGAGCTCGGCGATCCCGGCGTCGAACGCCGCCTGCAGGGCGCCGCGGTCGCGCACGTCGGCCTGGCGGGTGACGATCCGGCGGTCGAGGTTCTCGACCAGCTTGGCGGTCTCGGCGAGGTCCTCGGGCGTCGACATCGCGTACTGCACGGTGTCGACCTGCTGGACCAGGTCGACGCCGATGATGTCGGCGCCCTCCTGCGCGAGGCGCAGGGCGTGGCTGCGGCCCTGGCCGCGTGCCGCGCCGGTGATGAAGGCGACCTTCCCGTCGAGCTGTCCCATGCGCGCGTCCTCCCCATCGACATCGTTGTCAGAGCCCGGCCTCACGCTGGCGCACAGGGTGTCGATCACGTAACGCCCGGACGGCCCAATCGGACACGTAGTTCGGACACGAAACCGTCACGGCTGGCGACGGGGTGGCGCGTGCGGCACCGTGCTCGCCGTGATCGGGCGTCTGGTGGCGGTGGTGATGCTCGCGGTGGTCGGCGTCTACGCCGTGATCCTCGAGGAGCCGCCCGACCCCGTGCCCGCCTCCGCCCCGCCGGCCGAGTTCAGCGCCGACCGGGCGGCGACGGTCGTCGACCAGCTCGCCCGCGAACCGCGGCCGGTCGGGTCGCCTGCGTCCGACGCCGCGCGCGACGCGCTGGTCGGGCGGTTGGCGGCGGAGGGCCTGGCGCCGCGGGTGGGGGCGAGCGCGTCGATCGCCGCCGAGGAGGGGCAGGCGCGGGCGGCCCGCGTCGAGAACGTCGTCGCCACCCTGCCGGGCACCGACTCCACCGGCTCGGTCGTGCTCATGGCGCACTACGACTCGGTGACCGCCGGACCCGGCGCCGCCGACGACATGTCCGGCGTCGCGACGATCCTCGAGACCGTCCGGGCCCTGCGCGCCGGCCCGCCGCTGCGCAACGACGTCACCGTGGTCCTCACCGACGGCGAGGAGGCCGGCCTGCACGGGGCGCGGGCCTGGGTGCGCGAGCAGCTCCCGCGCGACCGCCCGACCGTCGTCCTCAACTGGGAGGCCCGCGGCGTCGACGGGCCCTCGATGCTGTTCGAGACCTCGCCGGGAAACGCCGGGCTGGTCGACGCCTGGGCACGCTCGGTCCCGTACCCCCGGGGTGACTCGACGATGGTCGAGATCTACCGGTTCCTGCCCAACGACACCGACCTCTCGCCCGTGCTCGACGCCGGGCGGCCCGGGATGAACTCGGCGTTCATCGGCGGCGCGGAGCAGTACCACACGCCCGGCGACGTCCCGCCGAACCTCAGCCGGGCCTCGGTGCAGAACCACGGCGGGAACGCGCTGGCGCTGACGCGCACCCTCGGCGCCGCGGATCTGGCGCCGCTCGACCCGATCGCGTCCGGCCTGCCCCCGACCGGCGACGCGACCTACTTCACGGTCCTCGGGCGCACCGTGACCTACGACAGCTGGTGGGCCGGGCCGCTCGCCGGGGTCGCGCTGCTGCTCGCGGTCGTGCTGGCGGTGGTGGCGCGGGCCCGCCGTCAGGCCACGGTGGGGGGAGTCGTGGCCGGCTTCCTCGGCTACCTGCTCGCGCTGGTGCTCGCCGGCGTCGTCGGTATCGGGTTCTGGCGGGCGCTCGTCGCGATCCGCCCGTCGTACGCCGACACCGGACCCTTCGTCGGGCGCCCGCTGATGTACGAGATCGCGGCCGGGCTCGCGGCGTTCGTCGTCGTGACGCTGATGGTGAGCCTGCTGCGACGCCGGCCGGGCGGGATGGCGTTCGCGGCCGGGTCGCTGCTGGTGCTCGCGCTGCTCGCGATCGGGCTGGCGGTCGTCGCGCCCGGCTCGGTGTTCCTGCTGGCGTGGCCGGTGGTGGGGCTGGCTGTCGGCCTTCTGGTGGTGGCTGTCGCCGGGGAGCGGCCGTGGCTCGCGGTGCCGTTCTTCGTGCTCGGCGCCGTGCCCGCGGTGGCGCTGCTCATCCCGTTCGCGGTGGCCTCGTACGACGTCGCCGGGGTGTCCGACGGGCTGCCGGTGGCGCTGTTCACGCTGGTCGGAATACCGATCGCCGCCGGGCTGTCGGCGCTGCCGCGTCCCGGTCAGGTACGGGGCTACGCGCTGCCGATCATGGCGTTCGTCTGGGTGCTGATCCTCGCGGCCGGCGGGCTGTTCCTCGACCGCCCCGACGCCCGGACCCCGCAGGGCGCGAGCCTCGACTACGTGCTCGACGCCGACACGGGCGTCGCGCGGTGGGTCACGAGCGACACGGCGCCGGCGGACTGGACGCGGGGGTACGCGTCGGCTCCGGCGGCCGTCGTCGAGTCCTGGCCCGGCGAGGAGCCCGTCGGCAGCGGACCGGCGCCGTCTCTCCCGGCACCGGGTCCCGTCGCCGACGTCCTCGGCCGCGGTCCCGACGGTGTGCGCCTGCAGGTGTCGTCGCCGCGCGGGGCGCCGACGATCACGGTGCGGTCGGAGGTTCCCGCCTCGTCGGTCACCGTGTCGTATCCCGGCCGCCCGCCGGTCACGGTGCCGCTCGCCGGCGGGCCGGTGCGGCTCCAGCTCGACGACGTCCCGCGCGAGGGCGCCCTCGTGGACCTGCAGATCGAGGGCCCCGTGACCCTGCGCGTCGACGACCAGAGCCTGGGGCTCACGACCGTCCCGGACTTCCGCCCGCGGCCGCCCGACCTGCGGCAGGCACGGGGCAACGAGAGCGACCGGGTGATCGTGTCGCGACGGGTCGAGGTCGGATGAGGGTCCGGCGGCCCTGGCGGCAACCACGTCTGCACCGGTCAGGACCTCACACCGACCGGTGGCCCGGGCCGCCGAACGATGCTGGCCGACGGGTAACCGTCAGCACCGAGGCCTCACACCTGACACCCGACCGCGATGTGGAACGTGCAGGCCACGACCGGTAGAACCGGGTGATGGCATCGGAGCGGGACTGGCAGGCGGCGCGTCAGCGGTTCATCGACCGCGAGGGCGGGCCGACGCCGGCCACGGGGGATGCCGACCTCGGGCCGCTGGCCGAGCAGTTCGTGACGCTGGGCCAGGAGCTGAACGTCGCGTCCGAGTCCGGGGTGATCGGCGTGCTCGAGCGGGTGGTGCAGCGCGCCCATGCCCTCGTGCCGTCCGCGGACATGATCTCGGTGACACTGCGCGAGAACGACGGCGGCTTCCACACCCCGGTCGAGACCGATCCGCTGGCCACCCGCGCCGACCACATCCAGTACGAGACCGGCGAGGGGCCGTGCGTCGAGGCCACGGCGACCTCGAGCTCGGGGTTCACGCACAGCCGGGACCTCGGCCAGGACCCGCACTACCGGACCTTCGGACCCCGGGTCGTCGAGCTGGGCGTGACGGCCCTGTGCGCCTCCGGCATGTTCCCCGGCGGCGACCCGCCCCGGCTCGGCGCCCTGAACTACTACTTCCGCGACGCCGCCGGCCTGGACGACGTCGACCGCGATTCCATGCTGATCCTCGCGTCCTACGCCGCCGTCGCGCTGCAGTCCGCCCGGAACCTGGAGTTCGAGCAGCTGCGCAGCGCCCAGCTCACCGAGGCGCTCGAGTCCCGTGACGTCATCGGCCAGGCCAAGGGCATCCTCATGCAGCGGCGCAACGCCACCGCCGAGGAGGCCTTCGACGTCCTGCGGCGCGCCTCGCAGGACCTCAACGTGAAGCTCCGCGACGTCGCGACGACCATCGCGTCGCGTCACTCCGAGCTCTGAGGCTTCTCCGCCGGCACCCACTGGGTGAGGTCGCGCCAGGTCAGGCGCGCGGGCTTGATGGGTCGCGGCTGGTCGGGCGCCGGGTGGCCGAGGCAGATGATCAGCTCGGCGGTCCAGCCCGCGGGCAGGTCGAGGACGACGCCCACGGCGGCGCGGCTGAGCGAGCTCACCGGGCCCGCGCCGACCCCGACCGCCTGAGCGGCGAGCAGGATCGTCGCCGTCGCGGTGCCGACGTCGATCCACGGGCCGCGGTTCTCCGGCGGGAAGCCGTACTGCGCGACGAGGTCGTGGTCGATGCAGATGGCGATCGCCGCGGACGGCCGGGCGATCATCCCGGGGGAGACCATGCGCAGCACCCGCAGCGTGCCCGGGTCGGTGGTGGCGACGAAGCGCTGGAGGTGCCGGTTGCCCGCGGTCGGCGCCCACCGCGCGGCGTCGAGGATCGTCTCGACCTGCTCGCGCCGGACGGGCTCGTCGGTCATCGCCCGCGTGACCCGGCGGCGGTGGATGGCGTCGAGGACGGGGTCGGTCATGGCGTGTACCTGGTCTTCAGGTGCGCGGCCAGGGACCGGCAGACCTCGTCGAGCTGCTCGACGTACTGCTCGCGGTCACCGCGGGGGACGGCGAGCAGGGGCATGTCGGCCAGCGGGCCGGTGAGCGCCTCGGCGGTGTGCTCGCTCGCGCGCGGGCCCATCGCCTCGGCGAGCCGGTGGGCGGCGGTGAGCAGGCGCATCGGGCCGTACTCGGCGGCCTCGTCGACCTGCGTGCGCGCCGATGTGACGAGGTAGGCGAGCAGTGCGAGCGCGTCGTCCTCGTCGAGGACCCAGGGTGCGGACACCCTGCCATCCTGGCGCGTTCAGGTCTTCGGGTGGGCCTTCTCGCCGGCCGCCGCGCGCTCGGCGACCGGGCCCAGCCGCTGCCGCGGGCTGAACCACATCGCGGTGCGCTCGTCGTCGAGCGAGCGGGTGGTGCTGTCGATCCAGCCGAAGCACAGCGCCTGCTCGACGGACTCCTCGTAGCCGACGGTCGGACGCCCGGTGCGGGCCTTCCAGGTCACGAGCCACACGCCGGTGCCGCGGTCGTGGTGCTCGGCGAGCCACGCCCGCCAGGCGTCGACGTCGTCGGGGTGGACCTGGTCGCTCATGCGGAGGCCGTCCGTGCCTCGAGCCGGTCGGCGATCATGCTCAGCGGGATCGCCAGTGCCCAGCTGATCCGGGCCCACGTCGGCGACACGAACGCGATCGGGATGGACGGCAGGAACCCGGCGACGACGGCGGCGGTGCCCCAGTACTTCCCGTGCCCCCAGCGGCGGGCCCATCCCTCGCCGACCAGGCCGTCCTGCTCCGCGATCCGCCACAGCGCCAGCGAGCTCAGCGACGTCGCCATGATCGAGCCGGCGTAGATGATCGTCGCGGCCACACTGTCGCCGTCGCCCAGCAGCGCCGTGGGGAACGGGAGCATCACGACGAAGAACAGGAACACGAGGTTCGCGACCAGCAGCCGACGGCTCGCGCCGCGCAGGGCCTTGAGGTCGTCGTGGTGCAGGACCCATAAGCCCCCGATGACCGCGAAGCTCAGCACGAGGGCGAGGAACTGGTGGCCCAGGGCGAGCAGGTCGGTCACGACCTGCCCGTCCCGGACCTGCACGTCGGTCAGGGGCAGGATCAGGATCGTGATCGCGATGGCGAAGATGCCGTCGCTGAACGCCGAGACGCGCTCGAGGGAGGGCAGCGGCCGGCCGTCGTCACCCTCCACCGCGCCCCCCGGTCGTGCTCAGCCCCTGATCTCGTAGGTCGGCGTGATCGTGGCACGGCCGATCGAGTGGAAGAACAGGTTGAACCCGAGGAACGCCGGCGTGGCGTCGGCGCCGACCCCGAGGTCCTCGACGTCGACGGCATGGACGACGAAGAAGTAGCGGTGCGCGCCGTGCCCGGGCGGCGGCGCGGCACCGATGTAGCGCTTGGCGCCGGCATCGTTGGCGAGGGTGATCGCTTGTTCCGGCAGGAGACCCTTGTCGGGGTCGCCCGCGTCGGCGGGCAGGCTGGTGGTGGAGGCGGGGATGCCGGTGACCGCCCAGTGCCAGAAACCGCTGGCGGTGGGGGCGTCGGGGTCGAAGCAGGTGACGGCGTAGCTCTTGGTGCCCTCGGGGGCGCCCGACCACGACAGCTGCGGGGTGACGTCCTCACCCCCGGCGCCCATGATCCCGCTGACCTGCGCATTCGGGAGTGTCTGCCCGTCGGCGACGTCGGTGCTGGTGACGGTGAACGTGGCGACGTCGGGCAGGAACTCGTAGGGGTCGGGCGGCTGGTGCGACACGGTCGTGGCCTCCTTGATGGACGTGTCCTCTCGTCGCGCCAGTACCCCGGTGAGGGCCCGCGTCACGCGTCGGTCAGGCCCACTGGACGAGGAGCAGGTCCACCCGCTGGTGATTCCGGCTCAGAGCCGGCGCTCGGACACGTCGGTCGGTTCGTCGTCCGGCGGTGCCTCGCCGGTCAGCTCCGTGACGGCCTCGCGCACGACGCGGCGGTGCGCCTCGCGGTCGCGGGTGATCCACGCCCGACGTCGCCAGAACTCGACGGTCTGGTGCACGACTGTCAGATTGAGGTCGCGCGCTGCATCGTCGAGGGCGGCCCGAAACGCCCGGTCGAAGTCCTCCCGGTGCTCAGGATGAAGCGCGTCGTGCACCGCGCGCGGCGTGGCGTCGGCACGGGGGGCGGCGGGAGCTCCTCTCGCGGCGGTACCTCCGGCCTCGCGCTACTCATGGACCGACGAGCGGTATGGGCCGACAGCGTTCGGCGGTTCGCGAGCATCGCCGGCCTCGACGTCGTCCCCGACGGGTCTCGACCCGGTACACCGGCCTCCATGCCCGCGTGCGCGCGGGTGGCCTCGAAGGGCTCGCCGTGGAGCACGGCGTCGCCGGTGAAGACCTCGGCGGCATGGCGCAGGGGGCGTCGGAACGCCTCGGGATCGGCCTGGAGGACGGCGCGTCGTCGCCACTCGTCGAGGAGGTCGCGCACCGGGGCGAGGTGCAACGTCGGCCGCGCATGCTCGAGTGCGATGTCGTAGGCCGCGAGGAACGCCTCGCGGTCCTCGGGGAAGAGGGCGGCACGGATCGCGGCCGGCGAGGCCCCGGGCGCGAGCGAGCGGTCATCCGGGTGCTCTCTCGGCGTCGGAGCGGTCATGACGACGACGGTAGCGAGCCCGTCCGACATCGCGGTCGCGATCCGGCGACCTCGCCGCCCGGGACCGTCGCGCCGGTCATGCAGGCACTGTCGTCCGACGCCAGGTAGACGACCGTCTTCGCGATCTCTTCCGGCGTGGCGTGCCGGCCGAGCGGGACGAGATCGTCGAACGCCGCGGCCGCCGTTGCCGAGGCATTCCTCATCGATCAACGGCCGTCCGAGTCCGATGTCCAGCACGCCAAGCGTGCAGTGCCGTCCGAGGCGATGTCGGCGTGGCACGATCTCTGACCGTGGCGCTCCTCGACGAGTTGGCGGCGCGCGAAGCGGCGATGGCATGGCTTGACGAGCGGACACAGCTCGGCACGCAGACAGTCACGCAGCCGGAGGTCGCCAGCTTTCCGTTCCATGGCGAGTCGGTCGCGCTCCTCCTGCGGCAGCAGGGAATCTGCAAGCCACGCCAGCTCGACGCTGCGCTGGCGATCCGCACGACCTGGACGCCGCCGGGCGGGAAGCCGCCGTACGAGGACGTCGAGGGTCCGGACGGGTTGGTGCGCTACGCCTACCGTGGTACCGACCCGGACTTCCCCGACAACCGGGCGCTGCGCCGAGCGTTCGAGCAGCAGCTGCCGCTGATCTGGTTCGTGGCCGTCGCGCAGGGCGTGTACCTGGCTCAGTACCCCGTCTACGTCGTCGCCGACGAGCCGGAGAACCTCCGGGTGGCCCTGGCCCTCGGGAACCAGCAACGCTGGCTCGGTGTCCCGAGGCCGGAGGAGACGGATCGCCGCCGCACGGTGGAGCGACTGACCAAGCTCCGCCTGCACCAGCCGGTGTTCCGAGCTCAGGTTCTCGGGGCCTACGAGCGCTCGTGCGCTATGTGCCGACTCCGGCATGTCGAGCTCCTCGACGCCGCGCACATCATCCCGGACGGCAAGGAGCGCGGGACGCCGATCGTGCCCAACGGGCTGTCTCTATGCTCGATCCACCACCGCGCGTTCGACGCCAACGTCCTCGGCGTGCGCCCGGACTACACGGTCGCGGTTCGCCGCGACATCCTCGACGAGATCGACGGCCCGATGCTTGAGCACGGGTTACAGGCCATGGCCGGCGTGTCACTGACCCTGCCGAAGCAGCGGGCGCAGCATCCGGACCGTGAGCGGGTGGAGGAGCGCTACGAGGAGTTCCTCTCTGCGGGCTGATGGGCCACAACAGTCTGCTTCGCGTCCCGCGAGCTGGTGAGGCGGCGAGGCTGTGGCTGATCGTGACCTGCCGTGCGGAGCCGAAGCGCGGGAGGTGCACCTGATCATGTGAGAAAGCTTCGACCAGCGTGCCCCCGACCGCCCGTGGACATCTCGATCAGGCATGATCGTAGGTCGCAACGGAACAGCGGGGACGATGACGGCCTCGAGACCGGCTGACGCCCGGAGGTCGGCCAGCTCGTCCGCGTGCGCGGGCAGCAGCAGGTAGTGGCGAGTGCACACCGCAGCCACCAACGGTGCGGTACGACGTCAAGTACGGCCCGGGCTCCTAAGGAAGTGCGATGTCGGAGCGGTACGCACCGTTCGCCGCAGCGCGCGGCTCCTTGCCTCGACGTCCCACGCCGCCGGCGATGATCTAGCAATTCGTTCGCGAGACCGGTGACGCGCTCGCCGCGCAACTCCGAACGTCGCAACGACGGTGAGTTACCTGGACCAGGCCACCGCTCGCTGCGCGTCAACCCGGCGTCCAGTTCTCGATCCGCCCTAGCTCCTCGCGCAGCGCTGCCGGCAGACGTTCGACGACCTCCCGGCCGTCCTCTCCCGGCTGCGGTAGAGCCTCGAGGAAGCCAGTCGCAACGACGTTGTCGATGTCATCGTTCTCCTGGCCGAAGAGATCAGCGAGCGCCTCGACGGCCGCTGCTGCGTCGCTCACCTCGCTGCGATCCGTTCGACGCCCGACGTCCGAGTACCAGCGAGCCACGTCGGCAGCGAGGATGTGGGGTAACACCTCGCCGTAGTCGGCAATGTGCTGACCCACGAGGGCAGCTCCGCGAGCAGATGACCTGATCAGCGAATCGGCGATCGTGCTCGCCACCTTCTGATCGACCGGAGGGTCCTCGTCGTCGTTCACGGTGGTGGGGTCCTTCCGACTGCGTGGAGAAGGCGATTCATCTCGTTGGTGGCGATGGCGCGATCAGTGGGGGATGCGTCCGGGTTACGGCGAAGCCAATTCCGCAGGCCTCGGATGTAGATGTTCGCCTTCTTGATGTGGTCTTTCCCCTTCACCAGCCCGCCCGACGTTCGCTCCAGGAGCGCGGCATCCGCGGTGTGTCCGTCGCCGATGCGGTTCGACGACCGCGCGCCCCGGTAGAGGTCGTCCATCATGTTCGTGAGCGTCCGCGCTTGTGTAGGGGGTTGTTGCGCCGCTGGCTTGACCGGTGGCCCTGGCGGCGGGCGTCCGCCACCGAGCGGCTGGACCTGGTCGTCGCCCGACGCGTTGATAGCCAGCGAGATCGCACCCGCCCCGGCGATGCCGGCCCCCGTGGCGACGAGGCCGGCCGAGGCGACGGTCAGAGGGACGCCGGCCGGGGCGCCGGCGCCGGTCACCGTGAGCGCGCCGCCACCGATCGCACCCGTCCCGCCCAGCAGCATCAGGCCCGCGCCGCCGGCCATCGCCGCCACATCGGCGGGGTTGTTGAGCGCGGCGTTCCCGAGCGATGCCGACGTGTTGACGAGGTCCCGGCCGACGTCGCCGAGGAGGTCGCCGACGTCGTCCCAGAAGCCGCGGCTCGTGGGGGCGCCTGCTGCCGCCTCGTCGAGCGCGCGGGCGGCGTCGTCCCCGGCTGCGGCGAGCTGCATGCGGGCGTGGTCGAGCAGACCACGGGCCTGCACCTGCACGGCATCGTGGAGAGCGGCCGTCTGCGCTTCGCCGAACACTCGAGCGGCCTCGGAGGCCTGGCGCTGCGCCCACTCGAGGGTCTCGGCGTAGATGTCGAGCGCCCGGCTCGCGACGGTGAACGCGTCGCCCGCGCCCTGCCACGCGGGCGGTTGGAGCGCGAACCGGTCGCGGAAGGCGGCGGCGGCCTCGCCGCTCCAGCCGTCCGGAGTGCTGATGCGCGCGAGCCCGTCGCCGGCCTGGGTGAGGTTGCCGGCGAACGCGATCATCGAGCGGGCCACCGCGCGGGCCGCCTCCGGGTCGCCGGGCACGAGGAGGCGCGGATCGGCGGTCTCGCCCAGCTCGGCCATCAGCGTGGCGCCGGGTCCGGTCCGGGCCGGTGGAGCGTCTCCTCGAGGTCGCCGGCCGTCGCGTCCTCCGCTCGCTGATAGGCCGCGGCCGCCACGCCGAGGTGATCCCCGGCGGCACGACCGTCCTCGACGAGGTGCGTGACGCCCGCCTGCCAGCGCTCGCAGAACCCGACGAGGCTCGCGGCGAGCCGTGGATGTCCCATCGCGCCGGCGCCGGTGGACAGCGACGTGACCGGGTGCGCGCCGACCTGGCCGACCGTGCGAGTGATGCCGTCGGCCGCAGCACGCAGCGCGGTCAGGTCGACCTGGTAGCCGTCGCTCATCCCGGAAGCGTGGCAATCCAGCGCGCGGTTGCGCAGGCGAACGACGAAAGTCAGGGCACGAGCTCGGCCCTGCGTACCACCCGCAACTCGTCGCCCACCGCGACCTCGCCGGGCGTCAGGACGGTGTACTTCGCCCCGAAGACGACGCCCTTGTCGGTGAGGCGGTAGGTCGCGAGGGTCTCCAGCGGTTCGGGGCCGACCCGCGCGCCGGTCCGCTGGTCGACGGTGACGACGGCGCAGCGCACCGCCTGCTTCGAGAAGGCCAACCCGGCGGTGCCGAGCACCACGCGGTCCAAGTCGTCCTCGGCGTGGGCCGCGCAGCCGGTGAGCACGACGTTGGCGCGGAAGCGCTCGAGCGGGACGGGCTCGCCAGTGCGTTCCGCGGCGCGGTCGGAGAGGTCCTCCGCCGCGGCGCGGGAGAGCAGCAGGAGCGAGCCGCTGTCGGCCCAGTCCGACAGGCCGGGCACGAGGCCGTCGGTCGGGCGATGGTGCTCGGGGGTGACGCCGACGAGCCGGCTCTCCGCGCCGAGCACATCGGAGAACCAGGCGGCGGCCTCGTCGCCCTGGTCCACCGCCGGGTGCGGCCTGCTGAAGATTTCGACCTGACGCCGCGGCCCGTCGTCGAGCACGTCGAACGCGCAGGTCGAGCGGCCGTCCGCTGACAGCGTCAGGGAGGAGCCGTCGAGGTGCGGCCGGACCGTCGCCAGGAGGGGATGGCGCCGCTGCGTCTTGAACCGCCCGTCGGGCGCGACGACCATGAACCGCCGGTCGCCGGCGAGCCCCGTCGTCGTGACCTCTCGGCGGTCGACCGCCATCCCGGCGCAGCCCTTGATCGGGAAGACGGTGAGTGACGCGACGCGAGCCACCGCTTCGTCCATGACGTCCAGCGTGTCACGGCGCTCGATGCCTGGCTGGGCCGTCACGATCGGCGCGTGGCGGATCGGGACGACCCGGACCTCCTGCACGCCCGTTGCCCGCTGACGGCGGTTTCGGCCGAGGGCGTCGCCACCTGGGTGCTCATGGCCGAGCGTCGCTTCGGCGGCGAGATCGTGCCGATGGACGGCGCACCGCTCCAGGAACAGATCACGCGGGCCGCCGACAACGTGCGTCGTCTCATCGCGATCGCCTGTGCACGTCGGCCGGACAATGCGTTCCTGCAGGACGCCCGCGAGGCGGTGGAGGCGTTCGACACGACGCCCGCGGACGACTGGACGGCGTGTGTGCACGATGGGCGCTGTGAACAACCGCCGGGCTGTCGGGGAGGAGATCCGCGCTCTTCAGTCGGCCGATCAGCGGCGACGGGTCGAGAACCCCGAGCTCGCGCTGCCCGGTGCGATCGTCGACCTCATCACGTCGTGCGGGTTCCAGTACTCCGCCGAGCACGACGTCACCGGACCTCGTGTGCCGGACGGTGGCGGTGGGCCTGACCGACGACGTGAGCACGCCCTACCGGTGCGCCTCGCGCACCTCGGCGCTGGCGTACTCCAGCGCTCCCGACCGGTACGGCCTCCTCGACGAGATGGTGGCGCTCCGCGAGCGGTACGAGAAGGTCGCGGCCGAGCGGGACGAGCTCGAGGAGGCCATCCGCACGGCGGTGCGGCGCGATCTCGAGTGGTCGGCCGGCTGAGAGCCCTGTGTCAAGCCGCCGCTGCTGCGAGCTGTTGTTGCAGCCCTCGGTGGAGGTCGGGCCGGTAGGTGTCGTGGTTGGTCCAGCAGCGCCAGAGGACGCGTAGCCAGGCGCGGGCGAGGATGCGCAC